>JAFIFL010000075.1 GCA_020832055.1 Gammaproteobacteria bacterium
TGCGAAATAGCGCTCTCCCACAATGGCGAGTCCCGCACCGGACGGATCAGGGATACGCCGGCGGGTGCGGCGGGCTCCCTGGCCCTTCGAGTTCGTACTGATGGGCGATGCGCAGCAGTCGGGCCTCGGACAGCGCCGGACCGATGACCTGGAACGCCAGCGGTTGCCCCTCGCTGGTGAAGCCTGCCGGAACCGTGACGCTCGGACTGCCGCTGTAATCGAACGGTGCCGTGAAGGTAATGGCTGCCGCGCCGCTCTCGCCAAGGCCATCGAGATCGCGCAGCGGTGGCGGCGCAAACGGCATGGCCGGCAGCAGCACCGCATCCACCTCAGTGAAAATACGATGCAGCGCCGCGCGGTAGCGTTCGCGCTCACGCTCCAGCTCGGCGTACTCCGTGGCTCGACTGCGCAGCCCGAGATCCAGCAGGGCTGCCAGTACCGGGCCGTACTGATCCCGCTGCGACGGAAACGTGTCCGCATGGGCCAGCGCCGCCTCGACGCCGCAGGTCACCGCCCAGCCATCGATCAGGGCCCGGGCGTCGGGCATCCGGATTTCGCGAATGCGCGCTCCGGCCCCGGCCAGAATCTCAGCCGCATCGGCGACGGTGCGGCTGACGTCCAGCGCCACACCTGCGCTGCTCCAGGCTGGATCCACCCCCAGCGTCAGCCCGGCGAGGCCTGCCGTGAGTTCGGCTTCGTAATCCGGAATCGGTACGTCGAGGGAATTGGGGTCCTCGGGATCGTACCCGGCGAGTACCTGCAGCAGGCGTGCCCCGTCCCGGACACTGCGGGTCATGGGACCGATGTGGTCCAGTGACTCGGCCAGCGGGAAGGCGCCGACCCGACTGACCAGGCCGTAGGTGGGTTTGATGCCCACCACCGCGCAGGCAGCCGAGGGAAACCGGATCGAGCCACCGGTATCCGTCCCCAGACTGCCGAAACAGAGTCCGGCTGCCGTGGCGACGCCCGATCCGCTCGAGGACACGCCGGTCCAAGCCTCAGGGTCCCAGGGATTGCGCGGTGCCGGAACATCGGGATGATGCTCAGCAAAGGCCCCTTCCGTGAGCTTGAGTTTGCCGAGGATCACGGCACCAGCGGCCTTCAGGCGCCGGACGACGGTGGCATCTTCCGCGGGCTGCCAGCGCTCCCGGACCTTGCCGCCCACAGTGGTCGGGTGACCGCCGTAGGCGAGCAGGTCCTTCACCGCAACCGGCACGCCGTGGAGCAGCCCCGGCGGTCGACCCGCAGCCTGCTCCGCATCCAGGGCACGAGCCCGCTGCATGGCCTCCTCGTCGAACACCCGGACATAGGCCCGTAACTCGCCATCCAGAGCCCTGATGCGCTCCAGCAGCGCTGCCGTGATCGCCTCGGATGTCACCTGACCGCTGCGGATGCTGTCCGCGACCGTCACCAGATCCTGATAGTGGATTGCTGTCACAGGCAATGACCCTCTCTGCCGAACCGCTTCCCAAGGACGTCAGACTACTCTGTTGGAGCAGTCTGTGGGTGTCCATTGCCATCCGGAGCGGCCCGGCACCTTCAGGTGACGGCCAGGGGATTCGAGATGCGGGCGAGAGGAACCGGGCAGGGGGGGCGGCGCGCCACGGAGCCGTGGCGCGCCGAGGAAGGGCGTCAGCCGGTGACCGCATCCGCGCAGTAGGCGATACCCCGACGCAGCAGTTCGTAGTACTCAGGCTTGTCCCAGGAGCCGTTCTCGATGTTCGGGTAGTAGTCGATCATCGGCTGCATGTCGTAATGGCCACGGCAGTGGCCGAGATTGAGGTAGAGCACCTCTCCATCGCCCACGGTGTTGATGTAATACACCGGACGTGGATCGTCGTCGGGCCACTGGTCCTCGACGAAACCCGTCGCCTCGCCCGTGAAGTGGGTCTCGAGCAGCAGCTTGAGGTCACCGTGGATCCGGCAGAGGTAGATCTCATCGTCAGTCTCGAACTCGTCGATCCCCTTGACCAGCGGATGGTTCGGGTCACTGGCCTTGACCGTGAAGGGCTGGATCGGCGGATGGGCGATGAACTGCGTGCCCAGCGTCTTCATCAGCACCGGCGCGGTTTCCGGGGCATCCACCCGACCATCCTCCAGGAATTTCAGGATCGAGTTGGTCCCGTGCAGGGCGAACCAGCGCTTGCCCGAGGCCACGAAATCACGCAGCGCTTCCTGCTCCTTCGGTTCGGGTATCAGGTTGCAGGTGTAGGTGATCAGAACGTCGGAGGCCGCAATGGACTCCAGGTCGTGATAATCCGCCGCCACCGTGGCGCGGATCTTCGGATTTTCCGCGAGCAGCTTGAGCAGCTCGAGGCGGGCGCGGTCCATGTCGTGGTAATCGCCGGCGACTACCATGTAGACCTTGCAGACACGGTTGGACATGAATGACTCCCTCCCATACGAAAACGGACCGCCGCTGTGGAAGCAGCTTCAGTCGCGAATGCCCTGCGGCAACCCGGATGGCTCCAGCCGCCAGGCGCAGACAAAACTGCTGCTCCACGGCCGGTTCCACATCCTGCGACGGCCTTGATTGCCACCGCCCCTCACGGGGCGGCGACCTGTCCAGCTCTCAGAACTGGACGCGCTTGGTGAAGGCGCCGTCAATGACGATGTTCGCCCCTGAGGTGAAGCCACCACGGGGGCTGACCAGGAACGCCACCTGATCGCCAATCTCTTCGGCCTTGCCCATGCGACCCATGGGAATCTCACCGAGGATCTTCTCGTACAGCGGCGTCATGTTGTCCTTGATGTAGTTCCAGGCACCGCCTTCGATGAAGATCGGACCGGGGCTCACGGTGTTCACGCGGATGCCCTTGGGGGCCAGGTCCACAGCCAGTGCACTGGCATAATTGATCAGGCCCGCCTTCATGGCGCCGTAGGGGCCCGCACCGAGGAAATGCTCGAGAGCAGCGGTGGTGGAGATCACCACGATGTTGCCCTTGCCGCTCTTCTCCAGATGGGGCTGCAGCACCTCGACACCACGCACCGTACCGAGCACGTCGAACTCGAAGTTGTTGCGCCAGCCCTGCTCACCGGGAGCATTGCCGCCGGAGACGTTGGCCACGAACACATCACAGCCACCGAGTTCCTGAGCGGCTTTCTCCAGCCAGGCCTTGTAGGCATCGCCGTCACCGATGTCGACGGCATCACCGACGACCTTCACGCCCTTGGCGCCGAGTTCGGAGACCGCCTTCTTGACCTCGTCTGCATTCCGCGAGCAGATGGCGACGGACGCACCTTCGTCGGTCAACGATTCGGCAATGGCACGACCGATGCCCTTGGTGGCGCCGGTGATGATGGCCTTGGTTCCTTTCAATCCCAGATCCATGATGCTCTCCGTTCTCGTTGCGAAAAAATGACCGGCCACAATGGCCGGGTTGCTTCAGTTGAAGACACCGAACTTCGGCTTTGCCATCGGTGGTTTTTCCGGTACGGCCACCTCGACGTCTTCTCCGTTGATCCGCGCCGGGAAGCTGCGAATCGGTTGACTCGCCGGCGGGCCGGCGCAGGTACCGTCACGAATGTCGAAACGCGCACCGTGAAGTGGGCAGACGATGTGACAACCATCGATTTCCCCGCCGTCGAGGCGGGCCGTGGCGTGGGAGCAGCGGTTTTCCACGGCAAACACTGCCGCATCACCCGCTTCTCCCGCCATCTGCACGACCAGCAGATGCCAGCCGCGCGCTGTGGCCTTCAGACGACCTTCGTCAGTCAGCACTGCACGCTCACCGACACGCTCCCAGCGTACATCCACAAGCGGTGCCTCTGCACTCACTGTTCAGTCCAACAGACGGATCTGGGAACGGAACAGGTAATCATCGATGGTCTTGTGGAAGTGGCGAATACGCAGTTCCTGATCGCTGATCCAAAGACCGCGGAACCCTGCGGAGTTCATGCCCGCCTGCACCATAGGCAGATTGCTCTGATCCTGATCGAGCACCTCGCCCAAGGATTCGTCACCCGCCTTGAACTGCCGATGTTCAGGACGCGGTGGAATGTCGTCGCCCTCCCTGGGCAGCACGTAATTCTGCAGGTCCCAATACATCCGGTTCGGATCCGTTTCGTGGGGGCGCTGACGGAAGATCATCACCGAGTTGGCGTGGATGTTCATGGTGATGTTGGGGAAGATCATGTAGTGGTAATCATCAGACAGCTGGTCATCGTTGAGTTCCGAAAAGTCCCAGCCCAGCGCCTTGTCGTTCTTGCGCAGAAATTCCTGCAGGGCTCGCCTCGCGTCCCGTGCCGGCCCCTGGAAGTCAGTGAAACCGTAACCTTCCAGGTACTGCTGGAGCAGCTCCGACACCGGCTCGTCGTCCTCCACGTGGGTGCTCACCGTGGCGAAGGGAATCAGGTAACGGCTGTGACGCTCATAGCAGTCGATCTGGACATCGTAATCCTCGAGCATGCTCAGGAGCTGAGGATGGGTACCGCGGACATGGTAGGTCTCGTTGAACGCGTCCACCGAAGCCTTCCAGTTGCAGTCCCACTCCACCGTGACGTCGTTGACCAGGACCATGCGCTCGAAGTGATAAGGATCGAGGTGCCCGGGGATGATGCCGAGGAAGTCTTCGAGCGGTTCCACCTTGGGATTGAGACTGAACCAGACCCAGCCGCCCCAGGTGTCACAGGGCAGGGTCTTGATGGACAGCTTTTCGCAGGGCGCACCCTGGGGGAACGTCTCCTCGTCCGGAACGTCGATCAGCCGTCCCTTGAGGTCATACTCCCAGTAGTGGAAGGAGCAGCGGAAGCTTTTCTGATTGCCCCGCTGACCGTAGGCCACCTGATTGCCGCGGTGGGAACAGACGTTGTAGAACGCATTGACGCTGCCGTCCTCGGCACGGGTGAGCACGATGTGCTCATTGCCGATCTTCGTGCAGACATAGTCGCCCGGTTCGCGCAGGTCACCTTCCCAGCAGCCCATCAGCCAGACCTTGCTCCACAGCCGATCCCACTCGAGCTCGGCGAACTCTTTGCTGGTGTAGCGCTCCGCCGGAATCACATCGTGACCCAGATCAGGGTCAGGGGCCTTTTCCGCCGGCGTGCGCGTGCGCTCGGGCTCCCAGTAACGCTTCACCGTGCGATAGACCGTCATGACCTCTCCTCGATTGGCTGTCCCGGTTGCGGCCCCGCCCCGCCTTCACGCGTGCTTGTTCACAGGCAAGCGTGAAGGCTCTCGAGAGAAAACAAACCGGTGTGATTCTTTTGCTGCCCGAGAATACCCCACACGGGGCCGCCTGTGCACCTGCCGCAATTGCCAGGGCAGAGCGCTGCTCGCGCCCGGCGCCGAGCCGGCCCGGACGAACATCCGGGCCGGTTCCCTGCAGGCGGACGGGCGCTCAGAGCCCGAGAACGGTCTTGGCAATGATGTTCTTCTGCACCTCCCGGCTGCCTCCGAACACCGATGCGGCACGGCTGTTGATGTAGCGGCCATTGATGGGCTCAAAACGGGCCGGCCCCACTGTGGGCGCATTGTTGTCCTGCAGGCGCATCAGATTGTGGTGCGGCACCCCATACCAGGCGATGGCCTCGAGCTTGAGGGTATTGAGGGTCTGTTCGAGGTCGACGCCGGTGTTCTTCGCCAGCGAGGACTCAGGCCCTGGCGAGCCACCGTCGGCCATCTTCGACAGGGTCCGCAGCTCGTTGAACTCCAGGGCGTGAATACCGATCTCGAGCTGCGAGATGCGGCCGTGGAAGGCTGGATCATCGATCAGGGCCTCGCCGCTGTCATCGACCTTGCGGGCCAGACTCTTGAGCTCGTCGAGCGCCACCTTCAGCCGCGCCGCCGCGCCACCACCGCCACGCTCGAACTCGAGCAGGTACTTCGCTGCCGTCCAACCCTCGTTCTCGGGACCCACCCGGTTGCTCTGGGGCACCCGGACATTGTCGAAGAACACCTGATTGACCTCATGATCCCCGGCAATGGTGATGATCGGCTGGATCGTGATCCCGGGCGTATTCATGTCGATCAGCAGGAAACTGATGCCCGCCTGGGGTTTCGCATCCGTATCCGTGCGGACCAGACAGAAGATGTGGTCGGCGAAATGGGCATGCGTGGTCCAGATCTTGGTGCCGTTGACAATGTAGTCATCGCCATCCTTGACCGCCGTGGTCTTCAGGCTCGAAAGGTCCGAGCCTGAACCGGGCTCGGAGTAGCCCTGACACCAGTAGTGTTCACCGTTGAGCATGCGCGGCAGGTAGTACGCCTGCTGCTCCGGCGTACCGTACTTGAACAGCACCGGCGCCAGCATGCGCAGGCCCAGCGGGATCACGCCGGGGGCGCCGGCCTTGGCGCACTCCTCATTGAAGATGTAGCGTCGGGTCGGCCCCCAGCCGGGACCTCCGAACTCCTCCGGCCAGCTCGGCGCCGCCCAGCCCTTCTCCTTGTGCAGGATGAGCTGCCAGCGCATGGCCACATCCTTGTCGGCAAACACACTGGTCTGGCGGCGTGCGGCCTCCTTGAGATCGTCATCCAGATGCTGCTCGAGAAAGCTTCGGACTTCCGCGCGGAAGGCTTCATCCTCGGCGCTGAACTGCAGATTGAGTGCCATGCTTGCTATGTCCTCACGATCAAAATGTGAGCCCGCTTGCCCGTCATCGACCGGGCGTCCGCTGGACGCCCGGCATCATCATGACCGAGTTCAGAATTCCATCTGGAATTCCACCGCGGCGGTGCGCGGCGGACCCCAGCCCTGGAAGCCACCGAAGGGCCCCAGTGGCAGAGACTGCTCCCGGTACTTCTTGTCTGTCAGATTCTTGCCGAACAGGGCGACACGGAAGTTGTTGCCGGCCTCGGTGCTCCAGGAATACGCGACGCTGGCGTCCATGAGCGTGTAACCCTTCTCGAACACCGGCACCCCGGTGATGGAGTTCACCAGCACGAAGTCGTCCTGCCCACGGACAGTCAGGTTGGCATCGAGGAAGCCGGCACCGACCTGCTGGCTGTAGATGCCACTCAGCGCCCAGTTCCAATCCGGTGAGCGCCCCACCTGCTCCTTGGGAATGGTGAACGGTCCCGGCGCTCCCACCTGTCCGTCCGGGCCGATGGGCACCCGCGTACCGTCGATCTCGAAGGTGCGCCGCTCGGCGTCCTGAAGGCCTCCAGCGAAGACCAGCGAGAAGTGCTCGTGCAGCACCGCCGTGGCCTCGACCTCCAGGCCGCGGATCACGGTCTTGTCGGCGTTGTTGATCAGGGTATTGGTGCCCGGAATGATACCCGGCGTGGTGATGATCGAAGACAGCTGCTGACCTTTCAGCTCGGTGTGGAATGCCGCCAGGTTCAGGCGCAGCCGACCGTCGAGGAAATCGTTCTTGCTGCCGATTTCCACCGACCAGACATCCTCCGGATCGAAAGTGAGCGGTGCCGCAATCACGGGATCACCCGCCGACCCGACGCCAATGATCCCGGGAAAGTCGGCCGGGCACAGCGGGCAGGTCACTTGGCCCGTACCGCGGATCGAGAAACCGCCGGAACGGAAACCTTCGCTGTAGCTGACATAGACCAGGTTGTCGTTCGTCACCTGCCAGTTGGCCGAAGCGGCGATGATCACGTCGTCCCAGGAATCGGAATCCCGGACCAACGGCCCCGTGCGGCCTGCGGTCCGATCGACGAACTGGTTGGCGAAGCGCTTCTTCTCATCGATGTAGCGCGCACCCAAAGTCAATTCGAGGTTCTCGGTGGCCATGTAGGTCAGGTTTCCGAACAAGCCGATCGAACGCACATCATGGGTGCCCAGCTGATCGGAGATCAACGGGCCAATCTGACAGAACTGATCGCCGAGGTCCGGGTTGGGATTGGCTGAGAAGCCGATGGCCGCGCAGGGCAAGCCGATGCCCGCCACCGGGTTCTCGATTTGCACGACCTGGTCCGTGTTCTGCGCAAAGCCCTGCTCGGACTTCAGATAGAAGCCGCCGAAGGAGAACAGCAACTGTTCCGAGAGGTCCATGTCCAGCCGCAGTTCCTGGGTGAACTGCTTGTAGCTCTGTTCGCGTAGCGTGTGCAGCTGCACCAGCGGCCGGGCGGGGGTTGCCCGCGTCGAGCCGTCGAAGTCCTGCAGGACATCGTCGGTCATCTTCGAGAAGCCGGTAATGGACGTAACGAGACCAATGTCGGTATCCAGGGTCATCTGCAGACCGAAGCTGTCCACGGTCATGTCCATGAACTCGTCGAGATCCGCCTCGTTCACGAACGGCGTGTCGCCGTTGTAGCGCGGATCCTGGGGGGGCGTGTCCGAGTCGTCCTGGATGCGATCGTAGGTGAACTGGGCCTCGAAACTGTCATTCGGCGTCCACAGCAGGGACGTGGTGAGCGACCAGTAGTCGATGTCCCCCACTTTGGTGTCGCGGGTGGTATTGCGGTAGAAGCCGTCGCGCTCCTTGTAGGTGCCACCGATCTTCAAGGCCAGCTCGTCCTCGATCAGCGGCGCATTGGCCACCGCCTTGAAGACCCGCTCGTTGTCCGTACCGAGCTGAACGGACGTGCGGATGCCGAATTCGCCGGTAGGCCTGGTGCGCTGGACGACGATGGTGCCGCCGGTGGTGTTCTTGCCGTAGAGCACGCCTTGCGGGCCGCGGTTGATCTCCACCTGTTCGATGTCGAAGGCATCGATGAGCTGACCGGTGCTGGTCCCCTGATAGACGCCATCGAGGATGATGGCCACGGCGGGGCTCTGGGTCTTCTCGATGTCCGCATAGCCGAGGCCGCGGATGAAGATGGCCCCGGCACCCGGTCCCGCGGTGTTCATGCCGATGAACAGGTTCGGTGCAAGCCCGTCGAGGTCGCGGATGGTGCGCGGCTGGATGCGATCGATGTCCTCCTGGCGGAAGGCCGTCACCGAAACCGGAACGTCCTGGGCCGACTCAGCACGGCGCCGGGAGGTCACGACGATCTCCTCGATGGCTCCCGCGCGCGCCCGGGGCTCGCTGCCGGTCTGGGTCTGGGCCAGGGCCGATGTGGCGCCACCGAGACCGACGACCGGCAAGGCGACCGCTGCGGCAAGCGCCGCAACCTGTAATCCGGATGTCCTGCGGGCGGATTTTTTCTGACTCATGGACGTGGCTCCCCTGTCCTGAAACATGCTTCTTGCGAAGTTCGTAGTTGTTGGCCCATTGGCCGGGTTGTTGGCGCAGTGATGGGGTGGGTCGTTTTCGTTATTGCTGCTGCAGATTCAAGGCCCCGATCAGGCGCGAACTCATCACCAGCAGGACACAGCTGGCAGGGTCCGATCACCCAGGCGCAGTGCACATCCTACGGGACCAAAAGCTTGTAACGGATTGTAACGGCGGGGTCAACTTTCCCGGCAGGACTGACGGTTTTGACTGGCCATGAGTTCCCGTGATCGTGAAGAGCCGAACGACCCGGGACGCATTGGAGCCGCATTGGAACCGCATTGGAACAACGTGCAGCGCCTGTTCAGGCGGAGGGCGGGCGAATCCAAGCAAGCGGACCTCCCCGCCCGGCAGGCGGGGAGGTCCTGTCGATCACATGCCGCCTAAGGACATGGCGAACTCGACGCCGAAGTGACGCGGCTCGTTGAACTGCACGAAGTTGAACAGCCCCGCCACGAAGGTCCCCGTGGAGATGTACTGCTCATCCGTGACGTTCTTGATGAACGCGGACACCCGATAACGATCGTCGAGACTGCGCCAGGTGGTATCGATGTCGAAGGTGTTGTTCGAACTCCGGCGACTCGTCATGAGCGCGCCATTGAAGTTCTCCACACCGGCACTGCTGCCCGCCGGCAGACCTGCGCCCACCACGCTGACGCCGGACTGATAGCGCCACGTACCGGCCAGGGTGACGAAACCGTTCTCCCGCAGGGAGTGCTCGTAGACCACACTCAGACGGCTGGACCACTTCGGCGACTGGGGCGGATCGAGATCCGTGCCGTCGATGGGAATCAGGAAGCCCGCGGTACCGCCGGCGCCATCCTCCACCGCTTGAATGTCGCCACACTGGGTGAACCCCGGCGGCACGTCATCCGTGGGCAGCACGCCCTGCAGCGGCGCACAGAAGTCCTGGTTGCTGGCATCCAGGTAGCCCAGCGTCCAGTCGATGGTGAGACCGTCAGCCACGAGCGCCGTGAGTTCGAGTTCGACGCCGCGGTTGCGGGCCTCGCCCACGTTCTCGGTAATGGTTTCCTGACCACCGCCACCGGCCGGGTTCGGCCGGATGACAGGACGCTGAAGATCCTTGTATTCGAGCCAGAACGCCGACACGTTGGCCCGAATGCGGCCGTCGAACAGGTCGGACTTGATCCCGATTTCGTAGTTGTCCGCCTGCTCCTCGTCGAACGGGCCGATGGAGAACGGCGCCACGGCACGGCCATTGAAGCCGCCGGAACGGAATGCCCGCGACCAGGAGGCATAGGCCATGGTATCGGCGTCGATGAAGTACTGGGCGCCGAGTTTCGGGCTCAGGTTACTCCAGGACTCGCTGGCTTCCACCGTGGTCGGCACCCCCTGAGGGCAGTCCCGGGTGACCGGATCCCCGACGCCCACGCCGCAGTGATCAAACTGCTTCTTCTCGCTGTCGTAGCGCAGGCCGGCGATCAGTACCAGATCGTCGGTCACCCGGTAGTCGAGCTGGCCGAACAGGGACCAGTTCTCGGCCTTCTGCTGGCTGCGGCCAAAGACCCCTGGCAGCGGTGCCGTCAGCAGCCCGGAGGTGTTCTGGCGCAGATCGTACTTCTGCTCGAAGTAGTAGGCGCCGAGCACCAGATCATAGTCATCGGAGAGATCGGCATTGAAGCGCAGCTCGTGGCTGAACTGCCAATGCTCCTGGGCGCGCCGGGTCTCGAAGATGTGGAACGGCGTGGTGTCGAAGTCGTTGATCACGTCCTCTTCCACGTCCCGGTAGTTGGCGATGTAGGTGAAGCGACCGAGCTCCGGTACCGTGTAGTTGACCTGGCCGGTGAGTCCCCAGACGTCGAACTTGTTGAAGTTGCCGCCAGCCTGATCGTGGTTGACCGTGAAGCTGTCACCGGTGATGGGCTGGCCGCACAGCTCAGCCGCCGCGGCAGGATCGCCGAAGACGTTGGCCACCGCATCGATCACCAGATCATTGGCTGCCGTGATGAAGCCGGTGTTGGGAATCACCGCAGCGGTCGCGGGATCTTCACGACAGACGTTCCACGGTACGTTGGCCATGCTGTCGTCACGGGTCCGGTTGTACTCACCTCGTATCAGCACTTCCAGGTTCTCGTTCACATCCCACTTCATGCTGGGCATGAGGGTGAGCCGCTCCTGGCCGCTGACGCTGCCGCCATCGGGATTGGCGTTGCTGTACCAGCCATCGAACTCCGAGTATTTACCGGCGAGGCGGAAAGCGGCGTCCTCGCCCAACGGCGCATTCGCCACGGCAGTGATATTGCGGCGGCCCTTGGAGCCGCCGAGCAGGGTGAGGTCGAGGGTCGTCTCACCGAGCTGCGGCTGGGTCTGGTTGACCTGTACCACACCGCCGGCCGCGTTACGACCGAACAGGGTCCCCTGGGGGCCGCGCAGGATCTCCACCGACTCGATGTCGAGGAAGTCAGTGAGTGCCGTGGACGTGCGCCCCTGATAGACGTCGTTGACGAGCACGGCAATGCCCGGCTCGGTGGCGGATTCGATGTCGGTGCTGCCGACGCCGCGGATGTAGAACGCGGTGGCATTCTGGAAAGCACCCACCGGCATGAGCTGAACGTTCGGTGCGATGCCATCGAGATCGGTGGCGTCCTGGGCATAGGCGCGCTGCAGCGCATCGCCGGAAATCGCCGTCACGGAGACGGCCACATCCTGGATGGACTGTTCACGCCGGGCTGCGGTCACGACGATCTCTTCGAGCGCGCGGCGCTCGGCGGCAGGAGCCTGGGCCAGTGCCGGGCTCGCGGTGCCGAGGCCTGCCGCGGCGGCAATCGCCACGGCCAAGCTGTTTCTTGCAAACATGGGGCTCTCTCCTGAAAACCGGGCCCGTTCAAGTGCACACCACAGGAAGGCAGCAGGTGTGGCGCTGCAAACGGGACCGCTCAACCTTGCCAATCAAGCAGAAAACCGTCGACAGCCGCCCGTTCAGGACGGCTGCTGATGGTCGGTGACACGCCCCGGCCAGAGGTCCTCGAGGACCGGCCAGCCAGGATTGCGAAACACATTGTAACAAAGGGGGCGGACGGGTCAAATCGCGATCAGGCTGGACTGTTTTTTCTGACGCGAATACGGGGCGGCAATGGCGCCAGGGAAGTCCTGACTGGCCGGAGCAACGGCTCGGGAATGCAGCCGCCGGCACCCTCGCGGATGCCGGCGGACTGGGCGTGACCTGCGGGCTACTGGCCGAGGGCCATGGAGACTTCGAGGCCGTAATGACGCGGCGGATTGAACTGGATGAAGTTGAACAATCCGGCCACGAAGGTCCCGGTGGACAGGTACTGCTCGTCCGTCAGGTTCTTGACGAAAGCCGCAACGCGATAGCGCTCGTCCGGACTGCGCCAGGTGGCGCTGAGATCGATGACATCGTTGGATTTGCGCCGCGCATCCACCCGGCTGCCATCGAAGTTCGTGATGCCCAGATCAGTCCCCGGAGGCAGACCCGCACCGACCGCGCTGACGCCCGATTGGAAGCGCCAGGATGCCGCCAGGGTCAGGTTGCCGTACTGATCAATGGGCTGCTCGAAGACCAAACCGACGCGGGTCGTCCACTTCGGCGACTGCGGCGGGTCGAGGTCGGTCGCGTCGATAGGCACCAGGAAGCCGGTAGGATCACCGGCCGCATTGAGTACGGGCAGGCTCGGAGCACACTGCGTGAAACCATCCGGCGGCTCGTTGACCGGACGAACACCATGCAGCGGTGCACAGAACTCCTGGTTACTGGCATCCAGATAGCCCAGCGACAGATCCAGGCTCAGCCGGGGCGTGAGCAGCGCGGTGAGTTCCAGCTCGGCACCGCGGTTGCGGGCCTTGCCCACATTCTCGGTAATGGTCTCCTGACCCGCACCACCCGATGGGTTCGGCCGGATCACCGGACGCTGAAGGTCCTTGTAGTCGAGCCAGAACAGGGACAGATTCGCCCGCATGCGCCCATCGAGCATGGCGGACTTCATGCCGACCTCGAAGTTGTCGGCCTGTTCCTCGTCGAAGGGGCCGATGGTGGTCGGTGAGGTCGCCCGGCCGTTGAACCCGCCGGAGCGGAACGCGCGGGACCAAGTGGCGTAGCCCATCAGGTCGTCGGAGAAGAAGTACTGGGCGCCGAGCTTGGGACTCAGGTTGCTCCAGGTCTGACTGCCGGAGATGGTGGTATCCACCGGGCCGGCACCGAAATCAGCCTCGCAGATGCGCAGCGCGGCACTGCCTGCGCCCACGCCGCAGTGGTTGAAACCCTTCTTCTCGTTGTCCCAGCGCAGGCCGGCGATCAACACCAGCTCATCGGTGAGCCGATAGTCGAGCTGACCAAAAAGTGCGACGTTGCGGTGATCCTGCCTGCTGCGACCAAAGATGTTCTGCGTAGGACCGGCGAGCAGACCAAAGGTGTCCTGCTTGAGGTCGTAGTCCTGCTCGAAGTAGTAGGCACCGAGGACCAGTTCGAAGTCTTCGGAGAGGTCGGCGTTGTAGCGCAGCTCATGGCTGAATTGCCAATGGGCCTGATCCCGCCGGGTCTCGAAGATGAAGTAGGGAGTCGTATCGAAATCGTTGTAGACGTCCTCGTCCACCTCCCGGTAGCTGCCGATGTAGGTGAAGCGCCCGAGTTCCGGGACGAGGTAGCTGACGTTGGCGCTCAAACCCCAGACATCGAAGTCTGCAAAATTGCCGCGCTCCTGGTTATGAGCAACCTTGAAACTGTCACCCCTGATGGGCTTGGCACACAGGGCCTGGGCCGTGGCAACGTCCCCGAAGACATTGGCCACAGCGTCGACCACCAGATCATTGACGCCGGTGACAAAGGTGTTCGGGAACGGCGCTGCCGTGGCCGGATCCTGCCGGCAGGCATTCCAGGGCACGTTGGCCTGACTGTCGTCACGGGTGCGGTTGTACTCACCGCGCAGCAGCACTTCGAGATCGTCGCTCACCTGCCACTTCAGGCTCGGCATCAGCGTGATGCGTTCGTTGCCGCTGACGCTGCCGCCGGTGGGATGCTGATTGGAGTAGTAGCCATCGGAACTGGTGAACTTGCCCGCCACACGCAGTGCGACGTCGTCACTCAGCGGAGTGTTGCCCACCAGGCTCACATTGCGCCGGCCGTAATTGCCGACCATCACACCCACATCGAGGGTCTGGGCACCGAATTCCGGCTGCGCCTGATTGATCTGCACGACGCCTCCGGCCGCGTTACGGCCGAACAGGGTCCCCTGAGGGCCGCGCAGGATCTCCACCGACTCGATGTCGAGGAAGTCTGTCAGCGCAGTGGAAGTCCGCCCCTGGTAAATGTCATTGACGAACACGGCAATACCGGGCTCCGTGGCGGACTCGATGTCCGTACTGCCGACGCCGCGGATATAGAAGGCCGATGCGTTCGGGAACGCACCCACCGGCAGGAGCTGGACGTTCGGAGCGATGCCATTGAGGCCGGTCGCATCCTGGGCAAAGGCACGCTGCAGGACATCTCCGGTGATGGCCGTGACGGTCACCGCCACGTCCTGGATGTCCTGCTCCCGGCGGGCCGCCGTCACCACGATCTCTTCGAGCATCCGGCGCTCCGCAGGCGCAGGAGCACCTTGGGCATGAACCGGTACAGCCACAGCAAGCCCGGCTGCAGCGGCAACCGCAGCAGCAAGGCGGGTCTTTTCGAACATCTTGTGCATCCTCCCAAGGTTGACTGTCATTGAGGGCGGCCTGGACTCAGGACCGTCCATGACGACACCCTGCAGCCTTCGGCTATCTGGCCGAATACCTGCAGAACGAGCCAACGAATACCCACGCGTGACAAGGCACTGGCCGCCGGCAGCCAATCCGTGCTGGCCGCATGGATATACCAGGGGGGCGTGCCGACCGGCGCTATTTAGCGACCGCGTGAGACGAGAGTCAATCTGAAAAATTCAGCCGAACGGGGCGCCATCGAAACGCTCACGGGTGGCGAACTCCGCCACCGGACGCCGGGTCAGGCGCGTGAGCTGCTTGGTCGGTCGGCCAATGGGCAGGACGGCAGCGATGGCATGCCCGGAGGGGATGCCGAGCAGCTCACAGGCCTGTGGCTCCGACCCGGCGAGAAACGTGGTCAACGTGCCGCCGAGACCCAGCGATCTGGCCGCCAGAAGTATGTTCCAGGCAAACGGATAGATCGAAGCCCCGCTGATCACGCCGACCCGCTCCAGATCCACGTCAAAGCTCGCCACCACGTCCAGATCCACGCAGACGACGAGGAGGACCGGTGCGCTGTCCACCCAGTCCAGCAGTCCGGATGGAAGGTCCACCGCCGCCACCTGCTCCGCCGTGACTCGGGTCGGCGTGATCGTGCTGAAGGGGTTCTCACCCGCCATGCGCTGGGCCACGTAGCGCCGGGCCACCGGTTCCATCAGTGCCTTCATGCGGCTCCGGGTCGCCTCCTCGCGAACCACGATCACCCGCCAGCCCTGGCGGTTGCCTCCACTCGGCGCGAAGCGCGCCGTTTCCAGCAGCTGCGCCACGGTGGCATCGTCTACCGGATCGTCAGTGAAGGTCCGGGCCGCAAACGTCGTCCGTACCACCTCGTCGAAATCCATGATCCCTCCGGTTTCCCATCTTCGTGCGTGACTTCTATCATGCCCGCCCGGAACCTCTCCACGCGATCCATCAATCAACCACGCGCGATCAGCACGCGCAATCAGCAGAAGGAAGGAAGCCATGAGCAATTCCACCCTGGCAGGCTGGCGAGTTCTGATCACTGGCGGCGGCAGCGGCATCGGTCTGGCATGTGCCGCACGATTCCTGGCCGATGGTGCCACGGTCACCCTCATGGGGCGGGACGAAGAGCGACTCGAGAGCGCCAGCGCGACCCTGCGCGCGGCACCTGGGCAGGTATTGCTTGCTGCCGGGGATGTGGCTGACGAGGCCGACGTGGAGCGTGCGGTGGCCATGGCCAAAGGCCAATCGGGTCGCCTCGACGTCGCCGTCGCCAATGCCGGCACCGGAGGACTTGCCCCCGTCATTCGCCAGGATCTGGCTGACTTCGAGCGGGTCATGCGTACCAACCTCAACGGCACCCTGCTCACCTACAAACACGCCGGCGCGGCCATTGCCGCATCCGGCGGCGGCGCCATGTGCGCGATCTCGTCCATCGCCGGCGTCCGCACCCACCGCTTCATGGGCGGGTACTGCGCCAGCAAAGCCGCCATCGACACCCTGACCCAGAACGTTGCGGATGAACTCGGAGTGGCGGGCGTGCGCTGCAATTCCGTCTGCCCGGGACTGGTGGAGACCGACCTCAGTCAGGGCCTGCAGGATGACCCGGACATCCTCGAAGACTACCTCGACTGCATGCCCATCCGGCGTACGGGCAAGGTCGAGGACGTTGCCGAAGCCGTGCGCTTCCTCTGCGGCCCCGAAGCCGCGTGGATCACCGGCGTGATCCTGTCCGTGGACGGCGGCCACCACCTGCGCCGGGGACCCAACGTCGAGAAATTCGCCGCGGCCCTGTACGGCGAGGACGCCGTGATCGGCAAATAGCCACCGCCGAGGACGCCAACTTGCAGGCGCATTTCGTCTGGAACGAAATGCGCCGATCCCGATGACAAGCAGCGAAGGCAATGCCATCAGCTCCGGCAGCACGCTTCGCGATCGGCCCATCCGCCTGTGGCGGATAGGGCTCTCCCACAAGGCTCATCGCCAGATCCGAAGTGGCGCCACTCTGTGGGAGAGCGCTATTTCGCGCAGCGAAATGCGCCGATCCCGATGACAAGCAGCGAAGGCAGTGCCGCCAGCTCCGGCAGCACGCTTCGCGATCGGCCCATCCGCCTGTGGCGGATAGGGCTC
>JAFIFL010000076.1 GCA_020832055.1 Gammaproteobacteria bacterium
CGCTGGGCATGCTTCAGGCAGGTAGGAAAAAGACACGTTGTTTTTCCTATCCGCTTACCGAGCGATCAAGATGCAGGCCGGGCACGTGTTCACAGCGGCCGAGGACATGGCCAATCTGCGGCGGATGCGTGAAACGCTAGGTGATGACGTCGACATCATGATCGACGCCAACATGGCCTGGACGGCGGATGACGCGCTCGCGGTCTGTACGAAGCTCGCAGGCTACGGACCGTACTGGATCGAAGAGCCCGTGGCGGCGCAGGACTACTCGGGCTACTTCCGGCTGGCGGATGCGCTGCCGCAAGTGCGCATCGTCGGCGGCGAGAACCACTTCACCCGCTTCGAGCTGCGCCCGTTTTTCGAGCGCCCGGGCATTCCCGTCCTGCAACCGGATGTGGCCCGCGGTGGCCTGACCGAACTGCGCAAGATCGCCACCGTGGCGGATACACACGGCATCCGGCTCGCGCCACACCTGTACCCGGAGCTGATGGTGCACCTGCTGGCCTCGATTCCGAATGGACTGGTTCTGGAGGACATGCAACTGCTCGACGACATCTGGGTGGAGGCTCCACCCGTCGTCGACGGCTGCATGCGCCCGCCTGACCGGCCCGGGCACGGTCTCGCCATTCGGCCGGACATCCTGCGCGACGCTCGTCATCACGACTGACTCGATGGGGCATGTGGATCGGCTGCGTGACCTCAGAACGAGTGCAAGCGTCGGCTCGAGGATACTAGACTCCCAGTGGTTCGGAGCATGGCCGTGCGGGGATGACGGGGGTGACGATGAAGCTGAAGCGGGTCTGGGGTTGCTCGGGCGCGAGGCAGCGTCTGGTCGCTCGATCGTGACGGGACTACCGAGCGGCATGGAAGGCATCGGCAGAGGCTGGGGCAAGCGCTTCGCCAGTGTGGTGGAACGCGCCGGCCGGCGTATCCCCGACCCGGTCATCATCTTCATGGCGTTCTACCCGATCGCCTTCGTAGCCAGCGTCCTGCTTGGTGGCCACCGCTTCGAGACCGCCGGCGCGGGGGGTGAGTCGGTGGTGCACACGATCCGCGGTATGCACGAGGCTGAGCACGTACGCTGGATCTTCGACAACGCACTGCTCGCGAACTGGCTCGCCTTCGGGGGTGGTGTGCTCGGCGTGATCCTGGTGGTCATGCTCGCCATCGGTGTCGCAGAACACTCCGGACTTTTCGCCGCTGTCATCAAGCGTCTCGGCCGGCAGATCCCGGTCGCGTGGATGCCGCTGTTGCTCATGCTGCTCGGGATCACGAGTTCGGTGGCGACCGACGCGGGCTATCTGGTGCTCATTCCGCTCGCGGGTCTGCTCTATGCGGGTCTCGGCCGCAATCCACTGATCGGTATGGCGGCCGCCTTTGCCGGTGTTTCCGCAGGCTTCAGCGCCAACCTCATTCCCGGCACGCCGGTGGACGTGATCATCGGCATGAACGCGCAGGTATTCGCCGAGTCGCAGGGGATCCCGTTCGAGAACGCGGCCGGGCAGCCGCTGCGACCGGCAACCATGCACTACTTCTTCATCGCCACTTCGACCGTTGTGCTCGCTCTGACCGGGGCCTGGGTGACGCGGCGCTGGGTGGAGCCGAAGCTGACGGATCAGCCGTTCGAGGTTCCGGACGATCTCGACGTCGGCAGCTTCGAGATGACGGATCGGGAGAGGCGCGGACTCCGCGCTGCAGTCGTCGGTGCCGTGGTGGCGCTGGCGCTGATCACGCTGCTCGCCATGGGACCGTTGGCACCCTTCGAGGCCGAAGACGGCCGGCGCGTGCTTCCGTTCCTGAACAACATCATTCTCTTGATTTCGCTGTTCTTCGTGCTCACCGGGCTCGCTTTCGGCTATACGGCCGGGACGTTTCGGCGGGTCGCCGACGTGGTGGCGGCGATGGTCGCGCAGATGAACACCATGGGCTACATCCTGGTGCTGACGTTCTTCTGCTACAACTTTCTTGCCCTGGTGACCTACAGTGGCCTCGGCAGTTACATCACCTATCTCGGTGCGGAAGGCCTGCTCGCGCTCGGGCTGCAGCGTTTTCCAGTACTGCTGCTAATCGGTTTCGTGCTCACCACGGCGCTGATCAACCTGTTGATCGGAGGCCTGACATCGAAGTGGATGCTGCTCGGACCGATCTTCGTGCCGATGCTGTACTTCGTGAACCCTGCCATGACGCCGGACGTGGTGGCGGCCGCGTTCCGGGTCGCGGACTCCGCCACCAACATCATCACACCGATGATGGCCTACGCCGGCGTCATCCTTGCCTTCATGCGCAAGTACCGGCCGGAACTCGGTTTCGGCGACATGCTGCTGATCATGCTGCCGTACTCCATCGCGTTCCTGCTCGTCTGGACCGCGCTTCTCGTGACGTTCTTCAGCTTCGCCATCCCCCTCGGTTTCTGAACATGATCGGGGTCAGACCAAGGTGAGCCATCGATCGTCATGGGCATGGACTGCCCGGGTCTGACTCCGAGCGCAGTTCCGGACCGTGCAAATGCCGGCAAGTCCGGCAGGCGGGGATGACCTGGCAGCCGAGCTTGACAGCAGCCGGAAGCGCCATGGATGCTTCGAGACACTTTCGCGTGGCTTTACGCTCGTCTCGAGCGGCAGGAGCTTCGGCTATGCGACTGCCTGCCACAATCCGGCTGGCTTGCCTGGCTTGTATCCTGTGCGGTTGCACCGGCCTGAGTGAGTTGGCGGATACATCGCAGCGGGTTACGGAATCGGAACTCCTCTCCGGGTCGCCCTGGTTTGATCGTCCGATCGTGCCCAGCGATCTGCCCGAGTACGATCTCCTCCGCCTCGATGACGAGATGCAGGCTTTCGTGGCTGCGGCCGTGCCACGTTCGGGCTCGAACGCGATGCGCCTGGAAAGCCTTCTGCGCGCCATGGGCGAGTCAGGCTTGACGGCGGTCGACTACGACGCACAAATGACGCGAACGGCCAGTGAACTCTTTCATGCCCGCGACGGCAATTGCCTGGCCTACACCAATCTTTTCGTCGCCCTGGCGCGGGAAGCCGGACTCCGGGTCTCCTATCAGCAGGTGGACGTTCCCCCGACGTGGAGCATGGATGGCGATCTGCTGCTGATCAGCCAGCACGTGAATGCCCGGGTGCACGACGTCGTGCGTCAACGCAGTCGGCGCGAGGACAGAGTCATCGACTTCAATGCGCCGCAATTCAGCGGACATTTCCGGCAGCGCACAGTGAGTGACAACGTCGTGGAAGCGCTGTTCTACAACAATCTGGGCGTAGCCAAACTGCAGCAAGGCGATCAGCGCGCTGCGTTCCTGCACTTCAGAAAGGCATTGGATGCCGATGCTGATGCGGCGGCAGCCTGGACCAACCTTGGTGTGCTCTACACGCGTGTCGGTGCTTCCGACCTGGCGGAGAGTGCATTCCATCGCGCGTTGCGGGGCGAACCTGGCAATGAACCTGCCATGAGTAATCTGGCACGGCTTTACCGCACGCGTGGTGAAGACGCCTTGGCGGATGCCTATGAGGAGCGGCTGGAGCGTCATCGTCAGCGCAACCCGTACTACCACTACCTGCTCGCTGAGCGGGCGCTGCGCGACGGGCGCGTCGACCGTGCGCTGGATGCCGTCGACAAAGCCATCCGGATGCGCGAAGAGGAGCATCAGTTTCACTTCCTGCGGGCCCGGATCCTCGCGAAGAACGGCCGCATGCAGGCGGCAGTCTCCAGCCTGGAGCGAGCCCGGGATCATGCCGGCATCGCTGCCGCTCGTGATCAGTATGCCCGCAAGCTGGGCGACCTCGAGTGACCGCATGTCGCGCGGCGCGCCGCGGATGGGTTCAGACATGGACATGCTCCCCTCGGGCTCGTCTTGAAGGGCAGTCGGGGGGCAGTCGGGGTCAGACCAAGGTAAGCCCTTGAAACTCGGCGCAACGGGAGCCTATAAGCGCCATTTCGTGACCTTAGAGTGGCGTTTTCTGCCCCAAAAAGCGGGGTCTAACGAAGAGCGCGTCGACGGTGTTGCCGTTCGGCTTAGAGGCACGAAAACAGGGCAAAAATTGAGCTTCTAAGCATTGAAAATGCTGCGTCTAAGGTCGTGGATCCCGAACTTACAAGGACTTGGCTTGGTCTGACCCCAGGTCCGCGAAAAGGCTTACTGCGGCTGCTTCACCACCCGCAGGTAGGGTTTGAGCGTGCGGTATCCCTGCGGGTACTTCTTCTGCGCCTCTTCGTCGCTCACGGACGGCGGAATGATGACGTCCTCGCCGGGGCGCCAGTTCACCGGAGTCGCCACCGTGTGGCGGGCGTTGAGCTGGAGCGAGTCGAGCAGTCTGAGTACTTCGTCGAAGTTCCGGCCCGACGTCATCGGATAAATGAGCATGGCCTTGATGCGCTTGTCCGGGCCGATGAGGAAGACGGAGCGCACGGTGGCGTTATCCTGGGGTGTCTGGCCTTCTGCCGTGCCCGTCTCGTCTTCCGGCAGCATGTCGTAGAGCTTGGCCACGGTGAGATCGGTGTCGCCGATCATCGGGTAGTTGGGCGCCGTTCCCTGCGTCTCCTCGATGTCCCTGGCCCAGGAGGTGTGGTTCTCGACGGGATCCACGGAAAGACCGATGATCCTGGTGTTGCGGCGGTCGAACTCCGGCTTGAGCCGGGCCATGTAGCCGAGTTCCGTGGTGCAGACGGGTGTGAAGTCTTTGGGGTGCGAAAACAGAATGCACCAGGAGTCGCCGATCCAGTCGTGAAAGCGGATCGTGCCCTCGGTGGTCTCGGCGGTGAAGTCGGGTGCCAGCGAGCCGATGCGCAGTCCCATGATCGTCCTCCTCGACAGGAACAAGTGGGTTTCGGGCGAGCAACTTACGACGTACTTCGCGCGGCGCCAAGTGCCGATCCTGCATGAGCTCATGCGGGCCAGGAATGGGCGAGCCGCGCATGGCGATCTGAGCATCATGCGTCGCCTTGGGCGCGACAGGCGCCGGGCGGCGTGCAACGCTCCACCGCTCGTAACCACAGGAGAGAATTCATGGGTCTGCTCGAGGGACGCATTGCTATCGTCACGGGAGCCGGCCGTGGCGTCGGCCGTGCCACGGCAGCACTGCTCGCCAAACACGGGGCGCGGGTGGTGCTGAACGATCTCGATGCCGACGTCTGCGATGCGGCGGCGGCGGAGATCGCGGCGATGGGGGCGCAGACGCTCAGCGTTCCCGGAAGCGTCACCGATCCGGATCTGCCGGAGCGGCTGATCGCGGACGCGGTCGATGCCTTCGGCGGCATCGACATCCTCGTCAACAACGCCGGCTTCATCTGGAACAGCGCGGCGCACAATCACACCGACGAGCAGTTCCAGGCCATGCTCGACGTTCACGTCGCGGCGCCGTTCCGGGTCTTGCGCGCATTCGCCGCCTGGATGCGGCCCCAGGCCAAGCGCGAGATCGAGGCGTCCGGCCATGCGCGCTGTCGCAAGGTGGTGAACGTATCCTCCGTATCGGGCACGCAGGGCGCGGCGACCCAGGTGGGTTACAGCTCAGCCAAGGCGGCGGTGGTCGGCATGACGAAAACGCTGGCGAAGGAATGGGGGCGCTACAACGTCACCGTCAACGCGGTGGCGTTCGGCTACCTCGCCACGCGACTCACCCAGGGCTTCGGCGAGACGCCACCGACCATCGACGTCGCCGGTAAGGCGTTGCGGGTCGGGATCAGCAACGAGGCCACCGAGGCACTCGTCGCGCAGACGCCGCTGCAACGGCTCGGTACAGCCGAGGACGGCGCCGGCGGCATCTTCATGCTGTGCATCCCCCAGTCGGACTACGTCACCGGCGAGGTGCTGACCTGCTCGGGCGGGGCATGAACGTCGCCTGCAGGTGTGAGGCATTCAACTCCCGCCAAGCGCACGCGCCCGGGGTGTGACGGATGCTTGCCGTGGTCTGCCACCGGTCTTCACGCCTCGCGCGCGGGCGCGGGGTGGACCGAACCCGGTTGCCCAACCGATATTGCAGGTGAGATCCTAAGCAGACCGCCACTGACCGGTGCGCGCCCGCAAGGAGGTGTGATGTGACGGTCAAGCGCCGTAGTTTGCTCAAGGGTGCGGCCTCTGCCGCGGTTGCCGTCTCGGCCGGTTCGTCGATGTCCGCTGCGGCTGCAGCGGTACGCGATGGTGAGCCGGCGTATCGGCGCCTGGCGGCGTCCGGGTTGCTCGATGAACGCATCGAGGCCATCGCCGCCCAGTACGATCAGTGCCGTTTGTGTCCGCACCAATGCGGGGTCGACCGCAATGCACGCGAGACCGGTCTATGCGGCGCTACCGCCCGCGTGCGCGTCTACAGTCATACGCCCCACTTCGGTGAGGAGGTGCCGGTGGTCGGCCGGCGTGGCTCGGGGACGATCTTCTTCTCCCACTGCAACTTGCGCTGCGTGTTCTGCCAGAACTGGCCGATCGCGCATGCAGGCCGGGGGCGGCTAATCAGCGACCGCGAGCTGGCCGACATGATGATCGACCTCCAGCGGCGGGGATGTCACAACATCAACCTCGTCACCCCGACCCACGTTTTGCCGAATATCGTACGCGCGGTGGGGCTGGCCATGCGGCGAGGGTTGCGTGTGCCGCTCGTCTACAACACCAGCGGCTACGAGCGCGTGGAGATGATCCGCCTGCTCGACGGCATCGTCGACATCTACCTGCCGGATCTGAAGTTCATGGACGGCGCGCAATCGCAGCGTCTGGCCATGGAGGGGGCTGGCGATTATCCGGCCTTGGCCCAGGCCGCCATCCTCGAGATGCACCGCCAGGTCGGGACCCTGGTCACCGATGATCGCGGTATCGCCCTGCGCGGACTCATGCTTCGACACCTCGTCATGCCCAACCGGGTAGCCGGCACGCGCGAGTTCGTGGCCTGGGTGGCTGCAAACCTGCCGCTGGACACCTATGTCAACATCATGCCGCAGTGGCGGGTCGAGCACCGCGCTTTCGAGTACGAAGACATTGCGCGCGGCATCACTGTAGGCGAGTTTCTCGAAGCTATGGACTGGGCGCGCGAGGCCGGTCTCACCAACTTCGACGAGCGTGCAGTCGCTGCGGAAAAGGTCTACCGCCGGCGCCTGGCGTCCTGAGGGATCAGGCTTCCCAGAGGCCGCTGATCGCGTGGCCACACTGGGCGCAGCGCCCGTCTTCGATGTCGACCTCGTCGACGAAGAATCCCAGCCGACTGATCACCTGATGCGAACAGTTCGGGCAGCGGGTGTTCTCGCCTTCGTGTCCGGTCACGCGGCCCACGTAGACGTGGCGTAGGCCCGACTCCATTGCCACCCGCCGTGCCTGGTCCAGGGTCGAGACCGGCGTTTGCGGAAGGTTGGTCAGCTGGTAGAGCGGATAGAAGCGCGAAAGATGCAGCGGCGTGTCCGCGCCCAGCTTGTCGTGAATCCAGGTGCACATGCGCCCGATGTCGTCGAGATCGTCGTTCAGCCCCGGGATCACGATGGTCGTGACCTCGAGATGCACACCGCTCCTCCGCAGCTGGATCAGCGTATCCAGAATGGGTTGGAATCGTCCCACGACGAGATCGCGGTAGAACTGGTCGTCGAAGGCTTTGAGGTCGACGTTCACGGCATCGAGTACCTCGATCAGCTCCGCCAGAGGCTCGGAGCGGATGAAGCCGCCGGTATGCATGAAATTGAGCAGCCCGGCCGCGCGGGCCTGCCTGGCGATGTCGAGCATGTATTCGTAGAACACCACCGGCTCGCCGAAGGCGTAGCTGATGGAACGTAGACCGGCGATCTGCGCCTGTTCGATCACCGTCTCCGGCGGCATGTCATAGGCGTGAACCTCGTGCGGCTCGACCTGGGCCATGTCCCAGACTTCGCAGAACTTGCAGCCCAGGTTGCAGCCCGCGGTGGATACAGCCAGGGTGCGGCTTCCAGGGAGGGCGTGGAAGAACGGCAGCCGTTCTATGGGCTCTTCCTGCACGATCACCGGGTTGGCGTAGGCCAGCGTCTGGCCTTGTCCCTGGTGGTTGCGCCGAACCCGGCAGCGTCCGGTTTGGCCGGGCGCAAGCTCGCATTGCCATGGGCAGAGGTCGCAGCGCAATCTGCCACCACCCAGGTCGCTGAACCAGGCCGCTTTTCTGGGCCGGATCAGGCCGCGGCCGGCATCACTACCCCGGGCGGCCACGACGCCGCTACGCGCGAGACACATCACGCACAAGCCCGCAGCGCCGGCTTTGAGGAGATCACGGCGGGAACTGGACAGGGGCAGATCAGGGCGTTCTGGAGCGGTTTCCTGGGACATACATCACCGCCTTGCGATCATGAGAGCGACCAGCGCGGTCCCGTTGACCGTGGCCGCAAGAAGGAAACAGGCCACAATGCCGAGGATAGGCGCGATCAGCACGCTTGCCAAGGCTGCCCCGGCGCAAGCGCCGAACAACTCGATGCCGTATACGAGCCCGGCCGAGCGCTCCGGGCGCCGGTTGGCGGCACTGAAGGCGGCTGCCGTCAACGGAAAGTCGACTCCGTTGAGTACGCCGCCGATGAAGGTCAGGGCGGCAAAGCACACGAACACCGACGTCGCGGTGGGCAGCTGGGCGGTCAGGGGCAGAGTCAGGGCGATCAGCAGCGCGAAGAGAGCGATGGCCCCCTGTACGCCGGCCAGGAGTCCGAGGCTGGCACGTTGGTGCACACGAGCCTGGATCAAAGCGGTACCGGCGGCCAGTCCGGCCATGAATATGGCTACGATCAGGCCGAGCATTTCGTAAACGAAGCCGTACAGGCTCTGAAAGGCGAACAGCAGCGCCACTTGCATGGCCATGGTCGACAGACCGGTGGTGAACACCGCCAGACCCACCGCGAGCTGGCGATCGGGTCCGGCACTGCGTCTGCGCGCGGTCACGCGCAGCAACGCGGTCAGTAGCAGTACCAGCAGGGCCGGCAGCGCAATCCATCCTGGGCGCACATCCAGCAGCCGACCGAGTTGCCCGGCCGTCCGGCTGCCGGTCAGATCACCCCAGAACATCAGCGTATGGAAGTAGCCCACGGGCCGAAAATCGGAGTTGACGAACAGGTGTTCGTTGACGCCTTCGAGATCGTCTGCGGTACCTGTCAGCGGCGCTTCGGGGCGCAGCGGCGGCGACGGTGGCCCGGTGCGGTGGGCCTCAGGATCCCGGCCGTGATGGCGCAGGACCCAGTTCACCCGCGCCAGCTGTCCCCGCTCGAGCAGCAGCGCGAAGTGGCCGGGGGAAAAGGCCTCGCTGCGCACCGCACGCGCACGGTAGCGCCTGATCAACTGCTCCGGTGCGGTACTGATCGCCTCGGGTGAATCACTGGCCAGGTAGATCAGGCTGTGGTCGCCGACGACCAGCACATGCTCGAAATGCCGCGCCAGGGTGTGACGCAGGCTGGCGTTGCGGTTGGCCACTGCGCGTCCGCGCAGACCCGGCGTAGAGACCGAGTTGAGCACCAGCAGCCCGCCCTCGCTGAGCCTCGCGCGTGCCTCGGCGAAGAACTCAGTGGTGTAGAAGCGGTTCAGTACGGCGGTGGCCGGGTCGGGTACGTCGATCAGGATCACGTCCCATTGTGCGCGACTCTCCTTCAGAAACAGCCGCCCATCGCGATGGGCGAGGCTGACCCGAGGCGAGGACAGGGCGGCCAGTGTGGCGGCGCCGAGATAATGGCGGGCGGCTGCGGTCAGCACCTCGTCCAGTTCGACGTAGTCGACCCGCTCCACCGGGTGTTTGAGGATCTCTCCGAGCGTACCGCGCAGGCCCCCACCGATCAGCAGGACGCGCTTCGGGTCGGGATGCTGGGTGAGGCCGAAATGCGCGAAGACCGCGGCTTCCTGCTCTTCGAAGTGCGCGCTGGCCGCGTCGGGACCGGCGGCCGCGAACATCAGGTGTCCGCTGCGGTAGAAGCTGAGCTGGTCGTCGCGGCGGGCGATGCTGATGTTGCCGTGCCGAGACTGTCGCACCTCGAGAAGTTCGTGGTCGGGTGCGATCGAACGCCACTGCAGGCGATGGCCGTAGTCGTTCAGAACCTGCAGTGCTCCGAAGCCCACAGTCCCTATGCAAGCCACGCCGAGCAGGGCGAGACGTCCGATACGCGGCAGGGGTTCGCCGATGCCCGTGGCCTTGCTGCCTGTCCAGAGCACGGCCAGGATCACCAGCAAGCCGGCCAGCACGACGACCTCGAAGGCGTTCAGGTAGTGCACCAGCAGCAGGCTGAAGGCTATGCCGCCGATGATGTTGCCCAGTGCCTCCCCGATGTAGGTCTTGCCAGCGCCGAGCGTATCCTCGTTGCGGTCGTGCAGTCGCCAGAGTTTGGCCAGAAGCACGAACTGCATCCCGAGCAGAACACCGACGGGCATCAGCAGCAGCAGACTGCCCAGTACGATCTCGGTCAGGGCCAGGTAGGCTCCGGGAACGACGTCGAAGATGCCACGTAGCGCTCGGCTGGCCAGTACGCTGAAGGCAAGCGCTGGCAGCAGGATCGCGGCGTTGAGCGCCATCAGCGCAAGGACCCGCTCGCTGCGCTCAGCGAGGACCGTACCCACGGCGGTGCCGACGCCCACCCAGATCAGCCACGACGCCAGGATGATGCCGATCGACAGCTCGTTGCCGTGAAATACCATCAGCAACTCGCGCAGCATCACCACCTGGGCAAGCTGGGAGACCACGCCCAGCATCAGGACAGAACCCAGGTGGGCGGGGACAGGCTTCATCAGTGACTCGGGCGTGTCAGTGGGTGCCGGTGCTTTGCCAGTCCATGCCCGTGGCGCGCATGGCTTTCGCATCGGGCATGGAATTGCGCTTCTATCACGGCGCGCTGCGCCTGGCGACCCTTGCCAGTGACCACGCGCCGGCGTCTGCTCGCGTCACGTCCGCGATGGGGCGATCAGGAGCGGTCGCGTTCGGCGTCGTAGACCGTCACGCCCCGGGACACGGTGCGCAGCACCTCCAGTTCGAGCAGCGCTGCCGGCGCGGTGTCGAGCGGATTGGCAGAGAGCACGACCAGGTCGGCCTGTTTGCCCGGCGTGAGTGTACCCTTGCGCTGCTCCTCGAAGCTCTGGTGGGCGGCGTGGATCGTGACCGCCCGCAGTGCCGTGTGGACTGGGATGCGCTGTGCCTCGCCGAGGATCTGCCCGCTGCGGGTCTCCCGGTGGGTCGCCGCCCAGAGCAGGCGCAGCAGGTCGGGAGGTACGACAGGTGCGTCGTTGTGCAGGGTGAAGGGCAGGCCCCGTGCGAGGCTCGAAGCCGTCGGACTGATGCGCGCCGCCCGCTCCGGCCCCAGCACCGAGTCCCGGTGCCAGTCGCCCCAGTAAAACACGTGGGCGGCGAAGAACGAGGGGATGATGCCGAGCGCCTGCATACGATCGAGTTGATCGTCGCGAACGGTCTGGGCGTGGATCATCACCGTGCGGTGGTCCTGAACCGGGGCGTTCGTCACCGCGGCGGCAACGGCATCGATCAGCATGTCCGCCGCGGCATCACCGTTGGCATGAATCTGCATCGGAATTCCGGTGGCGAGATAATGCCCGATCAGCGCCCTGGCGCGCTGGTTCGTCAGCACCGGATAACCGCGGTAGTCGGCCGGCAGCCCTTCGGGGACGACGTGATAGGGCTGAGAGAGGTATGCGGTTTTGCCCTGAGGGGAACCGTCCAGCATGAGTTTGGTTCCAGCGACCTGGAGGCGATTCCGGTAGACCCCGAGCTCGACGCCTTCGGGGAGAGCGAAGTTGCCGTCCATGCCCACCGGAAACAGCAGCACGTCCAGCTTCAGCCCCGTATCGGCAGCCATCGCCGCGAGCAGGGCGTGGAGCTCCCAGGACGCAGCGCTGTCCTGAACGGTGGTCACCCCGAAGCGCGCGTATTCGGTGAGCGCGGCGTCGATGGCCTCGGCCGTGAGGCCGGCGTCACCGAGGAAGAGCTGGGTCAGCACGCCCATGGCGGTTTCCTCCAGCACGCCGTTGGGCTCGTCGCTGTTGCTGCGACGGCGGATCACACCACCGGGCGGGTTCGGCGTTTCCGCGGAGATCCCGGCCTCATGCAGCGCGGGTGAGTTGGTGGCCATGAGGTGGCCGGAGACATGGACGAGTGCGATCGGATGGTCCTTGGAAATAGCGTCCAGATCGTCGCGGTCGGGATGGCGCCGTTCGGTGATCAGCGAGTCGTCGTAGCCGACACCGACTACCCACTCGCCGAGGGCGATGTCGTTGTCAGCGATGTAGTCGGCAATCGCCTGCTTGAGCGAGGCAATGTCGGTCACGCTGCCGACGGGTGGTGGCGCCAGATTGGCGAGGCTCAGTGTCCGGGCCAGAAACGACAGGTGCCCGTGAGCGTCGATGAATCCCGGGAGGAGTGCGCGCTCGCCGAGTTCGACCACTTCGTCGGCGTGACCACGCCAGTCGGCGCGATTGCCGACCCAGGCGATGGTCTCACCCGCTACGGCCACTGCCGATACCGGGCCGGTGATGTCCGCCATGGTCAGAATGTGATTGCCGACATAGAGCGTATCGGCATGCATACCCCTCGAGTCCGTCGCGTCCGTCGCGCCGTCACCGCAGCCGGCGAGCGTCAACAGACAGGCGGCGACAAGCCAGACGGGCCAGTGCCACCTGCGGCATGCCCCGGGCTGATCGGGATCGGCGGAAATCGGGGCGGAATGGGGGTCGGACCAAATCAAGTCGTTGAATTCCATGGCAAAGGCCGCCTGCGCACAGCGCTTGGAGACGCCCGGTGTCGTGATTCTCGCGCAGAAGGCACAGTCGAACGAGCGCTTTCCGAGTCGCGGGCGCGTTGCTTAGGGCGGCGAAAGTGTGGCCAGAATCGGGGTTCTAAGCAGCGAAAATGCTGCGTTTAAGGGTTCTGCCGACCTGTTTTCAAGGACTTAGGTTGGTCTGACCCGGTCGCGCCGGTCGCGCGCGGTCGCGCGCAAATCGAATCTGTCAGGACTTCGGTTGATTGCCCATGACGATGCAGCCGCTGGCGCCGAACATGCCGCCGACACCGAGGCAGACCGATACTTCCGCACCGTCCACCTGCGCTGGCGCCGTGCCGCGCAGCTGCCGGACGCTCTCCTGGAGCGCATACATGCCGTACATGCCCGAGTGCATGTAGGAGAGGCCGCCACCGTTGGTATTCAGAGGCAGCGAGCCGCCCGGCGCCGTATGGCCCTCCTCGATGAATGCGCCGGCCTCACCGCGCCCGCAGAAGCCCAGGTCTTCGAGTCCGTAGATGGGCAGGTGGGCAAACGCGTCGTAGATCATCAGGTGATCGACGTCGCCGTGGCGGATGCCGGCGTCGCTCATGGCACGCGGACCGGCGACGGCGAACGCACGGGAGCTGGTGAGATCCTCCATCTGGCTCACCATCGGCGTCTCGACACTCTCCCCTGTGCCCCAGACGTAGACGGGCGGCTGCGGGAAGTCGTCGACGCGATCCGCCGTGGTGAGAATCAGCGCGCCCCCACCGTCGGTGACCAGGCAGCACTCGAGCAGGTGGAACGGGTAGGCGATCATGCGGGAGTCGAGGACATCTTCCACCGTGATGGGCTCGCGCTTACTGGCCCGGGGATTCAAGCCCGCCCATTGCCGTTGCACCACGGCGACCATGGCCAGCTGCTCGGGAGTGAGGCCGTAACGTTTCATGTAACGCAGCACCGGCAAGGTGAACAGCGTCGGCGGACCGGCCACGCCGAACGGCGCCTCGAACTGACCTTGCAAGGATGCCGCGCTGCCACGCCCGCGGCCGCGGCCGATACCCGACTTCCCGCTCTCGCCATGAGTGATGAGCACGGTGCGGCACTGACCGGTGAGCAGCGCGGCGACCGCATGACGCACGTGAATCATGAACGAGCATCCGCCGACGGCCGTGCCATCGACCCAGTTCGGCGTGATGCCCAGGTAGTGCGCGACGACGGTCGGCGATTCACCTGCGGTCGCGACGCCGTCGATATCCGAGGGCTCGAGCGCGGCATCTGCAAGCGCATTCAAGGCTGCGTCCGCGTGCAGCTGAAGCTGACTCATGTGCGGGATCACGCCCAGCTCCGTCGTTTCGGCAGCACCGACGATCGCCACCTGGTTTGCGTAGCGGGTCATGGCTTGTTCCCCACTGCCGCCGGACGAAAAAGGGGCAGCGTGATGCTGTCATTCTGGGGCTCGAAGGTGACCTCGAGTGGCATGTCTAGAACCAGTGCCTCGGGGGTCTGCTCGCAGCCGACGATGTTCGACATCATCCGCGGGCCTTCCTCGAGCACCACCAGAGCGATCGCATAGTGCCCATCGAACGCCGGGTGGGGCCGGTGGCTGATGACGTAGCTGTCGAGGTGTCCTCTGCCACTGGCGGCGAATACCGACACCGAGCGCGATGCGCAGGCCGGACAGAACGGTCTCGGTGGAAAGTACACGTGCGCGCAATCGTTGCAGCGTTGAAGGCGCAACTCGCCGACACGGGTGCCGTCCCAGAAGTGCTGGGTTTCGGGGGTCGGTTCGGGCAAAGGCCGGCTGCCGGACATGTTGTGCTCCTCAACTTCGCGATGCGGCCGAGTATTGCGGCCGGATCCGGCCCATGTCCAACGGTATGGCATGGGCGGGCCCATCCCACCGGAACCTGTCGCGGGAGGGTACGATGGGGTCAGGGCCGGGCAGGCGATGGTTTCGCCTGGGACGCGAAGCCCTGGAGTCCAGGCTCGTGAGCACGGCAGTTACACTGGTCTGCGTCGGTCTGTCCCGCGGTCTTCCCTGAGGTCGGCGGGGTGGGATGGGGCCTGATTGATTCGCAGCCAGAATTGTACGAGCTGACGGGCGGCGTCCATGAACTCGCTGAATTCCACCGGTTTGCGCACGTAGGCGTTGGCGCCGAGCTCATAGCTGCGGATCAAGTCCTCGTCCTGCGTCGACGAGGTCAGGATCACCACGGGCAGCATGTGCGTCCGTGTATCGGCCCGGATGCGACGCAGAACCTCCAGTCCGCCCACTTTCGGTAGCTTCAGGTCGAGCAGGACCACCCGGGGCCAGAGCGTCGGATCCCGGTCGGCATGAACGCCCGTCCTGAACAGGAAGTCCAATGCCTCCGCGCCATCACGGACAACGATGAGCGCACTCACTGAATCGTTGGATTCGAATGCGATGCGGGTCAGTTCCTCGTCATCCGCGTTGTCTTCCACCAGCAGAACCGTCCGGTCACGCTGCCTCGGATCGGCCATTGCCTGCTCCCGGACCAAACGTGAAATAGAACGTGGCGCCATGACCGATGGCCGCGTCAGCCCAGATGCGGCCGCCGTGACGCGTCACGATGCGCTGCACGAGAGCGAGACCGATTCCGGTGCCCTCGAATTCGGTATCCGAATGCAGACGCTGGAACGGAATGAACAACTGATCGGCGTAGGCAGTGTCGAATCCGGCCCCATCGTCAGCGACGAAGAAGACGGTCCCATCGTCGGTGTGGGTCGACCCCACCTCGATCCGTGCCGTCGGCTGGGTATTGGTGAATTTCCAGGCATTGCCGAGCAGATTGCGGATCATGATCTCGATCAGGCGTGCGTCGCCTTCGACACGTAGATCTTTGGCGACGATGAGTTCGACTTGACGGCCAGGGGCTGCTGCCAGGAGCTCGGCACCGACGGTGCGGGCGAGCGCACCGAGATCGACTGACTCCCGGGTCATCTGCATCCGCGACAGGCGTGACAGTTCCAGCAGAGCATCGATCAGGCGCGCCATTTTCAGCGACGCCCGCCGAATCCGCTGCAGGTAGTCGCGTCCACGTGCGTCCAGAGGCGCGTTCAGATAGTCATTCAACAGTGCCTGACTGAACCCGTCCAGCGCGCGTAGCGGGGCGCGCAGGTCATGGGAAACGGAGTAGGAGAACGCCTCGAGCTCATGATTGAGCTGCTCGAGCTCTGCTGCGCGCTGGGCGAGCGCGTCAGCGAGCTCGCGGACACGGGCTGCCGCTTCGTCCCGGGCTCGCTCGGCAGCCTTGCGTTCGGAGACATCGCGAATGGCGCTCGAAACCAGCCAGCCCTGCTCCGTCTCGAGAGGACTGAGGCTGATTTCCACCGGGATCTCGCGGCCGTCCGCATGAAGACCATGCAACTCGAGACCGGAACCCATGGCACGTACCCGCGGCTCCTCGGTGTAGCCCGCCCGGTGCCGGACGTGCTGCGTGCGGAAGCGGTCCGGCAGCAGGCACTCAACCGGCTTGCCGAGCAGGCTCGCGCGGGGATGGCCGAACAACCGCTCCGTCTGCGCATTGACGAGTACGATGACACCCTTGCCGTCGACAATGACCATCGCGTCCGGTGCCGATTCGAGCAGCGATCGGAAACTACCCTCGTCGAGCAGCCTGCGCATCTCAGCGCGTGCCTGCGCCACCGACGGGCATGACTGGCGGCGTCCCGGTGGCATCGACTCGCGGCAGCAGAACGTCGAAGGTGCTTCCCCGCCCTGGGATCGAGGCCACACGCAGGAATCCGCCGGACTGTTCGACGATGCCGTAGCAGATCGACAGGCCGAGCCCGGTCCCTCTGCCGGCCTCCTTGGTCGTGAAGAACGGCTCGAAGATACGCTCCATAGTTTCGGCATCCATGCCGACACCCTCATCCTTGACCCTGATCATCACGTAACGGCCGGCAGGCAGGCGTCTGCCGCCTGCGGCATCACTGCGCGAAGTCGTGGTGAGATTGCTTACACCGATCCGGAGCCGGCCGCCGCCGGACATGGCGTCGCGCGCGTTGACCGCAAGGTTGACGATGATCTGCTCCAGGGCGCCCGGATCGATGCGCACCTCGCCCGTCTCGGGTTCGACGTCGACGTCGAGAGCGACCTCCTCACCGAGCACGCGCTCCGGCCGATCAGAACGGCTTCTCGCTCAACGCCGCCGTCGCCTGCCAGCCCCATGA
>JAFIFL010000077.1 GCA_020832055.1 Gammaproteobacteria bacterium
CCGCTCGAATCTGGCGTTGCGCCACTGTGGGAAGGCCCTAATCGCAAAGCGATTGGGCCGATTGCGAGTCGCTGTACCGAAGCCGATGACGTTGCCTTCGCTGCAGGGCATCGAGATCGCCCCTCCGCTTCGCTGCGCAGCTTCCCACAGAAGCTGGCGATGCCCTCCTTGTGGGAGAGCCCTAATCGCACAGCGGTTGGGCCGATCGCGTGGCGCTGCGCCGAAGCTGACGACGTTGCCCGTCAAGGCCGCGGCAGATCGAACAAGCGGCAGGCGTTGTCCGTGGTGATGCGGGCGAGTTGTACAGGGTCTTCGTCACGGCAGGCGGCGAGGGTGGCGAGCACCCAGGGCAGCAGTCCCGGTTCGTTGCGGCGGGATTTGCGGCGCGGGCGGATGGTTCGAGGCAGCAGCCACGGCGCATCGGTCTCGATCAGGAGACGATCTGCGGGGATGCGTCTGGCGAGGGTCTGCAAGGTTCCGCCGCGGCGTTCGTCGCAGATCCAGCCGGTGATGCCGATGTGCAGGCCTGCTTCGAGGGCGCGGTCGAGATCGCGCTCGCTGCCGGTGAAGCAGTGCAGGACGCCGCCGGCGAGATCATCCGCCAGCGGCTCGAGCAGCTCGAAGAAGCGCCCCTCGCTGTCTCTCTCGTGAAGGAATACCGGCTTTTCACGTTCGGCGGCCAGTTCGAGCTGGGCGACGAAGACCGCTTCCTGGTCGGGTCGTGGCGAATAGTCGCGATTGAAGTCGAGGCCGGTCTCACCGGCGGCGCGTACTTCCGGATCGGCGAGCAAGGCATCGAGCTGCTGCCGCCAGTCTGCGGGCACGGTGCCGGCAGCATGGGGGTGCACGCCGGCGGTAGCGAACAGTTCGCCGCGATGGGCGTCGGCGAGGGCCATGGCGCTGCGGGAGTGGGGCAGATCGGTGCCGGTGACGAGCTGGCGGCTGACTCCAGCGGCCCGGGCGCGCTCCAGTACCGCTGGCAGATCGTCATCGAACTGGGATGCGGTGAGATTGACGCCGATGTCGACGAGATCGGCGTAGCCGAGACCTGCGGGCCGTGGCAGGTGAGGGGACATGGGCTGCGCTCCCGGATCCTGAAAGCCGCGCATGATGCCCAGCGCCCACTGGGCCCGCAATCAAGAGCCCGCCGTGGGATCGAATCGATTGCGCCCGTCAGCGTTCGTGATCGTGGATGAACGGCTGATCCGTCTCGAGGCGGCGGCTGTAGATCAGGGCGAAGGCGAGTACGTTCTGGACGTAGCCTCGGGTTTCGCGGAAGGGAATCGCTTCGATCCAGACATCGGCCGGAGACGCCGGACGCCGCGCCAGCCACTGATCGACACGACCGGGCCCGGCGTTGTAGGCGGCTGAGGCCAGGATGCGGTTGTTGCCGTAGCGCTCGTACATGCGCGCCAGGTAGCCGGCGCCGATCTCGATGTTCTTGTCCTGATCGAGCAGTTGCCAGGTATTGGCCAGCGGAATGTTCATCTGCCGCGCGGTGAGCTGGGCGGTGGCGGGCATCACCTGCATGACGCCGAGGGCGCCGGCATGGGAGCGGGCGTCAGTCCGGAATGCGCTCTCCTGGCGGGCGATGGCGAACAGCCAGCTCAGGTCCAGCTTCCGGCGGCTGGCATTGGCGCGCATGGCGTCGGCGAAAGCCAGCGGAAAGCGCAGGTCCAGGTGGTTCCATTCCCGAGCGGTGATGGTGGCCTGGATGGATTCGTTGTGCCAGCCGTGGCGCCTGGCCACCTCAGCCAGGGCCAGCAGTCCGCGGGTTTCCAAACGTGCCCGCAGCCAGGTGAGTTCGCGGCGAGCATCGAGCCGTTCGTCCATGGCGAGGAGTTCGAGGGCGCGCTGAATCGCTGCGTGGCCGGCGACGGCCTCGATCTCCGCAGCCGTGATGTCGAAGGTCTCCGCCTGCATGTTCACCGGCACTCCGAGCCGGTCGGCGGCCATAAAGCCGTAGTAGTTGCGCTGTTGGGCCACCGCGTTCAGCAGGGTCCGCGCGGCTTCCGGCGTCAGTGCGGCGGGGGAGGCAGCCTTGGCGTCACCGTCATCATCATCGGCGCCGGCGTGCAGGGTGAGGCTGGCGCGGGCCTGCCAGTATTGCCAGCCGACCCGTTCGCGCTCTGCTGCCGGCAGGCGTTCGATCCAGGTCAGCACCTCCACCCAATCCTCATTGGCGATGGCGCGGCGGGTGAGTTCCTCCACCAGGGTGCCATCCACTTCTTCGCTGCCGAGTCCGGCGGGCGGCCAGTGGCTGCTGAAGTCCTCGGGCAGGAGATCGCGGCGGATGCGCCAGCGCAGGATTTCCTCGCTGATCTGCTGCTGATCCGCCGCCGCCAGTTCGACGCGGTTCACCCAGGTGCTCCAGGCGGCATCGGCGGCTTCCGGATCCTGCCGTGCCCAGCGCTTCAGCACGTGGGCGACGACCTCGGCGCCACGCGCGGGGTCTCCCGGCAGGCTGCTGAGGCGATTCAGTCGCGGGGGCTGCCGATGCAGGGCAATGAATTCCTGGGCGAGCCGCTCGTTCGCCGGGTCCAGATAGCGCACCAGATAGCCGGCCAGAGTGGGGCGATTGGCCGCCAGGACCAGTTGGATGCGTTGCCAGGCCAGGTCGTCGGTGAGGCCACCGGCGCGGCGCCAGGCGTCGAACAGCGGATCGCAGACATCCGGCCGGGATTCGCTGGCCAGCCACATGCGCGCGGCGCCGGCCAGCGCCGTCTCGCGGTCGCCGGTTTCGTAGCGGGAACGGTAGTAGCGGCACTGCTGGGTCGCGCTGCGGGCCAAGTTCGGGTCGAAGTGCTCGCGGTACAGTTCCCATTGGCCACGACGGGCGAGGTTGTCGAGCCAGTGGGCCAGGATCGAGTCTGCCAGATGGCTTTCGGCGAAGCGCTCGCGGAAGGCGATGACCTCTGCCGGCTCGGTGTTGGAGATGTAGCGCAGCAGGCGGGCGTAGTGCAGGTAGGGCAGGAGCGGATAGTCGTCGAGGCGTTCGAGTTTGTCCTCGAAGGCGCGCAGGCGGACGGCGTAGAGGTCCGCCAGGGCGTCCCGGTACAAGGCGCGCTCGGCGCTGAAATCGTTGGCTTGGGGCGTCGCCACTTCGGCGACAGCGCCGCCGAGGCTCATGCAGAGCAGCAGCAGCCACGCTGCGGACGGGACCGGGAAACGTTCCGGAGCATATTGCATGGCCAAGACTGCCAGACTCCTCGGCAAAAACCGGCTCCATTGCGACGCAAGGCGGCAAGCAGGGCGAAAATTCGGCTATGCGGCACCGATGGTCGATCAGTCTGACATGCCGACCCGGACAGCCAGCACATCACACTTCGCGCCGTGGAGCACGCTGTTGGCCGTGGAGCCGAGCAGCAGGGCGAGACCGTGGCGGCCGTGGGAACCGACCACGATGAGATCCACGTCCTTGCACTCAGACACCCGGTGGATCTCGGTTTCGGGGCGTCCGAAAATCAGGTACTGGCGCCCGGCGGGAATGTCCAGGCCTGCGGCGAAATCGGCGAGCTGTGCCTTGGCCTGTTCATGGATCTGGTCCTGGACGGAGGACAGATCCATGGGGATGTCGCCACCATAGGCGACGCTCAGCGGTTCGATCACGTGAATGACGCTGAGATCGGCCCCGAAGACCTTGGCCAGAGCGACCGCTTGTTCAGCCACCTGATTCGACTCCTCGGTCAGATCGATGGCCAGGAGCAGGTGACGGTAGCCAGGCATGTTGCAGCCTCCAGCCGCGGGATGCGCGTCCGCCGAACATTACACACAGTGCATGAGGCGCACAACACAGCGCACAGCGGTCGCCTGCCATTGGGCGTATGCTCTCGTTCGCTGTCAGGAGTCGCCATGAGTATGACCGTCATCATCATCATCTGCGTCACCATCGCCCTGGTGGTGGGGCCTCTGATGTGGCTGCGGCCCACGCCCCGGGACCGTCAGCTCGAACGGCTGCGCGGGCATGCCCGCAGCCGCGGTCTGAACGTCAGCATTCGGGAGATTCCCGACCCGGATCCACGGCCCCAGGACCGGGTGTCCAGCGGCGGCAAGCCGCTGCAGCCCACTCGCAATGTCGCGCGCTACGAGTTGCCGCTGCGACTGCCTGGCAGCGTGGAGGCCCGGCATGCGCCGGACTGGGAAGTGATCCGCTTGCGGCATGACGTTCGCAGTGAAGTGGAGGAGGCCGTGTCGGCCGGCCTGCTGCCGGGATGGCGCTTCAGCCGTCCGGGCCTGCCGCTGATCGAAAGCGTGGTCGATCGGCTGTCGGCGGCGTTGGCAGGTGCGCCACGGGGCACGGCGAAGGTGGACGGCAACGCCGCTGCGCTGGGGCTGTACTGGCAGGAACGGGGCGCGGAAAGCGAAGTGGATGCCATTGCCGATCTGCTGGAGTCCCTGCGCCCACTGCAGATTGAACTGAGCGAGGCCGCCGCGCGGGAGGAAGCCCGTCAGCACCGGCTCTCCGAGAAGCCGGACGCCTGATCAGGATCTGCGGTCTGTCCACAATTCCTTTGACCGCCTCCTCGCTTTGCTGCTATTCGTGAAAAAGGACAACGCAGCGGCGGTGGATGGCATGGCAGGCTGATGCAACGCATCCCCGACCCCAATCATCGCCCGCACCATTCGCGTATCGCAAGGTTTCCCTCTCAGCCGGAGGGGCCAGAGCTCAAGAGGATTCATGGCCAAATCGCTCGTCATCGTCGAGTCGCCCGCCAAGGCGAAGACCATCAACCGCTATCTGGGCAGCGATTTCATCGTCAAGTCCAGTGTCGGGCACATCCGCGATCTGCCCACCAGCGGCAGTGGAACCCCCGTGGATGCCAAGGCCCGCGCCAAGGAGGCCGCCCGCACCCGGCAGATGGAACCGAAGCAGAAGGCCGCCCATAAACGGCGCAAGCAGCAGCAGCAGCTGGTGGCCCGGATGGGCGTGGATCCGGAGCATGGCTGGCAGGCCAACTACGAGATCCTGCCCGGTAAGGAGAAAGTGGTTCGGGAGCTGCGTCAGGCCGCAGAGAAGGCCGATACGGTCTATCTCGCGACCGACCTCGACCGCGAGGGTGAGGCCATCGCCTGGCATCTGCGCGAGGCCATCGGTGGCGACCCCAGCCGCTATAAGCGGGTGGTGTTCAACGAGATCACCCGCAAGGCCATCCAGGAGGCTTTCGCCGAGCCTGGCGAAGTGGATATCGACCGGGTCAACGCCCAGCAGGCCCGGCGTTTCCTCGATCGGGTGGTGGGCTACATGCTTTCACCGCTGTTGTGGCAGAAGGTGGCGCGCGGGCTGTCTGCCGGCCGCGTGCAATCGGTGGCGGTACGCCTGCTGGTGGAGCGGGAGCGGGAAATCCGTGCCTTCGTTCCCGAGGAGTACTGGGAAGTGTTCGCCAATCTGGCCCGGGAGGGCACCGTCGGCGAGGTCGTCCGTGCCCGCTTCCAGGTGGCCAAGGAGAAGGGCGAGACCTTCCGCCCCGGCGACAAGGCCACCACGGACGCAGCCCTGGCCAAGCTCGACGCCGAAAGCTTCAATGTCACCAACCGGGAAGACAAGCCCACCAGTACCCGTCCTGGTGCGCCGTTCATCACCTCGACCCTGCAGCAGGCTGCGAGCACCCGGCTCGGGTTCTCCGTCAAGAAGACCATGACCTTGGCCCAACGGCTCTACGAAGCGGGTTACATCACCTACATGCGGACGGATTCCACCAACCTGTCGCAGGATGCGGTGGAGGCCTGCCGGAGTCTTATCCGGAAGGACTACGGCGAGCGCTACCTGCCGGAAAATCCTGTCCTTTATGCCAGCCGTGACAAGGCCCAGGAGGCCCACGAAGCGATCCGTCCCTCGGATGTCAACGTGCGCATGGAGCGTCTGTCAGACATGGAACGGGACGCGGTGCGGCTCTACGAGCTGATCTGGCGGCAATTCGTGGCCTGCCAGATGCCCCGCGCTGAGTATACGAGCACGACCATCACGGTCACGGCAGGCGACTTCGAGCTCAAGCTGCGGGGGCGCATCCTGCGCTTTGATGGCTACACCCGGGTGCAGCCCCTGGCCAGCCGCGGCGACGACGATCATGAAGTGCCCGACCTGCAGGTGGGCGAGGCGCTCAGACTGATCAAGCTCGATCCCTTCCAGCACTTTACCAAGCCGCCGCCGCGCTACGGCGAGGCCAGTCTGGTCCGGGAACTCGAGAAGCGCGGCATCGGTCGGCCTTCGACCTATGCCAGCATCATTTCCACCATCCAGGAGCGCGGCTATGTGTCGCTGCGCAACCGGCGTTTTTTCGCTGAGAAAGTGGGCGATGTGGTCACCGACAGGCTGGTGGAGAACTTCGACAACCTGCTCGATTACGACTTCACGGCGAAGATGGAAGAGCGGCTGGACACCGTCGCCAAGGGTGAACTGAACTGGACGACGGTACTCGACGAGTTCTACGAGGATTTTCGGACCAAACTCGATGTCGCGGCACAGCAGGACGGCGGTATGCGTCCCAACGCGCCCACCGACACGGACATTGATTGTCCCGCCTGCGGCCGCAAGATGCAGTTGCGCACGGCCAGCACCGGCGTGTTCCTCGGCTGCTCCGGTTATGCATTGCCGCCCAAGGAGCGCTGCACGCAGACCCTGAACCTGATTCCCGGTGAGGAGGCGGTGGACCTCGAGGCCGACGAGGAAAGCGAATCCAAGGCCCTGCGCCGCAAGCATCGCTGTCCGAAGTGCGGCACATCCATGGAGAGCTACCTGCTCGACGAGACCCGCAAGCTGCATGTTTGCGGCAACAACCCCGACTGCGACGGCTTCGAAGTGGAACCCGGGGAGTACCGCATCAAGGGCTACGAGGGCCCGACGCTCGAGTGCGACAAGTGCGGCGCCGAGATGCAGCTCAAATCCGGGCGCTTCGGCAAGTATTTCGGCTGCACCGAGTGCAAGAACACCCGTAAGCTCCTGCGCAGCGGTCAGCCGGCGCCGCCCAAGATGGATCCGGTGCCCATGCCGGAACTGGCCTGCGAAAAGGTGGACGACACCTACGTGCTGCGGGATGGCGCGGCTGGGTTGTTCTTGGCCGCGAGTAAGTTTCCGAAGAACCGCGAGACCCGCGCGCCGCTGGTGAGGGAACTGAAGCCCCACAAGGACGAGATCGATCCCAAGTGGCATTTCGTGCTGGAGGCCCCGGAAACGGATCCGGATGGCAACCCGACCATGCTGCGTTGGAGCCGCAAGCTCAATGAGCAGTACGTGATGACCGAGAAGGACGGCAAGCCCACTGGCTGGCGGGCGGTTTATGCAGACGGCCGCTGGCAGGAGACGGATGCCGACGCGCCGCGCAAATCCGGCGGCAAGAAGGCGACCAAGACGACCAAGACCGGAAAGAAGGCCGCGGGCAGCAAAGCGGCCGGTGGCGGCCGCTGATGCCTTGGGGAGTGCTGTGGATGGAAGCAATCTGATGCCAGAGCAACAGCTCGAACTGCTGCAACTCGAGAATGGCGACGTGGTCCTGAAACGCCCCGATCAGGGGCGCTCCGATGATTCGGAACCTCTGGTTCGGGTGCGCTTCGCGCCGGAACTGCTGCACATGCTTGGAGATGATCTGCTCGAGGTGGCCCATGCCATGATGGAAGCGGCCGCCGACGCCGTCGGCGATCTGCAGCAGTCCGCCTCAGGCGACGACACCGAGCATGATGGCTGGGAACTGATTTCCGGCAATCGCGGGCCGACCCTGCACTGATGATCGGCCCTTGGCCCGCATGATGCCGGCTAGATCTCCCGGCGGATGACGCCGACGCCGAGTCCCTCGATGGCGAAGGCCGTTTCGCGCAGATCCACCTCGATGGGTCGGAAGTCGGGGTTCTCGGCGATCAGCGTGACACGGTGGCGATTGCGGCCGTCGCGCTGCAGGCGCTTGACCGTGACCTCGTCCTCCACCCTCGCGACGACGATCTGGCCGTTCTCGGCGGTCTCGGCCTTGTGCACGGCGAGCAGATCGCCATCCATGATGCCGACGTCGCGCATGCTCTCACCCTGCACGCGCAGCAGGTAGTCGGCGCGGGGCCGGAAAAAGCCGGCGGGGACGTCGCAGTGATCCTCGACGTTCTCCATCGCGAGGATGGGCTGCCCCGCGGCCACCCGGCCGACGACGGGCAGCCCCGGCCCGTCAGGCAGGCGGATGCCGCGGGAGGTGCCGGGTACCATTTCGATGGCGCCTTTGCGGGCCAGGGCCCGCAGATGCTCCTCGGCCGCATTGGCGGACCGGAAGCCGAGCTCCTTGGCGATGTCGGCCCGGGTGGGCGGATAGCCGGTGTCTTCGATGTGGCGGCGGATCAGGTCCAAGACCTGGGCCTGACGGGCGGTGAGCTTTTCCATCGCAGGCACTCCCTTTTCGTACAGTGCTGAAAGTATATCCAGCCCGGGGCCGGATGCAAGTCCGGCCACAGCCCGAAAACAGCCCGCGACGGATGCTGGCAAAGTGCCACCACCTGGGCAATCCGGGCCGGGCGCGCTAGCCTGCGCCTTCATCACCTTCCGTCACCGCGAGTGGTTTTCGATGCGTTGCAGCTGGCATGCCCTGACGAATGCCGTCTTCACCCTGTTGATGATGGTGCTGCTGCTCTGGCCAGGTGCGGCCACGGCGCGGGAGCAGCTCGAAGCGCTGCTGGCGGATCCCGAAGCCGGCGCCGAAGCCAAGGGTGTGGCGGTGGCCGAGGCAGCGCGCCGGGTGGATGCCGGCTTTGGTGATGAACGGGTGGCCGTGCGCATGGTGCTCCACGATGCCCGCGGTTCCAGCAGTGAACGTTCCATCCGCATTGCGACGCTGGAAGGGGTGGAGGAGGGTGACCGGAGCCTGATTCTGTTCGATGCCCCGAGGGATCAGCGCGGCACAGCGCTGCTGACCTGGAACCATGCCGAGCGCGAGAGTGATCAGTGGCTCTACCTGCCGTCACTGCGGCGGGTGAAGAAGATTGCCGCGCGCAATCGTTCCGGCCCTTTCGTGGGCAGCGAGTTTGCGTTCGAGGACCTCACCGCGGAGGAGGTCAGCAACTATCGCTGGCGCTTCGTCGGCGAGGTGGCCTGCGACGAGCGCCGCTGTCTCGAGGTGGAGCGGTTTCCGGTGGAGTCCTGGAGCGGCTACAGCCGGCAGCAGGTGTTCTATGACCTCGCCACCCTGCGCATCGAGCGCATCGAGTACTACGACCGTCGCGGCGACCACCTGAAGACGCTGCTGGCCGGTGACTGGACGCGGCATCAGGACCGCCACTGGCGGGCCGGCCACATGGACATGCGCAACCACCAGACCGGGCGGCGCACGGAGCTGATCTGGTCGGATCACAGCTTCGGTCACGGTCTCAGTCCGGATGATTTCAGCACTGCCGCGCTGCAGCGGCTGAACTGAGCCGACCTGGATGCGCCCATCGTTCTGCCGCGTGCTGCGTCGTCTCGCCTGGGTGATGATCCTGCTGTCGACCGCACTCGGAGCAGGGGTGGCTCAGGGGCAGGCCAATCCCTTCGCTACCAGCGCCGGTCCGCGCACCGAGTTCGATGCCAGTATGGCGCTGGAGCTGCGCAGCTTTCCCCGCCGCGGCGAACTCGGCCAGGACCGGCTGCAGCCTTCGGCTGCCGTCGAGTTCACGCTGCGCCGGGACTTCAACGGCGGAGCTGACAGCGTCACGCTGACGCCGTTCTACCGCTTCGATCAGCGCGATGACCATCGCCGTCGAGGTGATCTGCGGGAGGCGTTCTACAGTCACCTTGGCAGCGGCTTCGAGTTCCATGCCGGCCTGCGCCGGGTGTTCTGGGGGCAGACCGAGTCCAAGCGGCTGGTGGACGTCCTCAATCAGGTCGATCTCGTCGAGAACGTCGACGAGGAGGATCGGCTCGGCCAACCCATGCTGAGTCTGACGCTGCTGCGGGACTGGGGCGTCCTGGAGGCCTATCTGCTGCCCGGTTTCCGGGAGCGGACCTTTGCCTCCGCGGATGGGCGTCTGAGCGGACCGTTCGCCATCGACGAAGCCAGGGGCGGCATTCGCAGGGTGGCCCGTGGACGGGTGGACTGGGCGCTGCGCTACAGCCACCTCATCGGTGAGGTGGAGCTGGGGCTGTCCTGGTTCGAGGGCACGAACCGGGAACCGGATTTCGCGGTCGTGGGCCCGGTAGAGGCGGGCGTGCCGATCCGCCTGCGCCCTGAGTACGGCGCCATGTCCCAGTTCGGTCTCGACGCGGCCCTCATCCGCGGTGACTGGGCCTTCAAGCTCGAGGCCCTGCGGCGTGGCGGCGATGCCCCGAGCCATGCCGCCTTCGTCGTGGGGTTCGAGCGCACCCTGGTCGGGGCGATGGGGCGCGCCGATCTGGGGCTCCTGCTGGAGTACCTCTACGACGACCGTGGGCGGCGCACGCCGCTTTTGTCCTATGCCAACGATGTCTTCGCCGGGCTGCGCATCGGCTTCAATGACCTGGCGGATTCGGAACTGCTGGCGGGCGTGATCGTGGATCATCGCAGTGGCCGTCAGGTATGGTCCCTGGAGGGCAGCACCCGCATCGGGCGCCACTGGCGTCTGGCCGCTACGGCGCGGGCCTTTGCGGGGGTCTCGGCGCTGCCGGCGGGTAATCTCGAGGCGCTGCTCGAGCCTGGGCGACAGTGGGGCGCTCTGGTTCGGGAAGACTACTTCGAACTGGAGCTGACCCGGTTCTTCTGAGCCGGGGCCGGTCGGCATTCAGGCTCTTCCCAAAGCGTGTATCCTTGCGCCCGCTTTGATACGGCTTGCTGGGGGGCTTGGCTTGGAAAACTTCACAGCTGATGTCGGAGGCTGGATACGGCAATACCAGGACCTGATCGAAGTCTTCGTCCTGGTCTTCCTGACCCTGCTGGCGTCCTGGATTGCCGGGCGCGTGCTCGATCGCCTGGAAAAACGCATCGCGGCCACCCGAACCGTCTACGACGACGCGGTGCTGTACGCGGCCCGTCAGCCGCTGATCTGGCTGATCCTGCTGCTGGGCCTTTCCCATGCCGCGGAAATCGCCGGTCGCGATACGGAAGTGGAGCTGTTCGAGCTGATTGCGCCCATGCGAACGCTGGGCGTGATCATCCTGGTGGGGATGTTCGCCTGGCGAGCGGTTCGCTTCGTCGAGGAGCGGATCATCAGTCCGGAGTTCAGCGAGCAGCCGGTGGATGCCACCACGGCTACGGCCATTGGCAAGCTGGTACGGTTGTCGATTCTGATCACGGCGGTGATCACGGCGGCCCAGACGCTCGGCTTCTCCATCGCCGGCCTCCTGGCCATGGGCGGGGTGGGCGGTATTGCCATCGGTTTCGCTGCGAGGGACCTCCTGGCCAACTTCTTCGGCGCGCTGATGATCTACATGGACCGGCCGTTTGCCGTGGGCGAATGGGTCCGCTCGCCGGATCGCAACATCGAGGGGACGGTGGAGGAGATCGGCTGGCGGCTGACCCGCATCCGTACCTTCGATCGCCGACCGCTGTACGTGCCGAACTCCATCTTCACGCAGATCGCGTTGGAGAACCCCGGACGGATGAGCAACCGGCGCATCTTCGAAACTGTCGGGGTGCGCTATGCGGACATCGACGCCCTGCCGAAGATTCTCGAGGACGTGCGGACCATGCTCATCGAGCATCCCGGGATCGCCCAGGATCGCATTCAGATGGTCAATTTCGACAGCTTCGGCGCATCGTCGCTGGACTTCATGGTCTACGCCTTCACCAAGACCACGGTTTGGGCGGAATTCCACGTCGTCAAGGAGGATGTCCTGTTCAAGATCGCCGCCATCATTGCCGGGCACGGTGGCCAAATTGCCTTCCCGACCCGTACGCTGCACCTCGATTCGATGCCCGCGGATGGTGCTGCTGACGCGGTCGAGGCCACCCATACGACCGACCAGGGGGAGAAATCTGCTTGAGCCGCGACACCTATAACGAGTACCTGCAGGTGCTCGATCATGCCGAGTGTCTGTTCTCCGAGGAGCGGGTGGCCAGGTCCGTGGCCGATGTGGCGCGGGCCGTCAGCATCGATTTTGCCGATCGGGATCCGCTGGTGCTGTGCGTGATGACCGGCGGGTTTCGGTTCTGCTCCGACCTGCTCGGACACCTCGACTTCCCGCTGGAGCTGGACTACGTGCACCTGAGCCGCTACCGGGATCGTACCGAGGGTGGCGAGCTGAACTGGCTGCGCCATCCGGCGGACGGCCTGCGCGGTCGCCATCTGCTGGTGGTGGACGACATCCTCGATCGCGGCATTACGCTGGCCTCGGTGCGCCAGCACTGCCTCGATGCCGGCGCGCTGTCGGTGGCCACGGCAGTCCTGGTGGACAAGCAGTTGCCGCAACGGGTGGTGGACAGCGAATACGCGGCCATTCATGCGCCGGACCGCTATCTGTTCGGTGAAGGTATGGACTTCAAGGGCTACGGGCGCAATCTGCGGGGCATCTACGCCATCGCGGATCAGCACTCATGACGGAGGCAGTATGGGCCGGATGGCGATCATTGCAGGAACGGGCTTCGATCAGCTCGACGAACTGCTGCTCGAAGAGGAACTGACGATCGCCACACCCTGGGGTGCGCCCGCGGCGCCGGTACAGCGCGGGCAGCTCGCTGGCGCGCCGGTACTGTTTCTGTCGCGCCACGGTCACCAGCATCAGTATGCACCGCACCTCGTGAACTACCGGGCGAACCTGAAGGCTCTGGCGGATGCCGGTGCCACGGGCATCCTGGCGGTCTATACGGTGGGGGGCATCGACGCCGGTCTCGTGCCGGGAAGTCTGGTATTGCCCCATGACTTCATCGACTACACCTGTGGACGTGAGTCGAGCTACTCCACGGAAGGCAACGTCATCCATGTGGACATGACGGATCCCTTCGATGCGGTCTGGCGTCAGCGCCTGCTGGCCGCGGGCAGGACGCTGCAGGGGGCCGACGAGCCGCCGCTGGTGGATGGCGGGGTCTACGCCTGTACCCAGGGGCCACGGCTGGAGTCACCGGCGGAAGTCGACCGCCTGGAACGGGACGGCTGCACGGTGGTGGGTATGACGGGCATGCCGGAAGCGGCGCTGGCGCGGGAACTCGGTCTGCCCATCGCCGCCATTGCCCTGGTGGTGAACCCCGCTGCCGGGCGGGGCGGCATTTCCCTGGATGCCATGGCGAAAGTGGCTGCCGCCGGCCGGGAACGAATCATCCGGATTCTGGCTGCTGCGTTGCAGTGATGGCCGTGGCGTCAGCTTCGGCGCAGCGCTTCGCGATCGGCCCAATCGCTTTGCGATTAGGGCCTTCCCACAAGTTGGGGCAACGCCAGCTTCGGGCGACAAGCCCTTGTGGGAGCGCGCTATTTCGCGCAGCGACGGCGCCGATTTGCATGACGTCCAGCGAAGGCAGTGACCTCGGCTCCGGTACAGCCCTTCGAAATCGGCCCAATCGCTTTGCGATTAGGGCCTTCCCACAAGAGGGGGGTCAGGGCTCGATGAGGTAGGGCGTGTCGAACTCGTGCACCTCGGTGTCGTCGTCAGCGTTGTGGGAGGCGATGCGGTCGATGACGGCGAAGAGGGTCCCGGCGGCCAGTGGGGTCAGCACGGCGTGCCAGATTCCGGGCAGATAGTTCACGCCCTCGCCGGCCGCGGCGAGAAAGGCCCGGGGATGGCCCGGGCGACCGTCCTGATCCGGGCAGACGATGGCGAGATACGGATCGCAGGCCAGCGGGATGAAGGCCTGGGAACCGAGGGCGTGGCGCTCCACGAAGGTCAGCTCGAAAGGCAGTTGCCGGGGCGTGGAGCGGAACAGGCTGACCCCGATGCGGCCGTCGGCGGCGCTCAGCCGCGCCAGGTCGTGCCAGCGTCCGCAGCGGTCCTGATTGATGATCCGGTCCGGTGCACCGCTGGCCGCCACGACATCGCCGAAGGGAGCAAAGGCCGCCGGGTCCAAGGCTTCGATTTGGATCCCGCGGGTCATCTACCGAAGGCTCCCGGCCCTTTCAGACGGGCATGGCGGTTGACGTCCTTGTACAGCAGATAGCGGAAGCGCCCCGGGCCGCCGGCATAGCAGGACTGGGGACAGAACGCCCGCAGCCACATGTAGTCGCCGGCCTCCACCTCGACCCAGTCCCGGTTCAGGCGATACACCGCCTTGCCTTCGAGGACGTAAAGGCCGTGCTCCATGACGTGGGTCTCCTCGAAGGGAATGACGCCGCCGGGTTCGAAGGTGACGATGTTGACGTGCATGTCGTGGCGGAGATCGTCTACGGCCACGAAGCGGCTGGTGAGCCAGGCGCCGTGGGTGTCCGGCATGGGTTCCGGCGTGACGTCGAGATCGTGACTGATCAACGGCGGCGGGACGGCCAGCCCCGGCGCCGGTTCGTAGCACTTGCGGATCCAGTGGAAAACCGCGGGTTCAGTGTCCGGATTGGTGAGGGTCCAGGGACATCCCGGCGGCAGATAGACATAGGCGCCCGCTATCAGCGGATGGCGATCGCTGCCCACACGCAGCTCGGGGCTTCCGGCCACCACGAACAGGACGCCCTCGGCATCGACATCAGGCTCCGGCGTCGGCGAGCCGCCGCCGGGAGCGACCTCCATGATGTAGTGGGAGAACGTTTCGGCGAACCCCGACAGCGGGCGGGCGATGATCCAGCAGCGGGTGGCGTCCCACCCCGGCAGACGGCTGGTGACGATGTCCGAGAGCACGCCGCGGGGGATCACCGCATAGGCTTCCGTGAACACCGCGCGGCCGGTGTGGAGTCGACTCTGGGGCGGCAGACCGCCTTCGGGAACCGCGTAGGAAATCATGGCAACAGCTCCTTGATGCGCAGGGCCGCGATGCGCTCCACCTGCCGGCAGGCCTCGGCGAATTCCAGGTCCGTGGCGCGCTCCATGCGCTGGGCGAGCAGGTCGAGAATCGTCGCCTTGTCGTGATCCCGGGCGGCGATGATGAAGGGGAAGCCGTGACGCGAACGATACTCGGCGTTGGCGGTCTCGAAGGCCGCAAACTCGGCGTCGGTGAGGGCATCGAGTCCGGCGGCGGCCTGCTCGCGGGTGGACTCCGGCGTCAGAGCGCGACTGCGGGCCAGCTTTCCGGCCAGGTCCGGATGGGCCTGGAGGATGGCCAGCCGCTCCTCCCTGCTGGCACTTCGAAACACCTGCACCATCGCGGCGTGAAGCCCCTCCTCGTTGTCGTTGGCACATCCGAGCTCAGCCGCAAAGCAGCGCTCGGCAATCCAGGCGCCGCCTTCGAAGACGGCGCTGAAGCGGGCCAGGAAGGTGGCCTGGTCCAGCTGGCTGGGACGCAGTGCTCCCGGCCGGGGCGGGTGGGCCCTGGCCCAGTGCTCGGCAATGTCGATGCGTCGTGGAAACCACACCCCATCATGGCTTCGGGCGTGATCGATGAAGCGGGCCAGGGCTCCGCTGCGGCCGGGACGCCCGGCCAGTCGGCAGTGCAGGCCCACGTTGAGCAGCTTCGGCTGTCCGGCCCGGCCTTCGGCGTAGAGGACGTCGAAGGCATCACGCAGGTAGTCGAAGAACTGAGTCCCTGAATTGAAGCCACCGGCGGTGGCGAAGCGCATGTCGTTGCTGTCCAGGGCGTAGGGGATGATGAGCTGGTCGCGACCCTGATGCTCGATCCAGTAGGGCAGATCGTCGGCATAGCTGTCCGACAGGTAGTCGAAGCAGCCGAATTCGGCACCGAGGGCAACCGTGTGCGGGGAACATCGGCCGGTGTACCAGCCCCTCGGTGCCTCGCCGACCACCGCCTGGTGGACACGCAGGGCCTCGGCCATGGCGCGGCGCTCCTCCTCCACGGACATGTCCTTGTGTTCGATCCACTTCAGGCCGTGGCAGGCGATCTCCCAGCCGGCCTCGATCATGGCGGCCACCTGGGCCGGACTGCGGCCCAGGGCCGTGGCGACGCCGAACACGGTGACCGGGATGTCGCACGCGGTGAACAGTCGATGCAGACGCCAGAAGCCGGCCCTGGCGCCGTAGTCGTAGAGGGATTCCATGTTCCAGTGGCGCTGTCCCGGCCAGGGCTCGGCGCCGACGATCTCGCTCAGGAAGGCTTCCGAGCTGTCGTCACCGTGCAGCAGACTGCGCTCGCCACCCTCTTCGTAGTTGACCACGAACTGCACGGCGATGCGGGCACCTTCAGGCCACGGGTCCGGGGGAGGGTGGGCTCCGTAGCCTTGCAGGTCCCGTGGGTAGCGGTTCATATGGGCAGACCCTGCCAGGTCCCGGAGATGAGGCGCATCGACCGGGCGTGCGACTTGCATTGCATCGGGTTACCGTCAGCCTGCCTGTCAGCGAGGGAACCATGACCCGAGGCTATCTCACCACCCACGTCCTCGATACCGCCCGGGGGCAACCGGCGGCAGGCTTGACGCTGCACCTCTACCGGCTCGTCAACGCGGGACGCGAGCATCTGGCCACGATGGTCACCCATGACGATGGCCGCTGTGGGGAACCGATCCTCGCCGGTGAGGCCTTCGAGGTCGGCCGTTACGAACTGGAGTTCGAGGTGGGGGCCTGGCTGGCGGCTGGCGGTCGCGCCGAGGGCAGTCCGGCGTTCCTGGACGTCGTACCGATCCGGTTCGGTATTGCGGATGCTTCGGCCCACTATCACGTACCGCTGCTCCTTTCGCCTTACGGATACACCACCTATCGGGGCAGCTGAACGCTGTCGTCCGGCTGCGTCGGCCCCTCGCCCGATGCCGCAAGGGCATGCAGCAAGGCCATGCAGCAAGGCCATGCAGCAAGGCCATGCAGCAAGGCCAT
>JAFIFL010000078.1 GCA_020832055.1 Gammaproteobacteria bacterium
GGCAGGGCGCTTCGAGATCGGCCCAATCGCTTTGCGATTAGGGCCTTCCCACAGTGAGGGGGCGCTGCCAGCTTGTGGGCGCATTTCGTCTGGAACGAAATGCGTCGCACGCAGTGCGCCGCGAAGCGGGGCGCGCCAGGGATGGCGCGCAACCGAGCGCTATTTCGCGCAGCGAAATGCACCGATCTGCATGACATCCGGCGAAGGCAGCGACATGCGCCGATCAGGATGGCGATCGACGGTGCCTGCCGCAGGCCATCAACGACTCCCGCAGCCCGTCTCGGGGCGCCAGTGCCAGTAGCGACGACGCTGATCGCGCAGGGCATGAAGCTCTGCGGGGCGGGTGGAGTCCCAACTGAGCATGCCACCTGGCCCGGTCCCGATCACCTTGGCGCCCACGTCTTCCCAGCGTTCGACCACGATTTGATGGGGATGCCCGAACGGACTCGGGCACCCTGCCGGCACCGCCACGAAGCGAGGTTCGGTCAAGCGCACCAGCACCCGACCCGAAGAGGTGTGGGACCCGTGATGAGGGGCCACCACCAGATCCTTTCTGCCCACGTCCGCCGCCAGCCGACGCTCGGCGAAGACATCGATATCGCCGGGCAGCAGCACCGCGGCGCCGGGGGCCCGGATCCGCAAAACGCAGGAGTGGCGATTGAACCAGCGGGGATCACCCGCCACGCCCGGCTGGGGCAACAGCATGTCGAAGCGCACACCGTCCCACTCCCAACCCTGTCCGGCGTGGCACAGCCCGGTTTCGGCAAAGGGTGCCGGCAGAGCCATCGGCGCAGTCACTTCGGCATGGGGAAACGCTGCCCGCACGCTTCGGAGGCCACCCATGTGATCGTAGTGGGCATGGCTCACGACGATGCTGTCGACCCGGCGGATGCCCAGCGCCGCCAAGGCAGGGATCACCACCCGGGCGCCGGCATCGCTGTCCTGGCCAAAGGCGGGACCGGTGTCGTAGACCAGGGTATGTCGGTGGGTACGCACCACCGCAGCATGGCCTTGACCGACGTCGAGAATGTGGACCCTGAAGGCACCTTCCGGCGGTGCTCCCGTCCTCGGCAACAGCAGGGCCGACAGCAGCAGTCCGGCGGCGACCCGCAGCGGCCAGGGCCAGGGCGCCCAGACCCCGATGGCGGCCAACACCGCCACCGGCACCAGCACTCCGCCGGCCACCTGCAGCGGCAGGGCCACCTCGGGCAGCGCTGCGAGGCCTGCCAGCGCCAGCGTCAGAGTCTCGGCCAGGACACCCATCCCCTCCGGCGCAGCGGGAATACCCACCCAGACGGCCAGGCCCAGAGCCAAGCCGAGCGGCAGCAGGACCATCGCCACCAGCGGAATGGCGACCAGATTCACCACAGGCGCCAGTAACGGTACGCGGCCAAAGGCCATGGCCAACGGCAAGGCCAGCAAGGTGGTCACCGCAAGCTGGGCCAGCAGCGTCCCGCGCCAGACTGACATGCCGCTCAGGCTGCGCCCGGATACCACCAGCAGCAACGCTCCGACCGCCAGAAAAGACAGCCAGAATCCGGCAGCCAAGGGCGCCAGGGGATCGAACAGCAGGACCACGATGGCTGCGCACAGCAGCCCTGACAACGGATGGCCATGGCGACTGCCCGCAAGCAGAACGGCAGCGACGACCAGCATCAGAAGCGCCCGCTGGGCCGGCAGTTCGAAGCCCGTCAGCAACGCGTAGCCACCCGCGGCAGCCAGCACGCACAGGATGGCCAGACCCGGAGCACGGGCCCGCACGCCGCTGATCGAGACCAGCCAGAGCGCCACCGCCGCGACCATGCCCACGTGCAGGCCCGACACCACCAGCAGGTGGGTGGTCCCCGTGGCGGCCAGAAGCGCCCAGTCCGAAGCCGTCAGAGCGCTGCGGTCACCCACGAGCAGCGCTCGCAGGTGCCGACCTCCCGGGCCCGGCGCGATCTCCCCGATCGCACTGGAAGCCCGCTGCCTCAAACCAGCGACGGTGGGACGGGCCGGAGCAGACCGCAGACGCCGGGCCCCATCGCCCCGCACATAGCCCTGCGCATCGATCCCCGCCCGAAACAGGTTGCGCTCCGGATCGCCGCCTCCCGGATTGGCCAGCCCTCGCGGCGTGCGCAGCCGGACCGGCAGCTCCCAGGTTTCGCCAAGGCGAGCGCCCCGCAAGGGATCATCCGGCGCATACAGGTGCAGTCGGATGCGGCGGGGTCGGGCTTCGCCTGCCTCCAGGCCGAAGGTGGTCGCCGCGGTGACCTTCACTTCGATCATCCGCGGCGCGGATGCCGGCTCGGCGCGGGTGACCCGACCGACGACAACGCCATCCACATGCATCCCCGCGAGCCGTGCGCTGCTACCCTGGACGACAGCCATACCAGGGAGGATGGAGCCGAATGCGACAGCCAAGGCCAGCAGCGATGCCCGGCGGCGCCTGCATATCAAAGCCGCCATCCATGCGGCAGCGGTCAGCATGCTGCAGTAGTCCGGCCCCAGCCCGATGGACGCCATATGGCCGAAAAGCAGCGCCCAGGCCAGCGAGAGTCCTGGAGCGGCGGGTTCCGGCTGGGCATAATCCTGCCGCCCTCCAGGGTGCCCGACTGGCCCGTCATCCTCTTTCGCACCGGTAACCAACATGCCACGCCAGTTCCTCAAGAGGTACATGCCCAAGGTCCAAGACCTCGAACGCCAGCGTGGCCTCGGTATACTCGGCAAGCGCCTGTTTGATCCTGAACTGTGGCATCTGAACCGTCAGTCCGTTTCGGCTGCTTTTGCCGTAGGACTTTTCGTAACCTGGCTGCCTATACCCGCCCAGATGCTGGTCGCCGGCGCAGCGGCCATGGTGTTGCGATGCAACCTGCCCATCAGCGTCGCGCTGGTGTGGGTCAGCAATCCCGTGACGCAGCCCGCCCTGCTGCTGTTCGCCTATCAGCTCGGCACCTGGCTGCTCGGCGCGCCGGCAGAGGTCATGGCCTTTCAGATTTCCTGGGAGTGGTTCCGGGTGCGGCTGGGGCAGATCTGGGCACCGCTGCTACTCGGTTCCCTGGTCAGTGGTGTGGTCTCGAGCTTCCTGGGCTGGGCCGGCATGCAGCTGTTCTGGCGCTGGCATGTCGTCGCCCGCTGGGAGCGCCGGCACAACGTGCGCCGGCTGCGGGCCATCATGGCCGCCAAGCGTGAGGAAGCGGGATTGACGGAGGCTCAGGAGCGGGATGAGAGCAAGCCATGAATGCTCGAATCAGTCTCTAAACGATTCGCAATATACTGAAAAAATTGAATAAATTAATTTAAACGAGTTCGAAACTTCCGGTCTGCGGCAAAGCGAATCGCCAGCCGAGGACGGGCTAGCGGTGCAGCGATCGCGCCGGATCGATGGCGCCGGCCCGTCTTGCCGGATACAGCGCACCACCGATGGCCACCACCAGCGCGCCAATGCCAATCCAGATCAGATCGTTCATCCTGAGCTCTGAGGGCAACTCGTCGAAGTAGGTCCCAGCCAGCAGGCGGAATGAGAAGAGGTCCTCGAGCACGATCATGATCGCGCCGATGTGGGTCGCCAGCAGCACGCCGAGCAGCAGCCCGACCGCCACACCCACGCTGCCGATCAGCACCCCCTGAATGACGAAGATGCGCACCACCCCACCACGCGTAACGCCCAGGGTCCGCAGGATGGCCACGGCGCTGCGCTTCTCGTCCACCAGCATGGCGAGGCTGGCGACGATATTGAACACGGCCACCGCCACGATCAGGCCAAGCAGAAGGCCCATCATGGTCTTCTCCATGCCTACGGCCTCGAACAGTTCGCCATAGCGGCTGGTCCAGTCCCGGACGTCGCCCGGCTCCAAGCCCAGATCGGCCCCCAGCTGCCGGCCGATCTGGGGAGCCTGATAGATGTTGTGCAACGCGATTCGAACCTCGGTCGGCGCCAGACCCGCAATGCCAGCCAGCCGGTCCACGTGCATGAACACCACGCCGTGATCCGGATCGGCGCCAAGCCGGAACAGGCCCACCAACTCCGCTGTAACCAGCAGGGGGCGGACACTGCCGTCCACCGCGCGGGGCAGCATCAGCGTGACCCGGTCACCCGGGAACAGCCCCAGCCGTGCCGCCAGGGGCGATCCCATCACCAGCCCCGCCTGTGCCGTTAGATCACGGAGATCACCGACCACCATGTGCTCCGGCAGTGTCGACAGCTGCTGTTCGCGCTCGGGTTCGATGCCGAACACCGCCACCGGCAGAACCCGGGACCCAGTGGTCAGCATGCCGCCGGTTTCGAGGAAGCGGGCCGCGCCCTGCACCCCGGACTGGCGTTCGGCGACAGCCACCCGTGCATCGAGTTCCTCGCGCGGTGCGCTGAGGGTGACATGGGGAACAATGCCGAGGATGCGTGCACGGAGTTCACGGTCGAAGCCGTTCATCACCGACAGCACCGTGACCAGGGCGGCCACCCCGAGAATGAGCCCGATAATGGAAATGGTGGAAATGAGCGACACCGTCTGGCTGCGCCGGACCGCGCCGAGATAGCGCAGGGCGATCATCAGCGAGGGCCTGGAAGCCAGGCGGCTGAGACCCTCCGTAGCGGTCTGCTGTCCGCTCACGCCGGCGACTCGTCCGCAGTCAGAACACCCTCGGTGAGGCGCAGGCGCCGCTGCATGCGCCGCGCCAGTTCAAGATCGTGGGTCACGACCACCAATGCCGTGTCGTTCTCCGCATTCAGCTCCAGCAGCAGCTCCTGCACCACGCTCGCGGTGCCCTGATCGAGATTGCCGGTGGGTTCGTCGGCGAGCACCACTGCCGGCCTCCCCACCAACGCCCGGGCGATGGCCACCCGCTGCCGCTCGCCGCCGGAGAGTTCTGCCGGCCGGTGATTGCTGCGACCAGCGAGCCCCACCCGGTCGAGCAACTCGGCGGCACGCTGCGCTGAGACGGCACGGCGCTCGCCTCGAATCAGCAGGGGCATGGCGACATTCTCCAGCGCCGTGAACTCAGCCAGCAGGTGGTGAAACTGATAGACGAATCCGAGCAGCCGATTGCGGGCGGCCGCCCGCCGGGATTCGTCGAGGGCATAGGCATTCTCGCCCTGCCAGAACACCTCTCCCGCATCCGGCTCATCGAGACCGCCCACCGCATGCAGCAGCGTACTCTTGCCCGATCCGGAAGCGCCGACAATGGCCACGGTCTCTCCGGCGTGCAGCGACAGATCCACGCCGTTGAGCACCTGCACCCGGGCTTCGCCTTCGCGAAACCCGCGCGACAGGCCCTTGGCCTCGAGCACCGCGCCCTCATTCATGTCGCAACTCCTCAGCAGGCGCCACCTTCAGGGCCCGACGCGCCGGCCACCAGATCGTCAACAGGGCGATCCCCAAGCCGATCACCGCCACCGCCAGCAGATCGGATGGGATCACCGCCACGGGCAACTCCCGCACGAAGTACTCCTCCAGCAGGCGCTGATCGAAGAGGTCCTGCAGCAGCAGCATGGTTCCAGGCAGCGCCCAGGCGAGTAAGGTACCCATCAGCAGGCCACCGCCAATGCCCACCGCCGCGATCATGCCGCCCTGGGCAAAGAACAACCGCACCAGACTCGCCGGACGCAGGCCCATGGTGCGCAGGATGGCGATGTCTCCGCGCTTGCTGTTGACCACCATGGTGAGCATGGACACCACGTTGAAGGCCGCCACCGCCACCAGCAGGGACAGCAGTACGAACATGATGCGTTTCTGCAGCCCGATGGCCTCGTAGAGGTTGCCGTGGGTCCGCCGCCAGTCGAAGCCGCGCAGGCGGGGGTCGCCCAGGCGCAGCAGGGTGTCGTCCACCACCTCGCCGGCGGCGAACAGGTCCACCAGCCGCAGCCGCACCCCCTGCGCCTCACCCGGCACCCGCAGCAGGCGCCGGGCATCCTCGAGATGGACGAACATGCCGGTATCGTCCAGGTCGGATGCCACTTCGAAGATGCCGACGATGCGCATGCGCTTCTGCCGCGGAAACGCGCCCGCGAGGGTAATGCGCGGATCCGGCATCACCAACACCACGTCATCGCCGACCCCGGCCTCGAGCGATGCCGCCAGGCGACTGCCGAGGACGGCACCGAATGCGCCAGGCCGCAGCTCATCCAGACTGCCCGCAGTGAGCCTCGACGGTAGGATCGACACGTCGCCCTCGTGATCCGGGTCGATGCCGGTGAGGTCCACCGCCAGGACGCGGTCAGCGCCGGCCAGCAGCGCCGGCCCCCGGGTCAACGGCGCTACCGCAACCACCCGCGGATCACGGAGCGCCTCATCGCCGACGCGGCGCCAGTCCTGTAGCCCCTCGTCGGAATGCACCACCGCATGGGGCAACACCCCGAGAATGCGTTCCCGCAGTTCACGGTCGAATCCATTCATGACCGACAGGACCAGCACCAGCACGGCCGTTCCGAGTCCGAGTCCGAATGCGGCCATGGCCGTGACGAAGGAAAGGAACCCCGACCCGGCACGGCTGTAGCGCCAGGCAATGCGCAGCGGCAGGAAATTCACGAACGGGCGACGCGCAGATTGGGGCGCGCGGCTGGAATCAACGGCGCGTGGCGTCGTAGCCGAGTTCGCCCTTGGCTTCCGCGGCATCGTCGGCAGCTTCGCACTTGGTGCTGTCGCCGCCACAGATCTCGCAGGAGCCGTCGGCACCCATCATGTTCAGACCACCGCAGGTGCCGGCAATGGGCTTGCGGCCCATGATGACGCCAATGGACATGGCAGCCACCAGACCGAGCATGATCACGAATACCACCAGAAACTGGGTCATGAATCACCTGCAACCCGAAATGCGGAGAAGGACGGACTGGCCATTTCTTCCAGCCCGTCGTCAGTATACAGGATAAACAAAACCGGCAGGGAAAGCTCCCCAGCCAGGGCCAGCCCGGCCTCCGGGCCCATGACGTTGAGCGCGGTGGACCAGCCGTCAGACCACATCGCCGACGGGTGCAGCACTGTCACCGATGCCACGTGCTGTTCGATGGGCCAGCCGGTACCCGGATCGATGGTATGGGAATAGCGCCGCCCCTCGTAGATGAAGAAATTGCGGTAATCGCCGGAAGTCGTCACCGCGACGTCGTCGACGGCGATGATGGCCTGCACCCCTCCCCTGCGCCCCGCCGCCGGCACTTCCACCCCGATCTGCCAGGGCACCCCGCGAGCGTTGTGGCCACGACCACGCATGTCGCCGCCGATATCGGCCAGATAGCGGGTGGCGCCGTGGCGCTCGATCACCGCGGCGAGAACGTCGGCACCATGACCCTTGGCGATGCCGCCGAGATCGGCCGTGACCTCGGCATGACGTCGCAGCGCCGGTGGATCCTCCCGCACCTCGATCTGCCGCCAATCCACCTCGGCCAGCGCAGCCGCGATGTCCTCGTCGGCCGGCACCTGATCACGCTCGACCTGCCGCCAGCCGAATCCCCACAGATTCACCAGCGGCCCCACGGTCACGTCGAAGGCTCCACCGGACAGTTCACTGACCTCGAGTGCTGCGACCATGACCTTGGCCAGCTCCGGTGACACCTCGAACCACTCACCGACGGCACTGCGGTTGAAGCGGGAAATCTCCGACTCCGGATCGTAGTTGGACATCTGGGCGTTGACCTCGATGAGCGCCGCATCGAGATCCGCACGCAGCGCCGCCGCATCCAGTTCCGGCGGCGGCGCAGCAATCCGGACACTCCAGTAGGTGCCCATGGTGCGTCCTTCGAGAGACAACAGCTCCGTGTCCGTCTCTGAAGGCCCGCAGGCAGAGAGCAGAGCGGCTGCGACAGCGAACAACAGCCCCTTGAAGGCAACGTGCATTGCAGATTCCGTCATCGATTCATCGTGGCGCGCAAGATAGCGAAAGCCGGATGCGCCGTCACTGAGAGCACTGCAGGCTGCGAGCTTGCAGACGACAGCGCCTTCACGGCGTCCCTTGACTCGCTGCCGCCGCTGCGTTTCGCTTGCGGCTGTTCCCCATTGCCGAGGAGAGCGGAACGTGGCGACGCGCAAGATCGAGTACATCGAAGGCGACAGCGTCTTCGAAGGGCACATGGCGTGGGACGACAGCCTCGCCGGGCCGCGGCCGGCTGTGCTGGTCAGTCACGCCTGGGGAGGACGTGACGACTTCAGCTGTCAACGCGCAGAAGATCTCGCCGCCCTCGGCTACGTCGGATTCGCACTCGACGTCTACGGCAAGGGCATCCGTGGCGACACGGTGGAGGAAAACCAGGCGCTGATGACCCCCATGCTCGAAGACCGGACCCTGCTCCGCCGACGTCTGGCTGCCGCCCTGGCCTGCATCCGGAAGCAACCCGAAGTGGACGTCGGCCGCGTTGCCGCCATCGGCTACTGCTTCGGCGGACTGTGCGTGCTCGACATGGCGCGAGCTGGTGCTGATCTGCGCGGTGTCGTCAGTTTCCATGGCCTGCTGTCACCGCCGGATGGCATGCCCAACAGGACGGTCAGCAGCAAAATCCTGGTGCTCCACGGTCACGACGACCCCATGGTCCCGCCGGATCAGGTGCTGGCCTTCGAAAAGGAAATGACTGCCGCGGGCGCCGACTGGCAACTCCACGCCTATGGACACACCCAGCATTCCTTCACCAATCCCGAAGCCAACAATCCGGACCTGGGCGCAGCCTACCAGCCCGATGCCGCGCGACGGTCGTGGGCCTCCATGGAAGCCTTCCTCGCCGAGGTGCTGGCCTGATGCCCGAAGTGCCCGGAACGTCGCGTGTACAGTTCACAGAGTTTCAAGGCCGACCTTTCCCTCGAACGCGCCAGGCGCTCTAATGAGGGTTCTCCAATACCAGTGGAAGGGGATAACACCATGTCTGTCGACGCACCCACGCCCGATCCCGGTGGCGATCCTGGTCCGGCCAACAAGGATGCCCGCACCTTCGGCATGCTCTGCCACCTGCTGGGCTTTGCCGGATTCATCATTCCTTTCGGCAGCATCATCGGGCCGCTGGTGATGTGGCTGCTCAAACGCGATGAGCACCCGTTCGTCGACGACCAGGGCAAGGAAGCCGTCAACTTCCAGATATCCATGCTCATCTATTTCATCGTCGCAGCGATCCTGACCATCATCGTCATCGGCGTACCCATTCTGATCGCCCTGGGCATTTTCTGGCTGGTGATCATCATCGTTGCTGCCGTCCAGGCAAACACCGGGGTGCGCTACCGCTACCCGCTGAATCTGAGGCTGATCAAGTAGCAACCCTCTCGCCGCTGCACCGACGCGCTTCCTGCAGGGGCGCGGACCATGGACGGCCCGCGACAATGCTCAGTCGGTGTGGGCGCCCTGCTCAATCCAGCGGGCGATGACTGCGATCTGTTCTGGATCGAGGCTGCGGCCCATGGGCATGGGACCACCTTCACCGCCTACGTCGAGGTGGGTATCGTTGAGCTTGTGGAACAGATAGCTGCGTCCCGGTTCACCTGGCTGCACACGCAATAGCGGGCTCTGCTCGGACGCAACGCCGACCAGATTCGCCGGAGCGGCGCGAGCATGCAGGGCGACCCCGCCCTGCTCCTGGCCGGTGAGGTGGCACGCCACACAGTGCGCATTGAGAATCGGCACGACGTCGGCGCGGAAGCTCACAGCAGGTGCTTCGGCAGATGCCACCGACACCCCCGCCCACAGGAGTCCACCCACCAACAGCCTCGGCAGACGCACGTCACGCATCGCGCACCGGCTCCCCGCCAGCCTGGCGGCCGGCAATATAGCCGAAGGTCATGGCCAATCCCAGTGTTCCACCTGCACCGTAATAGGCACTGCGAGCGGGAGAGGCGACGCAGTTGCCCGCGCCAAAGAGCCCGGGGATGGGCTGGCCGAAGCCATCCACGACCTGGGAGATATGATTGATGACCGGTCCGCCATTGGTGTCGAGGAAGCCTGGCGCGAGGATGATGCAATAGTAGGGACCTTCCTCCCTCAGTGGATGCATGGTGGGATTGGGCAGGTCGTTGGCCGGCCAGTCCGTGTCATCACGCATACGGGCGAAGAAGGGCATCCATTGGCGATCGTAGTCGTGATCACCGCGACCGAAATCCTCGTCCTTGCCCTGAAGGGCAAAAGCATTGAAGCGCTCGCAGGTGAGTTCGAGCTGGGTGCTGAAGTCCGGAGCGAGCCGAACCCCACCGCTGTGCTCCCGGTACTGCTCGAGTCGTTCATCGATCCTCGAGGCCAATGCTTCGAAACTGTCAGCCTTGATGACGTACCAGGCGTCGCGCCCCGCTGCAGGCAGCGGGTAGTTGCCCGCCCAGGCTTCGGCGGTGCGCTGATCGTAGATGTAGAAAGTGAGCAGGTTCGGGAACTCGCCGTTGTTCGGATCGAAGACCTGATGCACGCGGGCGCGGTCGTTGTAGTTGCGCCGCTCATTGGTCACGCGCTTGCCGTACTTGTTGACCACGACCATGGAGTCGCCGGGCTGCATGAATGAACCGGTGGCCAGCACGCGATTGCGCACGGCCTCCTCGAACACCACCGGGGTCCGCCAGCCACTGCCCATGTTGCCGATCTGCGCCCCGACGGCCTGGGCCATGGGAATCAGGTCACCGGTGGCCAGCGGCGAAGCACAGGCACCGTAGTGGAAGGGCTGCTGGTGCTGCTGCACCAGGGCCGGATTGCTGGCGTATCCGCCGGTGCCGAACACCACGCCCTTGCGAGCACGGAAATGAAGGGTCACGCCCGCATGCTCGACTTCCAGGCCGACAACCGCGCCATCGCGGACAATCATCCGTCGCACGGCATGATCGACGAGGATCGCCGCTTCCTGGCGCTCGAGAAAGGCCTCGAGCTGCCTGATCATCTCGAAACCGCCACCCTCGCTGCCGTCCGCCTGGGCTGGCACCAGGGGGCGACCCGCCGGCGTCTTGTTCTCCGGTGCGTGGGACAGGTAGTCCAGCGGGGGTTCGCCACCGAAGTTGGCGTTGAATTGCCGCACTTTCAAGGCACCGATGGCGCGCAGATGATCAACCATGGCCGCACCGTGATCGTAAAAAGCCTCGATCTGACGGAAGGCTTCCTCGTCGAGGCCGAGGGTGGGGCTGCCTGGATCATAGGACTCAGGATAGGAATAACGACACATGTAACGCAGGGCATCGTCCTTGCGGTCCTCGATACCCTGCTCCCGCAGCAGGAAGTGATTGGGCACCCAGAACACGCCGCCAGAGCGGGCCGTGGTGCCGCCGAGGACCGGTCCTTTTTCCAGCACGGTGACGGCGTTGCCGGCGTGGCTCGCAACCGCGGCCGCCGTCAGGGCAGCCGCCCCGCCACCGACGCAGAGCACGTCCGTCTCGTGATCCCAGCGGGCCACCTCGCGCGCATCCCGTGCCTGCACCGCCCCGGCAGCCCCGGCCAGCCCTGCAACGGCCGCCGCACCTGCCCCCTTGAGAATCTGTCTGCGTGTCGTCATATGCGCCATCTCCCTGAATGAACCTGCTGGGCCCTTACTCACCAAGATACCGATCGAGTACCCGGTGAATGTTGCGCATGCGGATTTCCTGGTAGTTGCCCAGTGTCTGGCCGCGCTTGCCGCGGCTGGCCGAAAAACCCTCCTGCTGCATCTTCAGGTTCATGGTGTCCTGGTCGTAAACGAACCCGAGCCCCTCCGACATGCCGGGAACGGTCGAATAGGAATCCTCCGGCCCGATCCGGTAAGGCTCGGGCGGTTCCGGCGGTGTGTCGCCGTTCTCTGGCTTCGGCCGCAGGAACACCAGATCGAACAGGGACTTGTCCACGCTCATGCCCAGGGGACGGAAACGATAGAGCATGGGCAGGGAAATACCCGGAAACAGGAACATGTTCGGGAACAGGTGGTACTCGATGGAGTCGAGCATCTCGCTGTCGGAGTAGCGGCTCAGATCCACCTTCCATTCCTTGCCGAAGCTTTCGCGCATGTACTGGGCGGCCACGCTGCGGGCCGTCTCCCCCTCACCCACCTTCAGCGTGTTGTCGTCCAGCGTCATGGTCATGAGTTCGAGGATTTCCTGCTGGGTGATGGGCTTGGTGTAGTGCGGGCTCGGATAGCCGATGGTGTGCACGAAGCGCGTGACCGTGTCGCAGAAGACGTCGTACTGGGCATTGGCGTCACCGGAGGTCGGCAGGCCCTGGGCGTGGGTCTCCACCACGTGGTAGGCCTCGAGAAACGCCTCCTGGGCCGACTTCCAGTTGCAGGGCAGTTCCTTCTGCACGTGCAGGACGGTGTACCGCTCATCCAGCGGCCAGTTGGCGAAGTGCTCGGGCAAAACGCCCAGATGTTCTTCCAGCGACTTGGCCTCCGGGTCCATGTTGATGAACACGAAGCCACCCCAGGTGGCCACCTTCACCTCAGGCAGCTGGTAATCCTCGTCCTTGACGTGGGGAAAATCCCAGCGGCAGGGAATGTCCTCGAGCTGACCGTCGAGACTCCAGGTCCAGCCATGGTAGGAACAGCGGAACTGGTTCACGCTGCCCTGGCTGTAGGAGGCCGCCAGCTTGGTTCCGCGATGCAGGCAGGCGTTGTAATAGGCCTTGATGCCCGTCTCCTCAGTGCGGACCACCACGATGGAGTGATGACCGATGTCATAGACCACGTAGTCGCCCGCTTCGGGAATCTGCTCCTCCCGGCAGGCCCACTGCCATACCCGCGGCCACAGCTTCTCCATTTCGAGGTCGAAGAAGGCCTGCGACGTGTAGCGCTCGTACGGGATGTCCTCATCGCCGAGAAAGCGGTAGGACTCTGCCACGAGTTCGTCCGGGACATTCCAGCCGTCCGACAGAATGATGTCCCGGGTGCTCGGCCCGGGGCAGCGGGCCTCGCCGGGCTGCAGTATTTTGGCCTGACTCATGGTTCACCTCCGATCAATCGTTGGGGTAGCGCGTTGCTGTCGCAATGCTGTGCTTCGATTTTCAGGCAGACGGCGCCCTGGCCACGCCCGCCTTGATCATGCCCTGCACGTCCACGTCGGAAAATCCGAGTTCACCGAGCACTTCGACGGTGTCCTCCCCGTGTCTGGGCGCAGGCATGGGATCCGGCAGGCCGTCGCTGAACGTGGCCCCGCCCCGGGGCTGCAGCACGCGCCCGGCAATCGGGTGCTCGATCTCGTAGACGCCACCTGTGGCGCGGACATGGGGATCGTTCGCCACTTCCGCAGGCGTGAGCACCACCGCTGCCGGCACGTCCTCCGCCTGCAGCCGCGGCACGATGTCATTCGCTTCCCGCTCTGCCACCAGTTCGCCCATGAGGTCGAACCATTCGCTGAAGCGTGCGGCCCGCGCCGAGGCCGTCCTGAATTTCTCGTCGGTGGCCAACTCCGGGCGACTCACCACATTGCAGAACGACGCCCACTGCCTGTCCGTCCCCGTGCTCACCGAAACCCAGGCGTCGGCACAGCGGTAGAGGCGGTAGGCCCCGATGAGATTCGGTCGATGTTCGGCATCCTCGTCCAGCAACGAGCAGTGCATCATCACGTCCGACCAGTTGAACGCGATGTTCGCATCGAGCATGGACAGCCGGATGTGCTGGCCGCGGCCGGTCCTGCCGCGCTGGACCAGCCCCGCCGTGATGGCCTGGGCACCGGTCAGGGCCGAGAGCTTGTCTGCCACCATGCCGCGGACCAGGGTCGGCTCGTCGCCGTGGGTCTGGGCGCCCGCCCAGCCCGAAAGGCTCTGAATCACAGGGTCATAGGCCGGATAAGCGGCATAGGGTCCGGTGGGGCCGAAGCCCGAGGAAGAATAGTAGATCAGATGGGGATGCCGCTGGCGGACCAGCTCGGCACCGAAGCCAAGGCGATCCATGACGCCGGGCCGGAAACCTTCGAGGAACACGTCCGCATTCGCCAGCAGGCGCCAGAGCGCCTCCTTGCCCTGGGCGTGCTGGAGATCGAGGGCCACCGAGCGTTTGTTGGCGTTGACGGTCACGAACCAGGCACTGAGGCCGTTTTTCTGGCTGCCATAGAAACGCAGGTTGTCGCCGACGCCCGTATCCTCGACCTTGATGACCTCAGCGCCCTGACGCGCCAGGATGCCTGCCGCCAGCGGCACGGCAATGAGCGACCCCACCTCGACGATGCGGATTCCTGCCAACGGTCCGGACACGTGCTCGCCTCCCCAGGTCGATGCTCCCAGGCATGGAGTCAACCACTCCCCGCGGGTTTTGCCCACTCCCGGGTTCGACAGGTCTCGCGGTTTCCGAATGCAGACAGCCAGCAGCCCTGCATGTTAAACAGAGCCGAGGCAGCGGGAGGGAAGAGATGATCGTCGGCATTCACCACATCGCCATCACCGTACCGGATCTCGATGCGGCCCTGGACTTCTATCGGGACGCCCTGGGTTTCGCCGTCGTCCAGGAGGGCGATTGGGACGGCGATTTTCCCCAGGCCGATCGCGTCATCGGCCTGGAGAGGACTTCAGCGCGCATGGCCATGCTGAAGGCGCCGAATGCCCATCTCGAAATCTGGCAGTACCGCCATCCAGCGCCAGAAGATCGCCGCTCCCGTCCCTGTGATCTGGGCTATCCCCATTTTGCCCTGCAGGTCACGGACATCGCGGCCGAGTACGACCGGCTGGGCAAGGCCGGCATGACTTTCGCCGCAGATGCGCCGGTGAACCTCGGCACCACCTCGGCCATCTATGGCAAGGACCCGTTCGGCAACATCATCGAGCTCTACGAGATCCGCGATCCTGATATCGCACAACTGCAACCCGCAGCCGACAACGGAGATCAGGCATGAATCACCCCACCGACCGCACCCTGTTCCAGAACGCCTTCGTGGTGGACGACCTCGATGCCGCCATCGCCAAGTGGGTCGATGAACTGGGCGTCGGTCCGTTCTTCGTCGCCGACTACGAAGGCGTTCTGACCGAGGTGAAATACCGCGGACAACCCAGCGAGTTGTCCATGAAGGTGGCCCTGGCCCAGGCCGGCCCGGTGCAGATCGAACTGATCCTGCCCACCAGCAGCGCTCCCTGCGCCTATCGCGACGGTGTCCCCGCCGGCAGCGGCAGCGCTTTTCACCACATGTGTGCCTGGACTCACGACATCGAAGCCGATACCCGCTACTTCGAACAGCGGGGCTATCCCTGCGCCAACATCGGCTACGCCGGCTCGGCCTGGTTCGCCTACTACGACACCCGCCCGTTGATGGGCTGCATGATCGAAGTCGTGGAGAAAAAGCCCGGCGTGGTCGATCTCTTCGGCCGCATCGCCAAGGCTGCCGAAGGCTGGGACGGCAGCCACCCGGTGCGGAGCATGGCTGATCTCTGACTGTCAGCCTTCCGGATCCCGCCCCCCGACGACAGGCGCCGTCAGTCCCAACGCACCGGCAGCTTGCGACGTCCCCAGAGGAAGAACGGCGCGATGCGCTCACCATCACCTGCCAGTTCGAGATTCGGCAGTCGCGCGGCGAGGCGAGCCAGGGCCAGTTCCGCCTCCAGTCGAGCCATGGGCGCTCCGAGACAGAAGTGCACGCCGAGCCCGAAGGCCAGATGGCGCTTGCGGGGGCGATCGATATCGAAACGATCAGGGTCGGGGAACACATCCGGGTCCCGATTGGCAGCGGCGTAGTACAGCATGACCTTGGATCCTTCTGGGATCAGCCGGCCCGCGACGGTGACATCGCGGGTGGTGTTCCGGTAAAGGCCGAGGACCGGCGGATCGAAGCGCAGACTCTCCTCCACTGCACTCTCGATCAGAGTCGGGTCCTCCACCAGCCGCCGCCAGCGAGCCGGCTCCTGCAGCAACCGCCACATGGCATTGGTGATCAACGAGGTGGTGGTCTCGTTGCCGCCAACGAGCAGTTGATTGAGCACGCTGAGCACCTGCTCTTCGGGCAGAAAGGCATCGTTGTCCCGGTAGGTGGCCAGCGCCGTCATCAGATCGTCCGGCGGCGCCAGGCCCCGTTCGGCGTCCTCGCGACGGCTGCGCATCTGGTTGCGCATGTAGGTGATGAATGCCTCCTGCTCGCCCGCGTAGATGCTCGGATCCCGGGCGCCCATGGCGGCCACCTGGATGTCCGACCAATGCTTGAAGCGCTCGAGATCGGCAGTCGGCACGCCGAGCAGTTCGGCAATGATCACCACCGGCAACGGGAAGGCGATGTCGTCGTGCAGGTCGCAGGCACCGTCGCCCGCCACCTTGTCGATCAGCTCATCGGTGAGTGCGGCCACTCGCGGGCGCAGGCTTTCGATCATGCGGGGGGTGAAAGCGCGCTGCACCAGCGAGCGGTAGAACGTGTGCTGGGGCGGATCACAGAGCATGCCGATGGGCGGCGTGAAGCGGGGCCCCTGCCCGAACTGACTCGAAAAGGTCTCGATGTCGCGCAGCGCCATCTCCACATCGGCATAGCGCGACAGGGTGTAAAAAGGCGGCTCGAAATCGTCACAGCGATGGACGGGGCACGCTGCGAGCAGCTCGCCGTAGCCGTTGGCGGGATCCGCCATCACCTCGTGAGAAAAGGGGCTCCAACTCATGCCAGCATCCACCTGCAGCCGTGAAGGTTCACGGCCAAGCTTGAGGTCATTGCCCCGACGGATCAAGGGAACGCGCGACGCCCTGACGCCCTAATGTGAGAAGGCCCTGATCGCACAGCGATTGGGCCGATCGCGTGGCGCGCTGCCGAAGCTG
>JAFIFL010000079.1 GCA_020832055.1 Gammaproteobacteria bacterium
GCGAAATAGCGCTCTCCCACAGGGCGCGCCGCCGGAAGGTGGCGTTGTCCCCAACTGTGGGAAGGCCCTAATGGCGCAGCCATTGGGCCGATCTCCTGGCGCTATGCCGAAGCTGATCGTGTTGCCTGCGCTGAAAGCCGTGCCGATCGGCGCATTTCGCTGCGCGAAATAGCGCTCTCCCACAGGGCGCGCCGCCCGAATCTGGCGTTGTCCCCAACTTGTGGGAAGGCCCTAATGGCGCAGCCATTGGGCCGATCTCCTGGCGCTGTGCCGAAGCTGATGGCGTTGCCTTCGCCGAGCGCCCTGCAGATCGCTCTTCGCAGGCAGCACGCAGCTTCTCATTGGGATCAGTCGAGGACTTCGAGGCTGGCCATGCCGAGAATGAGCCACTTGGCGCCCACAGCGTCGAAGTTGACGTGCACCCGGGCCCGCTGGCCTTCGCCTTCGCTCTCGATGACCACACCTTCGCCGAACGTCGGATGCAGGACGCGCCGGCCGAGACCAATGCCAGCTTCGTCGGCCCGACTGGTCGCGCTCCCCACGGGTCGGGTCACGCCCGACCTCAGGCGGACTTCTTCGAGCAGCTTCGATGGCAACTCCCGCAGGAAGCGCGACGGCCGGTTGTAGCTGTCGGTCCCGTGCAGGCGGCGGCTCTCGGCGAAGGTGAGGTACAGCTCGCGCATCGCACGGGTGATGCCGACGTAGCACAACCGCCGCTCCTCCTCGAGGCCCCCCGGCGTCTCCAATGCCATGCGGTGCGGGAACAAACCTTCTTCGACCCCGGCGAGAAAGACCAGGGGGAACTCCAGACCCTTCGCCGAATGCAGCGTCATCAGCTGGACCGCTTGGCCGGCGTGGGCGGCCTGACCCTCGCCGGCCTCCAGCGCCGCGAGGTCGAGGAACTCCTCCAGCAGCCGACGCTCCGAGAGAGTCTCATCACCCTCCTCGTCCACGGGCAGGACGGTTTCACCGGTGAACTGACGGGCGGCGGTGATGAGTTCGTCGAGGTTCTCCCGCCGCGCCAGGCCCCGTTCACCCTTTTCCTTGCCGTGATACTCGTACAGGCCTGATACGGAAACCACATGCTCGGTGAGCTCGTGCAGGGACATGCCCGCCGTCCCTTCTTCGAGCTCGTCGATGAGATCGAGGAAGCCCTTCAGGGCGCGGCCGCCACGCCCGCCTTCCTGCGCCGCGGCCGTGGCGGCGGTCCACAGCGGAATGCCCGCATCACGAGCGTGCCCGCGGATGGTGTCGAGGGTCTTCTCGCCGATGCCTCGGGGCGGCGTGTTGACCGCCCTTTCGAAGGCGGCGTCCGCATTGCGGTTGGCAATCAGGCGCATGTAGCCCAGCGCATTGCGGATCTCCGCACGCTCGAAGAAGCGCAGCCCACCATAGATCCGGTAGGGAAGGTCGAGTCGCAGCAGCGCTTCTTCGAGGTTGCGGGACTGAGCATTGGAGCGATACAAGATGGCCACGTCACCGGGCTCACCACCGCCTTCGATGTGCTCGAAAATGCGTTCGGCTATGAAGCGCGCCTCATCGAGCTCGTTGTGAGCGGCGTAGAGCTTCAGCGGCTCTCCGGTATCGCCACTGGTCCAGAGCTCCTTGCCGAGCCGATCGGCGTTGTGTCCGATGAGGGCATTGGCGGCAGCGAGGATGGTGGCCGTGGAACGGTAGTTCTGCTCCAGGCGGATGAGCCGGACGTCGGGAAAATCCTGTTGGAACCGATGCAGATTCTCGATCTTCGCACCCCGCCAGCCATAGATGGACTGGTCATCGTCGCCGACCACCATCACCTGGGCCGAGTCACCGGCCAGGACCCTCAGCCAGGCGTACTGGAGCGTGTTGGTGTCCTGGAATTCGTCGACGAGCAGGTGCTTGAAGCGACGCTGATAGTGCTCCAACAGGTCCCGGTTATCGAGCCAGAGCTCATGGCTGCGCAGCAGCAATTCCGCGAAGTCCACCATGCCACCACGCTCGGTGGCTTCTTCGTAGGCCGCGTAGACCTTGTGCATGGTGGTCTCGAAGAGATCCCCGTCACTGCTGAGGTGGCGCGAACGGCGACCCTCCTCCTTTTGGCCATTGATGAACCAGACGGCCTGGCGCGGCGGCCAGCGTTTCTCGTCGAGATCGAGGCTGCGCATGATCCGCCGCAGCAACCGGAGCTGATCGTCGGCATCGAGGATCTGGAAGCTCTGGGGCAGCCCGGCCTCCTGCCAGTGATAGCGCAGCAGGCGATGGGCAATGCCGTGGAAGGTGCCGACCCAGAGCTGACCCACCGGCAGTTGCAGCAGCGCCTCGGTCCGATGCCGCATCTCTGCTGCCGCCTTGTTGGTGAAGGTCAGCGCCATAAGGCCATGGGGCGATGCGCCTTCGGCCTCGATGAGCCACGCGATCCGATGGACCAGCACCCGGGTCTTGCCGGAACCGGCACCGGCCAGCACCAGCAGGTGACCGGGCGGAGCGGCCACCGCCTCCCGCTGGGCCGGGTTCAAGCCTTCGAGTATGGGGGTCAGGTCCACCTGCCGCTCCCTGCTTTCCGCATGGGCGTGATACTCACTCCACAGTGACCGACTTCGCGAGATTGCGCGGCTGATCGACATCGGTGCCGCGCTGGACGGCGACGTGATAGGCGAGCAGCTGCAAAGCCACGCTGTGGACGATGGGTGCGACGAAAGCATTTACGGCCGGCATTTCGATGACCGTCACACCGGGCTCATGGCGGAAGCTCACAGCTTCGTCGGCGAAGACATAGAGCTCGGCTCCCCGGGCCCGAACCTCATGCAGATTGGACTGCAGCTTCTCTAGCAGATCATCGTTGGGGGCCACCGCGATCACAGGCATGTCCATGTCCACGAGCGCCAGTGGGCCATGTTTCAGTTCGCCGGCCGGATAACCCTCGGCGTGGATGTAGGAAATCTCCTTGAGCTTCAACGCGCCTTCCAGCGCGATGGGATAGAGCTCACCGCGTCCGAGGAACAGCGCATGGTGGCGGTCGATGAAGTGCTCGGCAAGTTCTTCGATCTCGGCTTCCAGCGCCAGGACGCGATCGATGCTGCGCGGCAGTTCGTGCAGCGCTTCGACGATTTCGAGCTCCTGCGCCGATGTCATCGGGCCCCGGCGGCCCAGCAGGACCGCCAGCAACAGCAGGTCGGTGAGCTGGGCCGTGAAGGCCTTGGTGGAAGCCACGCCAATTTCAGGGCCGGCCTCGGTCATCAGCGCCAGATCGGATTCCCTGACGATGGTACTGGTGGGGACATTACAAAGGGTGAGACTGGCAAGGTAACCGCTGGCCTGGGCGAGCCGCAGCGCCGCCAGGGTGTCGGCCGTCTCGCCGGACTGGGAAATAGTGACGAACAGTGAATCAGGAACCACCGCCACCTTCCGATAACGGTACTCACTGGCGATCTCCACATTGCACGGTATGCGCGCCAGGCTCTCGATCCAGTAGCGCGCCACCGAGGCGGCGTAGAAGCTGGAACCACAGGCGACGATGGTGACCGCCTTGGCAGTGTCGAAGACTTCTGTGGCGCGGAAGCCGAAAGCCGGCTCGAGGACCTGGTGGGTGGAGAGCCGGCCTTCGAGGGTTGCGCGAATCACCTCCGGCTGCTGGTGAATCTCCTTGGCCATGTAGTGCCGATAGTTGCCGCGACCGGTGTCCTCGGCGCCCATCTTGACCCGCTCGACGCTGCGCTCCACCAGATGGTCGTCGGCATCGAAGATGCGGTAGCCATCGCTGGTGATCTCGGCCAGATCGCCCTCTTCAAGGAACACGAAACGGTCCGTCACCGGGCGCAGGGCCAGGACATCGGAGGCGATGTAGTGCTCACCGATACCCACGCCGAGGACCAGCGGGCTGCCGCGGCGGGCCGCCACGAGACGGTCCGGATGGTCCTTGTGGATCACGCCGAAAGCGTAGGCCCCCGAGAGCTCACGGAGCGTCAGACGAACAGCTTCGAGCAGGTCGCCGCAGGCGCGGTGATGGTGGTCGATGAGATGGACGACGGTCTCGGTGTCAGTCTGGGAGGTGAAGCTGTAACCGAGGCCCTGCAGGCGCTCCCTGAGCGCATCGTGGTTCTCGATGATGCCGTTGTGCACCAGCGCCACTGCGTCGCCTGACATCTGCGGATGGGCGTTCGCTTCGCTGGGTACGCCGTGGGTGGCCCAGCGCGTGTGGGCAATACCGGTGGTGCCGGGAGCCGGCGCTGCCAGCAGCGCTTCCTTGAGCTCGACCACCTTGCCGAGGGCGCGGCGCCGATCAATGCCAAGGCCATCGTCACGTAGGATCGCCACTCCGGCAGAGTCGTAACCGCGGTACTCGAGCCGATCGAGTCCTTCCAGCAGAATGCCGGAGACCGGCCGCCGCGCCACGGCGCCCACGATGCCACACATTCGGTTTCTCCCTCAGTCTGCTTCAGTAGTCTTCTTCGGACGTTTCCAGCCGGCGATGTTACGCTGCCTGGCCCGGCCGACACCGAGGCCGTCCGCCGGCACGGGGCTGGTGATGGTGGAACCGGCCGCTACATAGGCCCGGTCGGCCACCCTCACGGGCGCCACCAGGGTCGAATTGGAGCCGACGAACACGCCGTCGCCGAGAATGGTGGGATGCTTGTCGACACCATCGTAGTTGCAGGTGATGGTGCCCGCGCCGACGTTACACCCTTCTCCGAGGATCGCATCGCCGAGATACGCCAAGTGGTTCGCCTTGCTGTCGGCGCCCAGCTGCGTATTCTTGGTTTCGACGAAGTTGCCGATCCGGCAACGCTCACCGAGATCCGTGCCTTCCCGCAGGCGGGCAAAGGGGCCGACGCGCGCCTCGGAACCCACATGAGCACCCTGGATATGGGTGAACGGCGCAATGATCGCGCCATCGTCGATGCTCGCATCCTCGATGACGCAATGAGCGCCGACCTGCACGTTACGGCCGATCACGACCTTGCCGGTGAAGACGCAGTTGACGTCGATCACCGTGTCCTGGCCCACATGGAGCTCGCCGCGGACGTCGACGCGCGCCGGGTCCATGACTGTGACACCCGCAGCGAGCAGCTGCTCCGCCACGCGGCGGGAGAATTCCCGTTCCAGGCGGACGAGACCGGCCCGGTCGTTGACGCCAGTGACCTCCGTGAGATCGTCGCAGGTGATGCTGGCCACGGCGAGACCGGATTCGACGGCGAATCGGATGATATCCGTCAGATAATACTCGCCTTGGGCATTGCCGGCATCGAGGCGCCCGAGCCAGGCGTCGAGTCTTGCCCGCGGCAGCAGGTAGATGCCGGTATTGATCTCGTCGATGCGGCGCTCGGCGGGCGTGGCATCGCGCTCCTCGACGATGCCACTGATGCAGCCTTCACCGTCGCGGAGGATGCGGCCGAGGCCCTTGGGATCAGGAAAGCGTGCCGTAACGAGGCTGACGCCACCGGCTGCGGTGACCGCGCGCAGGCGCTGTAGGGTCGCGGCAGCAAGCAGCGGTACATCACCGCAAAGTACCAGCACCTGATCGATATCGGCAGGGATTTCCGGCAGGGCTGCGGCCAGCGCATCGCCCGTCCCACGCTGACGCTCCTGAACCGCAAAGCGGACGCCTGCAGTCGCGAGTTCCGAGCGGACGGCTTCGGCATCCGGCGAGGTGACGACGATGATGTCTTCACTGAGTTCGCAGGCGGTGCGGACGACGCGCTGGAGCATCGGGACGCCGGCAAGGGGATGCAGAACCTTCGGCACGCTCGAATGCATGCGGGTGCCCTTGCCGGCGGCCAGAATAACCACCGCGAGGGAGGGTGCGGACATGGGGCGTACTCCCGAAGACAAGACAAAAAAGGCAGCCCGCAGGCTGCCTTTTCTTTGTACCGCCCCCAGGGGGCGGTGTCACCTGACCGCGCAACCCGGTCGCAGGGCTCAAGCTCAGCCGGAGCCCCGGCCCTTGCGCTTGCGCAGCATCCGCAATTGGGCGGAAGCCTCGGCCAGCTGGGCCGCCACAGCCGAGTATTCGAACTCGGAGGTCTGGTCGGCCAGCGCCTTCTCGGCCGCCTCCTTGGCCGCCAGAGCTGCCGCTTCATCGAGATCATCCGCACGGGTGGCGGTATCCGCCAGCACCGTGACGATGCCCGGCTGCACTTCGAGATAGCCCCCGGAGGCGAAAATCGTCTCCTCGGTGCCATTGTCGAACAGCAGCCGCACCGGCCCGGGCATGATACCGGTCAGCAGCGGCGCGTGGCCGGGCAGAATACCCAGTTCGCCGAGCGTCCCGGTGGCGACAACCATCGTCACCCGACCGGAGAACAACTCCTTCTCGGCGCTGACGACGTCACAATGGATGGTCATGGCCATATCAGGCCTCCTCGCTCACGCGAACCGTCAGAGCTTAGCCGCCTTCTCGCGGGCCTGTTCGATGGTGCCGACCATGTAGAACGCCTGCTCCGGCAGATCGTCGGCTTCACCGTCGAGGATCGCCTTGAAGCTGCGCACCGTGTCGGCCAGCGAAACATAGATGCCCGGGTTGCCGGTGAACGTTTCAGCGACGAAGAACGGCTGCGAGAAGAACTGCTGAATCTTCCGCGCCCGGAACACGGTGAGCTTGTCTTCTTCGGAAAGCTCGTCCATGCCGAGAATGGCGATGATATCCCTGAGCTCCTTGTACTTCTGCATCACCTGCTGGCAGCCGCGGGCCACTGCATAGTGCTCCGGCCCGACGATCTGCGGGTCGAGCTGACGGCTGGTGGAATCGAGGGGATCCACGGCCGGGTAAATGCCGAGTTCGGCAATGGACCGGGACAGAGTCACCGTGGCGTCCAAGTGCGCGAAGGTGGTGGCCGGGGACGGGTCGGTGAGGTCGTCCGCTGGCACGTAGACCGCCTGGATCGAGGTGATGGATCCGGTCTTGGTGGTGGTGATGCGCTCCTGGAGCACACCCATTTCCTCAGCCAGGGTCGGCTGATAGCCCACTGCGGACGGCATCCGACCGAGCAGTGCCGACACTTCGGTCCCCGCCAGGGTATAGCGGTAGATGTTGTCGATGAACAACAGCACGTCACGACCTTCGTCACGGAACTTCTCGGCCATGGTCAGGCCGGTGAGTGCCACCCGCAGACGGTTCCCCGGGGGCTCGTTCATCTGCCCGAACACCAGCGCGATCTTGTCGAGTACGTTGGACTCCTGCATCTCGTGGTAGAAGTCGTTGCCTTCCCGGGTCCGCTCACCGACACCGGCGAACACCGACAGTCCCGAGTGCTCGATGGCGATGTTGCGGATCAGCTCGAGCATGGTCACGGTCTTGCCCACACCCGCACCACCGAACAGGCCGACCTTGCCGCCCCGCTGGAAGGGACAGACCAGGTCAATGACCTTGATGCCGGTCTCGAGGATCTCCGTGCCGCCACTCTGATCTTCGTAGGTTGGGGCTTTGCGGTGAATCGGTGCCTTCTCGGCCGTCTCCACCGGTCCCTTGTCGTCGATGGGCTCACCGAGGACGTCCATGATGCGGCCGAGCGTCTCCGGGCCGACAGGGACGCTGATCGGGGCGCCGGTGTTCTCGACGTCGAGCCCGCGGGAAACCCCTTCAGACGAACCCATGGCAATAGTCCGCACCACACCGTCGCCGAGCTGCTGCTGAACTTCGAGCGTCAAACCGGTGGAGCCAACCTTCAGGGCGTCATAGATCTTGGGCACGCTCTCGCGCGGGAACTCCACGTCGATGACGGCGCCGATGACCTGCACGATGCGTCCGCTACTCATGTTCCTCGATTCCTCTTTGCCGATGGGTACCGCTGTGGCGGTATCCCGTTCCGTCAGACCGCGGACGCGCCGCCCACGATCTCCGAAATCTCCTGGGTGATGGCCGCCTGGCGGGCATTGTTATAGAGAAGCTGCAGTTCCTCGATGAGCTCGCCTGCATTATCGGTGGCGTTCTTCATGGCAATCATTTTCGCCGCCTGCTCACAGGCCGAATTCTCGACCACCGACTGGTACACCTGACTCTCGATGTAACGGGTGATCAGCGGATCGAGGAGGCTCTCCGCGTTGGGCTCGTAGATGTAGTCCCAGGAGTGCTTGTAATCCGCTTCCCCGGAAGCCGGCAGTGGCAGCAGCTGGCTGACGGTGGGCTCCTGGGTCATGGTGTTCGCGAACATGTTGTAGGCGATGTCGAGGCGCTCGATGCGTCCCTCGATGAAGGCATCGAGCATCACCCGAATGCCGCCGATGAGATCTTCGAGCTCCGGGTACTCGCCGAGGCCATCGAGGGTCGCAACCACGTTGCCGCCATGGGTTCGAAAGAAGGCCTGCGCCTTGCGCCCGATCACAGCCAAGTCGACCTTGATGCCCATGGCCTGATGGCTCTGCATGCGCTTCGCCATCTCCCGGAACAGGTTGACGTTGAGCCCGCCGCACAGCCCCTTATCCGAGGACACCACAATGTAACCCACGCGGGTGACGGGGCGCTCGAGCATGAACACGGAACGATACTCAGGATTGGCGCTGGCAAGGTGTCCGACCACCTGGCGAATGCGGGTGGCGTAGGGACGTCCCTGGGCCATGCGTTCCTGGGTGCGGCGCATCTTCGATGCCGCCACCATTTCCATCGCCTTGGTGATCTTCTGCGTGTTGCGCACGCTGCCGATCTTGGTACGAATTTCCTTGCCTACTGCCATGGGTGATCCCTGCTCGGTAACCGACGCGCGTAAACGAGCTTCAGTACGTGCGCGTCGTCTTGAAGGTTTCGATGGCCTTCTTCAACCGGTCGACGATGTCGTCGTTATAGGCACCGCTCTTGTCGATCTCCGCCATGAAATCGGCGTGCTCCTCGGCCATGTAGGACAGCAGTGCGCTTTCGAAATCGAGCACCTTGTCCACCTCGACGTCTTCGAGGAAACCCTGAGTCGCTGAGAACAGGGAGACCCCCATCTGGGAGATGCTCATGGGCGCGTACTGACGCTGCTTCATGAGCTCCGTCACCCGCTTGCCGTGTTCGAGCTGGGCGCGGGTCGCAGCGTCGAGGTCAGATGCAAACTGGGAAAACGCCGCGAGCTCCCGATACTGGGCCAGGGCCAGACGAATACCGCCGGAAATCTTTTTCACGAAGGAGGTCTGGGCCGAACCGCCCACCCGCGACACCGAGATACCCGGGCTCATGGCCGGGCGGATGCCCGAGTTGAACAGGTCCGGTTCGAGGTAGATCTGACCATCGGTGATGGAGATCACGTTGGTCGGTACGAAAGCGGACACGTCACCGGCCTGGGTCTCGATGATCGGCAGCGCCGTCAGTGAACCGGTCTTGCCCTTGACCTTGCCGTCGGTGAACTTCTCGACGTAGTCGACGTTGACCCGCGCCGCGCGCTCGAGCAGACGTGAGTGCAGGTAGAAGACGTCACCGGGGTAGGCTTCACGGCCTGGCGGACGCCGCAGCAACAGTGAGATCTGGCGATAGGCCCAGGCCTGCTTGGTCAGGTCGTCATAAATGATCAGGGCGTCCTCACCGCGATCGCGGAAGTACTCGCCCATGGTGCAACCGGAATAGGGGGCAATGAACTGCATGGCTGCCGGCGCGGCGGCACCAGCCGCCACCACGATGGTGTGCTCCATGGCACCATGCTCTTCGAGCTTGCGAACCACGTTCGCCACCGTGGACATCTTCTGGCCGATGGCCACGTAAATGCAGGTGAGGTTCTTGCCTTTCTGGTTGATGATGGTGTCGATGGCGATGGCGGTCTTGCCGATCTGGCGGTCACCAATGATCAGTTCCCGCTGGCCACGACCCACCGGCACCATGGCGTCGATGGCTTTCAGACCAGTCTGCACCGGTTGATCCACCGACTGCCGTGCGATGACGCCCGGCGCCACCTTCTCGATAGCGTCCGTCTCAGTGGTATTGAGCGGACCCTTGCCGTCGATGGGATTCCCCAGCGGATCGAGCACGCGACCGATCAGCTCGCGCCCCACGGGGACTTCGAGGATGCGGCCGGTACAGCGTGCCGTCTGGCCTTCGGCAATGCCTTCGTAATCACCGAGCACGACCGCACCGATGGAGTCCCGCTCGAGGTTCAGAGCCAGACCGTAGACGTTATTCGGAAACTCGATCATCTCACCGTAGCGGGCGTCGCCGAGGCCGTGAATCCGAACGATGCCGTCAGACACGCTGACGATCGTCCCCTCGTTGCTCGGTTGCGCCGACAGCTCGAGAGACGAGATGCGCTGCTTGATGACTTCGCTGATCTCGGAGGGGTTCAGTTGCTGCATCGGTCCATCCTCGAATATTCGTGGGTGCCGCCGACCATCAGGCGGCGGTGCTGCGTGCGGCGGCATCGCGACGGACACCAAGGGTTTCGGCGAGACGCGCGAGGCGTCCGCGTACCGAACCGTCGATGACGGTGTCGCCGGCCCGGATCACCGCGCCGCCTATCAATGTGGAATCGAGACGCTGCGTGATCTCGACCTTGCTGCCGAACCGCCTCGCCAGACGCTCAGCCAGTGCGGCCTCGGCGTCCGCCGTCAGTGCTTGCGCCGTCACCACTTCCACCTTGAGCACCCGCTCATGGGCAGCGCGCTGCTGTTCGTATTGCCGCTGGATTTCCGGCAGCAGACCGAGCCGGTCCTGCTCCGCCAACAACGCCACGAAGTTGCGGCCATGGGGCGAGAGCTCCGTACTGAAGACCTGCTCGATGAGCCCGACCTTCTGCGCTGGACCCCGGCCCGGAGACAACAGCTCCGCCCGCAGCCTGGGTTCCTCCACACAACCAGTCAGCAAGGCCAACTCGTAGGAGAATCCGGGCAGCGCTTCCTCACCACGTTCCAGCGCGGCCTGAAAGGCTGCGCGGGCGTAGGGTCGGGCAAGAGTTGCCTGTTCTGCCATGCCAGATTCCTCGTCGATCAGAGATCGGCGGCGAGCCGTTCGAGCATCTCGGCGTGCGAGGCAGCATCGACGTCGCGTTCGAGGATGCGCTCCGCACCCAGCAACGCCAGCGCCGCCACTTCTTTACGCAGGGACTCTTTCGCCCGCTGCACTTCCTGCTGCACATCGGTGGTGGCGGCCGCCTTGACGCGTTCGCCCTCCGCCCGTGCTTCGCGTTTCGCTTCCTCGATCATCTGCTCCGAGCGCCTGCGCGCCAGCTCGATGATTTCGGAGGCTTCCACCCGCGCTTTCTTGATCTCGTCCGTCGCACGCTTCTGCGCAAGACTGAGATCCTTTTTCGCGCGCTCGGCAGTTTCCAGCCCTTCCGCGATCTGCTCCTGCCTGGCCAACATGGCCGCGACGATAGGCGGCCACACCATGCGCATGCAGAACCAGACGAAGAAGAAGAACGCGATCATCTGGCCGAACAGCGTTAGATTGATGTTCATGCGTCAAGCCTCTTGTCTGTCTCGACTTTGCGTCCAGCGATCACCCCAACCATCACCAAGGTGACCCGTGTCGACGTCAGATCAAGACGAACAGGATGTACAGCGAGATACCCACCGCGATCATCGGGATGGCATCCAGCAGGCCGAGGATGATGAAGAGCTGGGTACGAAGTGCCGGCAACTGCTCCGGCTGACGCGCGACGCTCTCGATGAACTTGCTGCCCAGGATGCTGACGCTGAAAGCACCCGAAAGAGCCGCGATACCGAGAAGAAAAACGACTGCAAAAATAGGATCCATGGATACTCCCGCTCAAAAGCTCTGTTGTGGATGAATGGCTCGGTTCGTGGTCAATGTGCTTCGCCTTCGTCGAAGGCCTGAGTCAGGTAGACGACGGACAGGACCATGAAGATGAATGCCTGAAGCGGCACGACCAGAATGTGGAACACGGCCCAGGCGAACTGGAGGAGACCCCCCAACAAGCCAATGATCAGGCCCGTGTACATGGTGGCGATGAGGATGAAGATCATCTCTGCCGAAAACAGATTTCCGAACAGCCGCAGCCCCAGCGACACGGGCTTGGCCAGCAGTCCGACCACCTCCAGCGCCAGGTTGAACGGCAGCAGCCACTTGCCAAAGGGATGGAACGATATTTCGGCCAGAAAACCGCCGAGACCCTTCTGACGGATGCTGAAGAATATGATCAGCGTGAACACTGACAGCGCCAGACCCATGGTGATGTTCGGATCCGTGCTCGGAACGATCTTCATGTACTCGATGCCGAGCCCGTACTGAGCGATGTAGGGAACCAGGTCCACGGGCACCAGATCCATCAGGTTCATGAAGAACACCCAGACAAAGATCGTCAGGGCCATCGGTGCGACATAACTCAAATCAGGATGCTTGAAGACGCTCTTGACCATGCCTTCGATGAAGTCGATCAGGGCCTCGACCACGTTCCGCAGTCCGGTGGGGATGGCAGCCGGATTTTCGGCCGCGCTCACCGCGACCCTGCGAAAGAAGTACATGAAAAAGATGGCCAGACCGATGGACCAACCCATGGAATCCACGTGGATCGCCATGAAGCCCATGGCCTCGGCCTCGGAGCCCGAGCTGGCAAAACCCCATTCGCCGGCGCGCTCGTGCCCTTCCGGGAAGCGCCCGAACGTGGCATTCACCAGGTGGTGGGCAATGTAATCTTCTGCGGTGGTTTCGAATCCACTGGCCATGGGTAGGTCTCAGGCCTCTCGTCCTTCCCCCGTCACGAAAACGAGGGCCGCGTGATGTGCCGCCAGGGCGGCAATGAATCCGGCAAAGAACACCGGCGCATTCAGATCATTCAGGCGCATCAGCGCCCACGTCAGTAACCCTGCGGTCAGCGCCAGCTTCTCGAACGCTCCGAGAAGCACTCGCCAGGCTTCCTGCTCCGGATCGCGACCCGGGCGACTTCGCACCCGCCAGGCCATCCAGGCATTCGGCAGTACCGCACAACCTCCCCCAATGAGGAACGGCTGGTGCAAACCCGCGAACCATACCAAGACCGACGCCACCACCAGGAGAGCAGCGACCTGGAATCCGACGATACGCACTGCCATCGGCAGATCGCGCCAGCGTGAACGGAACCCCTTGGTCACGCCGCTCACGGCCTGTACCAGACCCTGGGATGCACTTCGGTACACCGCCTCTTGGAAGGCGCGCGGATTATAGGCAAGGCACCCGCCCACCGCAAGGAACCTTCGAGCCGCGGTCGCAGATCGGGGACAATGTGTCCCTCATTTGATGTGCGCCAGAATGCCTTCGAGCTCATCGAGGCTGGAGTATCGGATCACGAGCTGGCCGTTTCCCCTCGCCGTGTGTCGAATATTCACGGGGGCGCCCACCTGATCCGACAGGCGGCGCTCGAGTGCCGCGGTGTCCGGGTCGGTATCCGGCCGGGGTTTCGCCACGGGGTCGGACGAGTTGGCGGGATCGTTGCGGCGCCGCGCCAGCGCTTCGGTCTGGCGTACCGACAGCCCCTTCTCCACCACCTCCCGGCCGATGGCCAGCTGATCGGCGGGCGCCAGGGTGAGCAGCGCCCGGGCGTGGCCCATTTCCAGATCGCCGCGATCGAGCAGCTCCCGCACCTTGCCGCCGAGCTTCAACAGCCGCAGCATGTTCGTGACGGTCGTGCGCGACTTGCCGATGGTGTCCGCCAGCGCCTGCTGAGTCATGCCGAACTCGTCGATCAGCCGCTGCAGGGCGACGGCTTCCTCGATGGGCGTGAGTTCCTCGCGCTGGATGTTCTCGATCAGACCGAGGGCCATGGCGGCCTCGTCGGCGAGGTCCCGGACGATCACCGGCACCCGTTCGAGGCCGGCGAGCTGGGCGGCACGCCAACGCCGCTCACCGGCGATGATCTCGTAGCCATCCTTGCCCGGCAGCGGCCGGGCGAGGATGGGTTGCATCACACCCTGGGAACGGATGGAGGCCGCGAGCTCCTCGAGTCGCTCCGGATCCATCTCCCGGCGGGGCTGGAAGCGACCGCGCCGCAGCACTTCCACCGGCAGCCTGACGAGCTGCTCGCCGTCGGTGGCGACGTCCGCCACAGAGGGATCCGGCGTGATGGGTGCCGGGCTGTCCGTCGCCGGTCGGCTGCCGCCGAGCAGGGCATCGAGACCGCGACCGAGTCCTCGTTTGCGCACCACCATGCTGTCATTCCCGTTGGCTCAATGCTGACCGTTCAGCGTTGTCAGAGTCTGGCCGAATGCCGTCAGGCGGCACCCTCCGCGTGGCGCCGGCTGAGTTCACCGGCGAGAGCCTGATAGGCCACGGCCCCCCGCGAATGGCGATCATAGGCCAACACCGGCAGGCCATGGCTCGGCGACTCCGCCAGCCGCACATTGCGCGGAATGACCGTCCGGTACACCCGCTCGCCGAAGTGCTGAATCAATTGGCGGGAGACATCGCGGGTCAGGCTGTTGCGGGGATCGTACATGGTCCGCAACAGACCCTCGATCTCGAGTCCGGGATTGGTCCGCTCCCGGACTGCCGCCACTGTATCCAGCAAGGCGCTCAAGCCCTCGAGAGCATAGTACTCGCACTGCATGGGGATGATGACCCCATCTGCCGCGGTCAGAGCGTTGACGGTGAGAATGGACAAGCTCGGCGGACAGTCGATCAGGATCCAGTCGTAATTCTCTTTGAGGTCGCCGAGTACCGACCGCAGCCGGTATTCCCTCGACGGCATGGCGAGGAGTTCCACCTCCGCCGCCGTCAGATCCGCGTTGGCCGGCAGCACGTCGAACCCGGGCTCAGGTTCCGGCGCCCGCAGGATCACCTCCTCGGCCCGCACGTCATCTTCAAGCAGGAGATCGCAGACCGTGCCTGCGAGACCCTTCTTGTCGATCCCGCAACCCATGGTGGCGTTTCCCTGCGGGTCCAGATCCACCAGCAACACCCGTCGACCCTGCGCCGCCAGCGAGGCCGCAAGGTTGACGCTGCTCGTGGTCTTGCCGACACCACCCTTCTGGTTGGTGACGGCCAGGATACGGCCCATCAGCCCCCCTCCTCGTTGTGAACCCCGCAGGCATGAACTCCGGCGTCATGAACCTGGCCGTCGTCCACCTGCATCGCAAGTCGCAGCAGAACGTGCTCGTGATCGCGACCCGGCAGCCGGTAGCTGTCCTGACCAGTCAGCCTCACGTTGGCGGGCAGCCCGACCAACTCCTCACGCCAGCCCGGGCCCTTCATGGCTAGAAGCGGCGCTCCATCGGCCAGCAGGGGCGCCGTCATGGCCAGCAGTTTCGACAGCGGTGCCACCGCCCGCGCCAGCACACCCGCCAACCTGATGGGCGGCTGCCACTGCTCACAGCGCGCCTGGACGACACTCACGTTCGGCAAGGCCAGGGTCACAATGGCCTGCTCCAGGAAGGCACAGCGCCGCTGCAGGCTGTCGAGCAGGAACATCCTGCGCGCCGGCTCCAGGATCGCCACCACCAGACCGGGCAGCCCGGCACCACTACCCACATCCACCAGCGGTCCCGGCGGCAACCACGGCACGACCGCTGCACAGTCCAGCAGGTGGCGGTCGATCAATTCGTCGGCATCGGCCGGACCGGTCAGGTTGATGCGCCGGGACCACCGCTGATGCAGCCCGAGCCAACCCTCGAGCCGCCCGAGCGCCTCGGCGTCCGCATCGATCCCGGCTGCCGCCAGCCCTTCGGCGAGGCGCTCGATGGGTGTCACGCGCTGCGCGCCAGCGCGCCCTGCTTCTTCAAATGAATCAGCAGCTGCGAGATCGCCGCCGGCGTCACGCCCGGAATCCGGCTAGCCCGCGCCAGATTCTCCGGTCTGGCCAGCTCGAGCTTCTGTCGCACTTCGTGGGACAGCCCGTCCACCTTCGCGTAATCGAGATCGAGCGGCAACGGGGTGTCCTCATGGCGCCGGACCCGGTCCACTTCGGTCTGCTGGCGGGTGATGTACCCCGAGTACTTGACCTGCACCTCCACCTGCTCGGCCACATCCGGGGCCATCGGCGGCAGATCGACCACCTCCGCGAGCCGCTGCAGCGTCACCGCCGGGCGCCGCAGCAGGGCCTCCAAGGTCTGATCACGCTCCAGGTTTTCATCGCAGATGTTGGCCAGCCGCGCCGCCGCCAGCGAGTCCGGCGCGATCCGCGTCGACTTCAGGTGCGCGAGCCCCGCAGCCACCGCATCGCGGCGGCAGCAGAAGGCCTGCCAACGCTCATCACTCACCAAACCGAGCTCGCGGCCGGTGGACGTCAGGCGGAAGTCCGCATTGTCCTGGCGCAGCAGCAGCCGGAACTCGGCACGGCTGGTGAACATGCGATAGGGCTCGCTGGTACCGAGCCGAATCAGGTCGTCGATGAGCACACCGATGTAGGCCTCGTCACGGCGCGGCGTCCAGCCCGGCAGGCCCGCCACCCGGCGCGCCGCGTTGAGCCCGGCCATCAGGCCCTGGGCGGCCGCCTCCTCGTAGCCGGTGGTGCCGTTGATCTGTCCGGCGAAGAACAAACCCTCGATGACCTTCGTTTCCAGGGTCGGGGAGAGATCTCGCGGATCGAAGTAGTCGTACTCGATCGCGTAGCCCGGGCGGGTGATGTGGGCCTGCTCGAAGCCGCGAATGGATCGCACCAGCGCCATCTGCACGTCGAAGGGCAGACTGGTGGAAATGCCGTTGGGATACAGCTCGAAGGTGTCGAGGCCTTCCGGTTCGACGAAGATCTGATGGGAGTCCTTGTCCGCGAAGCGGACCCCCTTGTCTTC
>JAFIFL010000080.1 GCA_020832055.1 Gammaproteobacteria bacterium
GGCGCATTTCGCTGGGCGAAATAGCGCTCTCCCACAAGCTGGCAGCCCCCCCACTTGTGGGAAGGCCCTAATCGCGCAGCGATTGGGCCGATCTCGAAGCGCTCTGCCGAAGCTGATGTCACTGCCTTCGCTGCACGTCATGCCGATCGGCGCATTTCGCTGGGCGAAATAGCGCTCTCCCACAACGGGGTGGCGCGTAATTTCGCGAATCAGGGCCGAGGCAGGATCATGAACGTGCCGTAGGCCCTGGCGAGCATCCGGTCGTCCACACTGAGGGTACTTTCCAGGGCCGCGGTTCTGCGGCCACGGTTGACGACTTCAGTATCGCAGAGCAGCCGACCGGCCGTCGCAGGACGGAAGTAGACGATCTTGATCTCTACCGTGGTGCAGATCTCGTCGTCAGTCAGCAACGATGTCAGCGCTCCGCCCATACCGGTATCCGCGACGCTGTAAAGGACGCCGCCATGGACGATACCGTGAGGATTGAAGTGCTTCGGGGCAATGTCGAGCTCGATGCTGCAGCGGCCCTCGGCCCGGCTGCTGACCGAGAAACCGAGCAGGTCGGCAAAAGGGTGCACGAACGATTGCGGATCAGTCACGAGAACGAAGTCCTTGCTGTCGGGTCAGAAACGCTGGAGCAGGGTCAGTACCCCGCCATCCTCGGCAAAGCCTACATGCCGCAGGAAAGACATACCGAGCAGGGCCTCGGCCGGAAAGGCGCCCTCGACAATGGCCGCCTGCACGCCATCCACCCGGATGTCGCCCACCGTGACCTGATCGATCGTGAGGAACCAGGCTTCGGTCACACCGCTGGCCGTGGTCACCCGGCCACGTTCCCCGCCACGATAGTCGATCCCGATGCGCCGGGCCTGCTGGCTGCTCATGGCCAGCAGACTGGCGCCGGTATCCACCAGGAAGGTCATCGACTGACCATTGACCGCACCGGCCACCCGGAACTGGCCACGGGCATCGCTGCTGATCTGGACGCTGCGGCCGACCGGGTTCACGTATTGGGCCCCGACCCGCTGAGAAAGGCGCAGTTCGAGTTCCTGACCGTCGACCTCGATGATCGCCCGCTGGGCATCCGCCGCCAAGAGCCTCACCCCTGAGCCTGAAAGCTGCCCGACCCGCAACGTTTCCTGGCGATCGTCAATGAGCAGAATGGCCATGTCGCGCATCAGGCCCGCCGCTTCGATGCTGGGTGTCGTCCAGCCGTTCGCTACCGAGACAGTCAGCACAAGGCAAAGGCAGAAGCGAAGCACGCGGGCCATGGACGGCACCTCTTGCGGCTTTTGTGGCTCCTCGGCGCCGGAGCCGGAGGGAGAATCAGCCGGCGGCGAGACCCGGCAGCCAGGTGGCGATCGCCAGGCTCCCGAGCGCCACAGTGAGCGCCGCGTAGAGAGCTGCCAGCAGATCGTCGAGCATGACGCCGAGGCCGCCGCCCAGGGCACGATCCGCCCAGGAGCAAGGCCAGGGCTTGACGATATCGAAAAACCGGAACGCCAGGAAGCAGGCCAGCAGGCTGATCGGACCGGTGGCAACCAGCAGCGCCACGAGAGCGAAACCGGCGATCTCATCGAAGACGATGCCGCCATGATCGGACACGCCAAGACGCTCTCCCGCCAGCCCGCACAGGGGTACACCGAGAACACAGACTGCAGCGAGCAGGATCCACGCCGGCCACAACGGCAGCCAGAGCAGCAGCGCGATCAGCGGCAATGCCGCCAGAGTTCCCCAGGTCCCGGGGGCGGGGCGCAGCAGACCGGCACCGAACCCGGTGGCCAGCAGGATGACGGGATCCTTCAGCGCCTGAGGCGGAATGCGGGGATCGACGCCGGGCATCACACGCGTCTCATCAGAAGTGGCTCCAGCCACGCTTGGCCGACGCCACTTCGCGGCCGTCCGCAGCCAGCAGTCGCACCGCCGCCCCGTGCTCGATCCGACCAATGCGGGTCAGGGGAAGGTCGTTGCCGGGCAACTGCATGGATCGCCCCGCCGGCACCGTGAACAGCAGCTCGTAGTCGTCGCCCGCCACCACGGCCTCGAGGGGATCCACGTCCGCCACCAGAAGCGACGCAAGCTCGATCCGCGCGCCCACCGAAGAGCGGGCACAGAGATGACCGAGATCTGCCAGCAGACCGTCGGAGACATCGATACAGGCACTCGCAACACCGCGCAACTGCTGGCCGAGCTCCACCCTCGCAGCGGGCAGCAGGTAGGCACGCAACGGATCGGGTACGTCATCCAAGCTGAGGCCGGACAGCGTGGCCGCAATGGCGGCATCGCCTTCCAGCGTGCGGCGCGCAGCCAATGCCCCACCGATGCGGCCGGAGACGTAAATGTCATCGCCGACAGCCGCGCCAGAACGCAGCAGGGCGCGGCCCCGAGGCACGGTTCCGGTCACCGTGACCGTCACCGCCAGCGAACCGCGAGCCAGATTGCCCCCTACCAGCCTTGCCCCACAGTCACCTGCGGCGGCCCGCAGCCCGGCGCTGAATCGACGGCACCACTCGGTATCGAGTCCCGGCGCCACCAACGCCACCAGGAAACCCGAAGGCGTCGCACCCATGGCAGCCAGATCACTGAGGTTCACTGCGAGGGCCCGGTAGGCCAGGAGATCCGGGGGCGTATGGGCAAAGAAGTGACGCCCCTCCACCAGGGTGTCCGTGGACAGCACCCACTCCGAGTCCGGCGGCGGCGCCAGGACGGCGGCGTCGTCGCCCGGGCCCGTACTGACCCAGGATGGCAGCGGCGGCTCATCCGCCAGCAGGGCATCAATGAGATCGAATTCGCTCATGCCGGTCTCAACCGGGAGCGGGGTCCCGGGGACGACGGCCGGCGGCCACTTCGGTCCGCCGCAGCTGCCGCGCCAGGGTATCGAGGATGGCATTGACGTAGCGGTGGCTCTCACTGGCGCCGAACATCTGGGCCAGGATCACCCCCTGGTCGATCACCACCCGGTAGGGGACGTCGATACGCTCGCGCAACTCCCAGGCGCCGAGGCGCAGAATGGCCCGCTCCACCGGATCGAGATCGTCGAGGGCGCGATCCAGCAGCGGTGCGAACAGGGTGTCGAGTTCCCGGGCTTCGCGACTGACGCCCGTAACCGCGGAGGAAAAGTACTCCAGGTCCGCGTCGTCGCATTCGTGATGGGCACGGAACTCCGCCAGCAGTTCGTGCACGGATCCGGGATTGATCTGATGCTGATAGAGGGCCTGCACCGCCAGCCGACGGGCCTGCTGGCGTGCCTGTCCCGGCCCCCGCGAGCCCTTCTTCTTCGGGCGCGCCGGACCGGCTTCGGATGAGATCATGATCAGTCCTTGCGCAGCCGACGGCCGAGACTGACCATTTCCAGGGCCGTCATGGCCGCGTCGGCGCCCTTGTTGCCGGCCTTGGTGCCGCTGCGCTCGATGGCCTGCTCGATGCTGTCCGTGGTCAACAGCCCGAAGGCTACCGGTACACCGCTCTCGGCCTGGACCCGCGCCAGACCACTGGCCGCTTCACCGGCAACGAAGTCGAAGTGGGGGGTGCCGCCACGGATCACGGCACCGAGGGCCAGGATGGCGTCGGCCTCGCCGGCGGCGGCCACATGCTTCGCCGCCAGCGGCAATTCCCAGGCGCCCGGGACCTTGACCAGCGAAATGCGGTCCCTGGCCACGCCGTGGCGCAGCAGGGTATCGACAGCGCCCGCCACCAGCGCATCCACCACGAACGCATTGAACCGGGCCGCGATCAGAACGAAGCGCGCGTCCGTCGCCGCGAAGTCGCCCTCAATGGTCGTGAGATCGTGCATGGGACTCCTCCTCTAAAGAGCGGGCCTCGCGAGCGCTGCTCAAGCGTGGTCGTGGTGGCCGGTGGTATCCGCATCTGCGGCCGCGATGGTCTCACCCTCGCAGGTGATGTACTCGACGATTTCCAGGTCGAAGCCGGAGATCGCATTGTAGCGGGTCGGGAAGGACATCAGCCGCATGCGGCGAATGCCCAGATCGCGCAGGATCTGCGAGCCCAGCCCCACCGAATGATAGACGCTGGAGCCGTCCGGGCGCAGGCTGCGATTGTAGCTCGGCGTATTCGGGAACAGCTCCAGGCGCTCCAGGCTCTCCTGGCCGGACTCGGTGCCGCCCAAGATCACCACCACGCCGGATCCTTCCTCCGCCACCCGGGCCAGCGCCCGCTCGACGCTCCAGCTCTGAGGGCCGGAGCGCACCGCGCCCACCAGATCCAGCAGCATGTTCGGCGCATGCACGCGCACCAGCGTCGCCTGCTCGGCGTCGATCTCACCCCGCACCAGGGCAAAGTGGGTCTGCTCGCGCAGGGTGTCGCGAAAACCCACCACGCGGAACGGGCCGTGAATGGTTTCGATGTCCTTTTCGAGCACCCGCTCCACGGTGGAGTCATGCAGTGCCCGGTAGTGAATGAGGTCGGCAATGGTGCCGATCTTCAGGCCGTGAGTGGCCGCGAACTGCTCGAGATCCGGCAGCCGCGCCATGGTGCCGTCCTCGTTCATGATCTCGACGATCACCGCGGCCGACGCACAGCCGGCCAGACGGGCGAGATCCACCGAGGCCTCGGTATGGCCGGCACGCGACAGCACGCCACCAGCCTCTGCCTGCAGCGGAAAGATGTGGCCGGGGGTGACGATGTCGTCGGGCACCGCTTTCGGGTTGGCCGCCACCTGCACCGTGCGCGCCCGATCGGCCGCCGAGATTCCGGTGGTGACACCTTCTGCGGCTTCGATGGACACAGTGAAATTCGTGTGGTGACGGGTGCGGTTGGTGGTCGCCATGGGCGTCAGCCGCAGCTGGCGACAGCGATCCGCCGTCATGGGCATGCAGATCAGCCCACGGGCATGCTTGGCCATGAAGTTGACGGCCTCCGGCGTGACATGTTCCGCCGCCATGACCAGGTCACCTTCATTCTCCCGATCCTCGTCGTCGAGCAGGATGATCATCCTGCCCGCAGCGATCTCGGCAATGAGTTCTTCCACCTTGCTGAATGTCATGATTTCGTGGCACCACCTGCGGGGGGACGCACTATGCTGCGTCGAGCCTGGCTTGACAAGCCAGACCCCGGCCCGCCGCCGCTCGGTTCCGGCGTGAGAATCAGGCGCAGATCATCGCCGATGCGCGTGACGTCCCGACACTCAAAGCGCAGGCCCTCGATCAGACGATCGAAGGCGAGGTCGGCCATGGGACGGGCCTGAGCGCCGAGCAACAACGGGGCCTGATACAGCCAGAGCTCATCCACCAGCCCCGCCGTCAGCACCGATGCCGCCAGTCGCGGACCGCACTCGAACAGCACCTCATTGCAGTCCCGCTCGGCCAGCAGCGCAAGCAGGCTCGACAGATCCAGACCGTCGCCCGCCCCGGGCAGCGCCAGACATTCGGCGCCCGCCGCCGCGAGAGCCTGTTGCCGGGACGCCGCGGCGGTGGCGCTGCTGCAGATCAGCACCCCGGGAACCGACAGCAGCCGCGCCGAGTCCGGCGTACGCAGACCGCGATCGAGGATGACCCGCAGCGGCGGGTGGGACGCGAGGAATTCGGCATCGAAGGCCGAGAGTTCGGGCAGTTCATCCGTGCGGACAGTGAGGCGTGGATCATCGGCCAGGACCGTTCCCGAGCCGGTGACGACGGCGCAGGAGCGGGCCCGCAACCGCTGCACGTCCCGGCGGGCATCGACGCCCGTGATCCACTGGCTTTCGCCACTGGCCATGGCGGATCGCCCGTCCAGGGATGCGGCCAGCTTCAGCCGCAACAGCGGCCGGCCGCGCTCGTGACGGAGCATGAAGCCGGCATTGACGGCCCGCGCCTCGGCCTCGCACAGCCCCACTTCCACCGCGATGCCGGCGGCGCGGAGACGTTCAATACCGCCGCCGGACACCTGTGGGTGGGGATCACGAGCTGCCACCACCACCCGGGCGGGCGCCGCGCGGATCAGGGCGTCGGCACAGGGCGGGGTGCGGCCGAAATGGCTGCAGGGTTCCAGGGTGACATAGACGGTGGCGCCTGCAACGGGCTCCCCGGCCGCGGCGGTCATGGCCCGGACTTCCGCGTGGGGGCCGCCCGCCGGCGCGCTGTAGCCTTCACCAAGGATTCGGCCGTCGCGGACGATGACGCAGCCGACGCTGGGATTGGGCCGGGTGCTGAGTCGACCCAGAGCCGCCAGTTCCAGGGCACGCGCCATGAAGGCGGCATCATCAGCGACCGACGACAACGTCAACTCCGCTCGGCTGGCGCATCAGTCCCCGGCGGATTCGACAGCCGCGCGATCTCATCCTGAAACTCGCTGACGTTCTTGAAGTCCCGATACACCGAGGCGAAACGCACATACGCGACCTCATCGAGGCCGCGCAGGACGTCCATCACCTGCTCGCCGAGGAGCCGGGCCGACACCTCCCGGTCGCCCTGGGTGCGCAGGCTGTGCTTGACCTGATTGACGGCGGCCTCGATGGCCTCCACCGACACCGGACGTTTCTCCAGTGCCCGCTGCAGGCCGGCCCGCAGTTTGTCCTCGTTGAAGGGTTCGCGGCTGCCGTCGCGCTTGATGATGCGCGGCATGACGAGTTCCGCCACCTCGAAAGTGGTAAAGCGGTCGCCGCAGGTCAGGCACTCCCGCCGGCGGCGAACCTGATCGCCGCCAGTGACCAGCCGGGAGTCGATGACCTTGGTGTCCTCCGCGCTGCAGAAGGGACAGTGCATGCCTGCGCCCCTGCCGCCGTCAGCGGCCGGTGGCCTGCTTCAGCGGGGCGGCGTCGGGCGACGCGTACACCGGGAACCGCGCGCACAGCGCCAGGACCTTCCCGCGCACCGCGTCGATCACCGACTCGTCGCCCATGTTCTCCAGCACGTCGCACATCCAGCCTGTGAGTTCCCGGCATTCCGTTTCGCCGAATCCGCGCCGGGTCACTGCCGGTGAACCGATGCGCAGGCCCGAGGTCACGAAGGGCGAGCGTGGATCGTTGGGCACCGCGTTCTTATTGACGGTGATGTTGGCGCGACCGAGCGCCGCATCCGCATCCTTGCCGGTGATGTCCTTGTCGATGAGGTCGAGCAGGAAGAGGTGATCGTCGGTCCCACCGGAGACCACATTGAAACCGCGGTCCAGGAAAGTCTCAGCCATGGCACGGGCATTCACCAGCACCTGCTGCTGATAGACCTTGAACTCAGGCGCCATGGCCTCCTTGAAGCACACCGCCTTGGCGGCGATGACGTGCATCAGAGGGCCGCCCTGGCTGCCGGGGAACAGGGCCGAGTTCAGCTTCTTCTCGATCTCCGGATTGCTGCGGGCGAGGATGATGCCGCCGCGCGGGCCACCGAGGGTCTTATGGGTGGTGGAGGTCACCACGTCTGCATGGGGCACCGGATTGGGATAGATGCCCGCTGCCACCAGACCGGCCACGTGGGCCATGTCCACCAGCAGGTAAGCACCCACTTCGTCGGCAATGGCCCGGAATCGACTCCAGTCCAGCAGGCGGGAGTAGGCGGAGAAGCCGGCGACGATCATTTTCGGCCGGCATTCCAGGGCCAGTTTGCGGACTTCCTCGTAGTCGATCAGACCGGTGCTGGTGTCGATGCCGTACTGCACCGCGTGGTAGGTCTTGCCGGAGAAATTCGGCTTCGCACCATGGGTGAGATGGCCACCGGCATCGAGGCTCATGCCGAGGACCGTATCGCCCGGCTCCAGCAGGGCGAGGTAGACCGCACCGTTGGCCTGGGATCCCGAGTGGGGCTGAACGTTGGCGTAGTCGGCGCCGAACAGCGCTTTGGCGCGCTCGATGGCCAGCACTTCCACCTGATCCACGTACTCGCAGCCACCGTAGTAGCGCTTGCCCGGATAGCCTTCGGCGTACTTGTTGGTGAGCACGCTGCCCTGGGCCTCGAGCACCCTTGGAGAAGTGTAGTTCTCCGAGGCGATCAGCTCGATGTGCTCTTCCTGGCGCCGGGCCTCGTTGCGGATGGCGTCAGCCACCTCGTCGTCGAAGCCGGCGATGGTCATGCTGGAATTGAACATGGGGATTCCCGTCGGCTGGAGGCGGTGCGGCCGGCACCGCGGCGATTCTGGGGGCGCATTGTAACCGAAGCCCCAGGCCGCGGCACTTGAAGCCGATACAGGCCGTGCTGCACGAAGCTCATGAGCGCCCTCGTCCGCGTCCATGGGAGCGCATAGGCCTGCATTGTCAGAAGCCCTTGATTCGTTTAGCGTCGCACTCCTTCACGACAGTCGGCAGCCCCCTTCGGAGCAGTTTCCTCCATGGCCCAGTACGTCTACACCATGAATCGCGTCGGCAAGATCGTGCCGCCGAAGAAAGAGATCCTGAAGGACATCTCGCTGTCCTTCTTCCCGGGCGCCAAGATCGGCGTGCTCGGCCTGAACGGCTCGGGAAAGTCCACCCTGCTGCGCATCATGGCCGGAGTCGACAAGGACATCGAAGGCGAGGCCCGGCCCCAGGCCGGCATCCGCATCGGCTACCTGCCCCAGGAACCGCCGCTCGATGCCAGCAAGGACGTGCGCGGCAACGTCGAGGAAGGCGTGGCCGAGGTCAAGGCCCTGCTAGACGAGTTCAACGCCATCAGCGACCGCTTCGCCGAGCCGATGGACGACGACGAAATGAACAAGCTGCTCGAACGCCAAGGCGAACTGCAGGGCGCCATCGACGCCGCCAACGGCTGGGAACTCGACCGTACCCTGGAAATCGCCGCCGACGCGCTGCGGCTGCCTGCCTGGGATGCGGACGTCACCAAACTCTCCGGCGGCGAGCGCCGCCGGGTGGCCCTGTGCCGATTGCTGCTGTCCAAGCCGGACATGCTGCTGCTCGACGAGCCCACCAACCACTTGGACGCCGAGAGCGTGGCTTGGCTCGAACGCTTCCTTTTGGAGTACCCCGGGACCGTGGTGGCCATCACCCACGACCGTTACTTCCTCGACAACGCCGCCCAGTGGATCCTGGAACTCGACCGCGGTCGCGGCATTCCCTACGAGGGCAACTACTCCACCTGGCTCGAAGCCAAGGAGAAGCGCCTGCAGCAGGAGGAAAAGTCCGAGCAGAGCCGCCAGCGCGCCATCAAGTCCGAACTCGAATGGGTGCGCGCCAATCCCAAGGGGCGGCAGGCCAAGTCCAAGTCGCGCCTGCAGCGCTTCGAGGAGCTGAGCTCCAAGGAATATCAGAAGCGCAACGAGACCAATGAGATCTTCATTCCGCCGGGCCCGCGTTTGGGCGACAAGGTCATTGCCTTCGAGCACGTCACCAAGGGCTTCGGCGAAGAGATCCTCATTGACGATCTGTCCTTCATCATTCCCGCCGGCGCCATCGTCGGCATCGTCGGGCCCAACGGTGCAGGCAAGACCACGCTGTTCCGCATGATCACCGGTACCGAACAGCCGGACTCCGGCAAGGTGATCGTCGGCGATACCGTGAAGATCGCCCACGTGGAGCAGTTCCGCGACGATCTCGACGGCAAGAAGACGGTCTGGGAGGAAATCTCCGACGGCCACGACATCATGGACATCAACGGCTTCGAGGTGGCCTCACGGGCCTACGTCGGCCGCTTCAACTTCCGCGGCGGCGACCAGCAGAAGCGGGTCGGCGATCTCTCCGGCGGTGAGCGCAACCGGCTGCAGCTGGCCAAGCTGCTCAAGCAGGGCGCCAACGTCATCATGCTCGACGAGCCCACCAACGACCTCGACGTGGAAACCCTGCGGGCCCTGGAGGAAGCGCTGCTGGAATTCCCCGGTACCGCGCTGGTGATCAGCCACGATCGCTGGTTTCTCGATCGGGTCGCCACCCACATCCTCGCCTACGAAGGTGAAGGCAAGGTGGTGTTCTTCGAGGGCAACTATCAGGAGTACGAAGCCGACCACCGCAAGCGCCTCGAAGCCGCCGGCGAAGACCCCGATCGTCCGCACCGGATCAAGTACAAGCGGCTGGCCTGACGACACCGTGGGAAGGCCCCAATCGAAAAGCGATTGGGCCGATCTCAGGGCGCTCTGTCGAAGCCCACCACTGCCTGTGGGGGGAGCCGCATGCGGAACACGCCTACGCGCCGTGAGCCTGGCGGCGCATGCGGATCAACCGCGCGCGACCGGGCCCACAGTAGCGCGCTCAGTCGGGTTACCCGTTTCTTTCGCGACACCGAGGAGCTGTTGGGTCCGCCGGCCCCCTCGCAGCTGGCCCGTCGATCGGCTCGGGAGAATTCAGCGTCGCTGCTCATCTGCTGCGCGTTGTCGAGACCGCCAAGCCCGTGGTAGATCCTCAGGAATAGCGGAAACAGTTGCGCTGTGCCCCTTTCCGCCCTGGCCATGACAAGGACTCGTCATCAAGTACCAACCCGTTTCGATTTCGACAGCGAGGAACCCATGCACCGTCTACTGCTTGTGCTACTCAGCTGCACGCTCTGTGCGATCAGCGCATCGGCCAACGCTTACTCGGCTCAGATCCAGGCCCTGGAAGCCTCCATCAACGAGGCCCGGCAGATGGGGCTCGATCCAGCCATGATCAGCCAGATGGAAACCCTGCTGGCCACAGCCAAGGCTGAAGCAGAGAGAGAAGGCCAGGTCGGTGAGGGGCCACGAATGCAGCCGAACGCTTTCGATGTCCTTTCCGGCAACGAAGGCGGCAGGAGCTATGCTGATTGTGATGAGTACTCGGATTCCCAGGCTTTCGGCTTCTGTCAGTACGCAGCGCATACCTGGTTGATGTACACGGAGCTGTTCGCTAAAGAAGGCGACAGTGACGCGGCGCAGCAGGTGTATGCAGGTCATGAAGACAGCGTGCGCAACTTGATCCAGTACGTGGACCACTTTATGACTGCACCGCGCAATCGGTAACTCTTTCATGCAGGACTGCGCTATGCATCCGGTTGGCAATGTTGCATGGGAGGCCGCCTGCGGACGTGCCCGACCCTGTGGTCATCCGCCAGATCCTCAACCACATCCATCAACGCGTCCCGCCGGTATGGCGCCCCACCCCGAAGCCGTACGCGATCCCATAAGTCCGCGGTTGACCGTAAGCTCGGTGAAGGGCTCCCCTTGGCCAGTGGATACCTGCCTTCCTGATCGTCGCGCGGGCTTGCAGGAAGCCGATCTGCTGTTCCGTGAGATTCTTCCCCTGCCGATCGCTGTCGATCGGAGGGCGCCATCATTGACCGTTGCTGAACCGCTGGGCATGCTTGAGGGAGGCAGGAAAAGGACCTGTTCTTTGGTCCTATCCACTTTTGGATCGGGCCAGCATCGTGCTCCCATGACTCAGCGTCTACTCAATCTTGTCATCCTCCTCGTGCCGCTGCTATTTCTGACGCCGGCAGTGGCGGACTATGCTGATCAGAGCGAGGCGCTGGAGCCGCGGTCCCGGGCCGCGCCTGCAGCCGGCATGCGGACCATGGCTGAGGCCCTGGCAACCTTTGCGCCGTCCGTTGAGCCAGCCTGGGTGGAGCGGTTTGCAGAGATCGGTTTGTCCTATCCCCCCAGCAACCTCACCTTGATCGGTCTCAAGGAGGAGCGCCGACTGGAGGTCTGGACCCGAGCCGGTGGCCGCCCCCACTTCATCGAAGCCTTAGACATACTCGATGCCTCCGGACTGTCCGGGCCCAAGCGGCGGCGCGGCGACCATCAGGTGCCCGAAGGCATATACCAGGTCGACGCCTTCAATCCCAACAGCCGTTTTCACCTTTCGATGCGCATCAACTACCCTAATGACCTAGACCGGGCCATGGGCCTACTCGATGGGCGCACAGATCTCGGCGACAACATCTTCATTCACGGTTCGGATTATTCTGAAGGCTGCCTGGCCATCGGTGATCCAGCCATCGAGCGGCTGTTCGTGCTGGCAGCGCGGGTGCCTGACGGTCGCGTCGAGGTCATCATCGCGCCCCACGATGCTCGCCGTCAGCGACTCGAGCCCCGCCTCGGTCTACCCGACTGGGTCGATGATCTTTATGTCAAACTGCATCAGGCACTGGCCAGCTTCGAGATCGCCACTGACCCGCCCTTGCTGGCGCGTGCAGGTGACGACGCCCTCACGGCCTCGCCCTGATTCGGACCCCGCAACCGTTTCGGCGGCACTTCTGCCAGCCGCTCTCTCCGCGACGGTCCAAAGCCAGACCCCACCATCGGTCTCGCCGGGAACACCATGACTGCGTTCAACCCGTCCAGCACAAGGGGGGGCGAATAACCAGATGCTGGCCACGGCGTTTGGCAATAGACTCCGGCACTGGAATCGAGTCACCCACCAGGCAAGGCGCTTAAGAACACGCTGCACAGCCATGCGGCGCGCCGAAGCATGAGTAGCTGACTCAATTGAGGAATCCGGATGGGTGGCCAAGTGGTTTCTCCAAGAGATTCATGCCAACTGCCTGTCCCAAGAGACTGACCTGCAAACTATCGCCGCATCCACATGGAGAGAATCCAAGTGCAATTTGATGATGTCGTCCTCGGACGCCGCAGCATTCGAGGTTACAAACCCGACCCAGTGCCGAGAGCACTGATCGAAGAAATTCTGACACTGGCCATGCGCGCGCCATCATCGATGAACACGCAACCATGGAATTTCACCGTCGTCTCCGGCGAACCCTTGGATCGTATTCGCGCCGGCAATACGGAACGCAACCTCGCGGGCGTACCGCATTCGCGCGAATTTCGCATTGGGCAGGCCTTTGCGGGTCAACATCGCGAACGTCAGGTGGGCGTTGCCAAGCAACTGTTCGCCGCCATGGGCATCGAACGCGAAGACAAAGCGGGTCGCCAGGACTGGGTACTGCGCGGTTTCCGCCAGTTCGATGCGCCGGTCTGCGTGATCATCACCTACGACCGCGAGCTGGCGGACAGTGATGACACTGCCTTTGACTGTGGCGCAGTCACAACCGCGCTGGTCAACGCGGCTTGGTCGCGTGGCCTCGGCGCAGTGATCAACAGCCAGGGCATCATGCAGTCGCCAGTCGTGCGCGAGCATGCACAGATTCCAGACGACCAGGTGATCATGAAGGCTGTCGCGCTGGGCTGGCCGGATGAGGACTTCCCCGCCAACGCTGTGGTATCCGAGCGCAAGCGCGTTGAGGAGGCCGCACGCTTTCTGGGCTTTGAGGACTGAGCGGAGACCGGCTAGGAAGCCCGCCTCAACGGAGATCTGCGCGGCAGCGAAGATCCCTTGACGCTGGCCCGCGCCCTGTCCGCCTTTCAGTCACTTCCGGAACTGCCGGAAATGAATTGACGCGGTTGTGGGAAGCAAAGCAGCGATCTCGTGCGAACAACCCTGTGGGAGAGCGCTATTTCGCGCAGCGAAATGCGCCGATCTGCATGACATTCAGCGAAGGCAGCGGCATCGGCTTCGGCCAAGCGCCACGAGATCGGCCCAATCGCTTTGCGATTAGGGCCTTCCCACAAGTTGGCGCAACGCCAGCTTCGAGCGACTCCGTCACCTGGGCCTACTCGACCATTTTCTGGGCGGAAGCCTTGACCTTCCTGGTCGCCGCCGCGCTGGCCATGCGCGTCGGTCGCATGGCCGAAGGCAGGCGACGCCTGGACATCAGCAAGGCCGTAGATGGCTACGCGGCGGGCCTCGGCAACTGACAGCCGGCCCGCTTTTCTATCCCCCCAATTCCCCCTACCGCCCCCGTTAGTTCTCTGGCCCGAAAATTGCTCTAACACGCCCCTCAGCACGGATCTGATGACACCACGTTGTTGCGGTGCGTCGGGTGCCTTTGTTCGGTGCAGGCATGCGCTCCGACGGGCAAACGCGCACCTTCTCGATGCACGCAGAAGTGGGGATGAGCCTATGAAGTCGACCTGTTCGGGAACCCTCTGGCGGAATGCTGCCGTCATGGCTCTCAGTCTGCTCCTGACCTTCGGCCTCGGCAGCGCCCAGGCCCAGTACGGTGGTGGCGGTGACGGCGAGCGCGAAACCAAGGAGATCGAATTCCCCGACAGCCTGATCCCCAAATTCGCCCTCCTCAGCGAGGAGCAGATGACCTTTCTGCGCAGCGGCCCGACCCAATCGTTCGCTCGCACCCCGGAACTGCTGATCGAGCAGCTCGAGCGGCGCAGCCCCGAGGAGGTCAAGGCCTACGTGGAGGCCATGATGTTCGTCCACGCCGAGCGCAACTTCGACGAGGACCGGGATTCCGATCGCTTGCCGCTGAACACGGACGCGGTGGACTTCAATGCCTGGCACCTGCGCCGCCCGAGCAGCTTCGACCCGGACCGGGAACCCGGACCCATCGCGCTGAGTCGCTACATGGGTGGATGGGGCGTGGGCATTCCCACCTTCGCCGGTGCACCCGTCGCCCTGACGCCTGAGGATCTCGTCGCCGGCGAAGTGGACGTCGCCATCGTCGGCGCTCCCCTCAACATGGGCTCGGGATTCCGGGGGGCCGAGCACGGCCCCATGGCCCTGCGCATGGCCCGCGGCCTCGCGGGCAACGACATGAGCACCCAGATCAATCCCAGCCAGGTGCTGAACATCGTCGACTACGGTGATATCGCGGTGGACCAGGACAGTTCGGAGCTGAGTGTGCACCACGTCCGCGAGGTCCTGCGCGAGATCGTCGAGGCGGGCGCCATGCCCATCATCATCGGTGGCGATCACTCCCTGGAATATCCCGCGGTGGCCGCCATGGTGGACGTCTACGGCAAGGGCAACGTCACGGCCATCCACTTCGACGCCCATCACGACATCGGCCGCAACAGCCCCCACTACATCACCCACGGCTCGCCCATCTACCGCCTGCTGCGGGAAGAACTGATCACTGGCGCCGACTACATCCAGGTCGGCCTCCGGGGCGGCGGCCCCAATGCCGCGCAATTCCGCTGGATGCGCGAGGAAGGCTTCATCTGGCACACCCAGGCCGAGATCGAACGCTACGGCTGGGACACAGTCATGGAGCGGATCCTGGCCTCGGCCCGCGCCCGGGGGGAAAACCGCAAATTCCACATCTCCTTCGACGTGGACCTGCTCGACCCCACCTACGTCCCGGGCACGGGCACACCGGTCAGCAACGGTCTCACGCCCAGAGAGGTCATCCCGGTGATCCGCAAACTCTGCGCCCAGAACGACGTGGTGAGCTTCGATCTGGTGGAACTGGCCCCGGCCCTGGATCCCACCTACGTGTCCGCCCAGCACGCTGCCGCCGTGGTCAAGGCCTGCCTGGTGGGTGTCGCCATGCGCAAGGAAGGCAAGGATCCCGATCATCTCGATCCACACGCCCTGTCCTGGGAGTACGAGGGGAGCGAAGCCAATGACTAAGCGCATCCATGCTGCAGGCCTCATGGCGGCCGCCCTGCTCACCCTGCTGTTCGGGTGTGCCACCCCGGCCACCGTCGAGCCAGCGCCAACCGACGCGGCAACCCTGCCCGCCGGCCTGAACGAGCAACTGTCCCTGCTGACCTCAGCCGAGCGCGAGTTTCTCCTCGGTGACGAAGTACTTCTGATCCTGCCCTCCCGAATTCGCCTGATCAGTGAACTTCAGCGGCGCTCGCCGGAGCAGGTGCAGCGCTACGTTCAAGACATGATGGCAGCGGTACAGGCCCTGGCCTACCGTCCCGACGAGGACATGGATGCCATTCCCCTGAACCGGGAGGCGCCGAACTTCAACAACTGGAAGGTGCTGCGCCCGGACGCCCTGCGGGAACGCCGGCGGGATCCGGGACCCTTCAGCCTGTCCCGCTACATCCACCCCTGGGGCGGCATTCCCACCTTCGCCGGCGCACCGGTGGCCATCACGCCGGAGGACCTGCATGCAGGCAACGTGGAAGTGGCCTTCGCCGGCATCCCCCAGAGTCTCAGCAGCGGCAACCGGGACGCCCGCAACGCCCCCAACATGATCCGGGCCAACTACGGCATTGCCAGCTACAGCGCGGCCAGCCGCGATGTCTACACCCTGGTCGATCCCGGTGCGGTGCTCAACATCGTCGACTTCGGTGACTTCGCCGTGGACCGTCTGAGCATGGCCCGCAGCGTCGATCACATCCGGGAGATGGCCATGGCCCTGGCCGCCACCGGCGTCGTGCCCTTCTTCGTCGGCGGCGACGCATCGGTGATGTACCCCACCGTGCGTGGCGTGCGCGAGGCCTTTCCCGACCGGCCTATGACCGTGCTGCACTTCTCTGCCCACCCCAATGCCGAGCCGCCCCGCCACCATCCCTGGTCGGACCGTGATCCGGTCTACAACCTGCTCACGGAGGGCATCATCGGCGGCGAGGACCTGATACAGGTCGGGCTGCGAGGGCCGAAGGCCTCACCCGGGCAGCTCAGCTGGCTGCGGGATCAGGGCGTGCGCTACCACACCATGGCGGAAGTGGAGAGCCAGGGCTGGGATCACGTGCTGCAGCGGGTGCTGGCGCGTGCCAAGGCCACCGGACAGCCCGTGTACATCTCCATGGATGCCAGTGTCTTCGACCCCAGCGAGATCCCGGCTGCCGGCCGGGCCGTGCCCAACGGGCTGAGAATCAACCAGCTGCAGCCCCTGATCCGGCGTCTGTGCGCTGAAACCACCGTTGCCGGGTTCGAGATGCTCGACCTCGCGCCCATGATGGACTTCGGCTACGTCAGCGCGCTGAACAGCAC
>JAFIFL010000081.1 GCA_020832055.1 Gammaproteobacteria bacterium
TCAACGTCTTCGAGATCGGCGCATTTCGCTGTGCGAAATAGCGCGCTCCCACAAGAGGCGGACCCCAGCACCTGGCAGGACCCTGTGGGAGAGCCCTATCCGCCAACGGCGGATGGGCCGATCGCGTGGCGCGCTGCCGAAGCTGACGTCATCGCCTTCGCTCAACGTCTTCGAGATCGGCGCATTTCGCTGTGCGAAATAGCGCGCTCCCACAAGGGCCTGTCGCCAGCTGACAACGTGGTGACGCTCTCAGTGGGATGACCGGGCGGCGAGCAGCGACGCCACCAGATCGAGGACGGCGTTGGGGCGGAAGGGCTTGGCCAGGTTCGGCCAGCGGCTCTGGCCGCGGGCGGCGGCGTCGGGCGCGAATCCGGACATGGTCAGCACCGGCAGACCAGGATGCTCCAGGGCCAGCTGATCGCACAGATCCCAGCCATTCAGACCGTCCCCGAGCAGGATGTCGGTGATCAACAGATCGACGCCGGCGCCCGCCACCACTGCCAGTGCAGCCCGGGCATCAGCGCTGTGGGTGACGCGATAACCTGCCCGCCGCAGGATGTTGCAGAGCATCCGCGCCAGCAGGTCGTTGTCTTCCACCACCAGGATGTGCTCACCGGCCCCGGCGGGCAGAGCAGCACGGCTCCGCTGCCGCTCCGGTGCCGCAGGCTTCACCATTTCCGCCACCGGAAACCACAGTACCACCCGCGTGCCACGACCCGGCTCGGAGTCGATCTCCACGGCCCCGCTGCACTGACGCACGAAGCCATAGACCATGGCCAGACCGAGGCCTGTCCCCTGGCCGGCCGGTTTGGTGGTGAAGTACGGCTCGATGACGCGACCGAGGATCTCGCTCGGAATCCCTGTGCCGGTATCCGTGATGGCGATGAACGCATAGTCACCGGGAGCGAGTTCGAGTTGCGCCGCACGTTGCCCCGCCAGCCGCTCACGCCCCGACGCTACGCGGAGCGTACCGCCGTCAGGCATGGCATCGCGGGCGTTGATGCAGAGGTTCAGCAGGCTGCTGCTGAGCAGCGCCGGGTCCACGGTGATCTCGGCATTGGCACCGGCCTCGAACTCCACGCGGATGCTGCTGCCAAGCACCCGTGACAGCAACTGCTGCAGTTCCGACACCGCAGCGGCCGTCGCCATCCGCCGCGGCTGCGTCGGCCGTTGCTGGCTGAAAGCGAGCAGCTGACGTGTCAATTCCGCCGCGCGCAGTGACGCCGACAGCACCAGATCCGCCGATTCGCGACCCGGATCCTGCTCCGGCAGGCTCTCGGTCAGCTCCTCGGCACCGTTGATGATCACATTGAGCAGATTGTTGAAATCATGGGAGATGCCGCCCGTGAGCTGTCCGAGTGCCTCCAGCCTGGCGGTGGCGGAGATCCGCTCCTGGGACAGCAGGCGCGGTCCGGCATCGCGCAGCAGGGTGATGACGCGCTCATTGCCGCTGACGCCATCCTCGATCAGCACCGAGGAGGTATCGGTCCGCAGTTCACGGCCACCGCTGACCTTCAGCCGCAGTTCGCCATCGAAACGACCGCTGCGGGCCAGCTCCGCAAGCGCGTGCGTGAGGCTGCCATCCTCGTTGGCCACCATGCCCGCATAGCCAAGCTCGATGATCTCGGCCTCGGACAAACCGACGAGACGACAGGCGGCCGGATTGACGGCGGAGATGCGGCCGTCGGGGCAGGCGATGGCCACGCCCTCCGCAGTGTGCTCGAACAGCATCCGGTAGAGGCGGTCGCGGTCGTCGAGTTCGCGACGCATCGCATCCATCTGATTGCGCTCCAGGCGCAGCCGGTAAAGGGCACCGACCATCATCGCGCGCAGCACTTCCAGAAACTGATGGTAGGCGGTATCCACGACCACCGTCGGCTCCGGCTCGACGATCACCAGATAGCCGGCGGCACCGGTCAGTTCCGGGTTCACCAGGGTGACCAGGAAACGGCGGGCATCGAGGCGTTCCACTCTCGAGGTCTGTTCCGGATACTGCTGCAGCCAGGCTTCCGCCGCGGCCACGGCACCGTCGGCGCGCAGCTCCGACAGGTACGCCTCCGGTACCGAAACCCGACCCAGCAAGGTGTTTTCCGCAGTGATGTCGAACATGGCAAGGCGGGCCAGGTCCGTAGGGTTGCCGCCCGGGACCTCGAGCAGCTTCGGCAGCAGCGGCTGCCCGGCCGGCCCTTCGATGAAACGCTCAGCAAGCTCGACCACGGTCCGCTGCCGACGCCGGGACAGCACTGCCGCCGTGGTTTCCCTGGCAGTGGCCAGCACCCCCCGGATGCCGCCACGCGCGTCCCGAAGCGGGCCGTACCAGACGTCGAAATAGCCCTCCTCGAGGCCGTCGTGGCGATACATGGGCAGGGCCATGTCCGCACCCGCGTACACCTCACCCCGCTCCAGGGCCCCGCGGATGATCGGCCCGATGAAGTCCGCCAGTTCGCGATAGACCTCGAGGGCCGGGTGGCCGAGACCGTCGGGATGCCTGGCCCCCAGGATCGGGATGTAGCCATCGTTGTAGATGAGGATGAAATCGTCGCCCCAGCCGACAGTCATCGGCAGCGGCGAGTCGAGACACATCTGCACGGCGAACCGCAGCTCTTCGGGCCACGACGCCACAGGACCCAGCGGCGTGGCCGCCCAGTCGAATGCCGCACATCGCTCGGCCATCTGCGATGGCCGGACTTCGAGTCCCCCGAACTGGACCACGTCAGTTCCGCTCCCTGCCTGATGCTGCCATTGACGCCCTTCAGGCGTCGTCATGCAAGGGGCGTGTGCTTCCTCAGCCGGACTGTCTGGCCTTTCTGAAATCCGGTTCACGCTTGGCCAGGAAGGCCGCGATGGCCTCCTTGTGCTCCGGCGACGTGTAGCAGCGCTGCAGCGCTTCCAGCTCCCGCTGCTGGACTGCAGCGATATCCGCCTCGGCGGCATTCACCGTCATGAGCTGTTTCACCGCCCGCAGGGCGGACTGGGGATTGCTGCCCATGGCCTTGGCCATCTCCCGGGCCGCAGGCAGCAGGTCATCAGCATTCACCGCCCGGTCAATGAGCCGGATGGCCGCCGCCTCCTCGCCGCTGACGGTCTTGCCGGTGAGCATCAGCTCGCTGGCCACGCCGAAACCGCAGCGCAGCGTCACGAACTGGGAACTGGCCAGCTCAGGGACCAGGCCCATCTTGATGAAGCGCAGGCTGAGCTTGGCGTCGCGGCTGGCGATCAGGTAGTCCATGGGCAGCACCTGGGTCAGGCCGACGCCGATGCAGGCGCCGTTGATGGCCGCCACCAGGGGCTTGGAGTCGCGCAGCAGTTCCACCCAGTTGCGCATGATGGGGCGCTCACTCGCCGCACCGTCGTTTTTCTGTTGGTCCTTCTGCTGGGCGTCAAAGACATCGGCGATGTCCGCACCGGCGCAGAAGCCGCGGCCGGCGCCGGTGACCACGATGGCCTCGATGCCGTCGTCGGCATTGGCCGCGGCAATGGCCTCACCGAGTTCCGCGCCCATTTTGTAGGTCCAGGCGTTGAGCCGGTCGGGCCGGTTCAGGGTGATGGTAAGGAGACCTTCGCTGGTCTCCGTGAGAATGGTGTCGAGGCTCATGTCTGCTCCCGCTGCTGTCGCAGGTCAGTGAATGCTGCCGAGAAAATCCAGCAGCAGGGCATTGGTCTCTTCCACCCGCTCCTGCTGCACCCAGTGTCCGCAACCGTCGAGGATCACCGACTGATGCAGCTTCGGCAAGGTCTCTCCGAAGCGCGCGATGGCCGGCCCACCCCAGATCGTCGGGCCGTCCTTGGAACCGCCGATGAACAGTGCCGGAATGGTGATGGGCCGATTGGCGAAGGCGGCCAGATCCTCCCAGTCCCGGTCCACGTTGCGGTAGCGGCTCAAGGGGCCGAAGAAGCCGGAATACTCGAACTCCCGCGTATAAACATCGAGATCGGCCTCGGTCATCCAGTCCGGCATGGTCTCGGGATGGACGAACTTCTCCCTGAGCGTCCGCCCCCGATCCACCATGGCGATGTTGGGACCGTTGTCGATGTCACCGGAGGCACACCAGTAGAAGCCCAGCAGCCAGCCGCGCACGTCCTGCTCGATCTCCGCCTCGGCCCGGCCCGGCTGCTGGAAGTACTCGATGTAGAACTCGTTCTCCCCGGCCATGGCGCGCATGCCGGTGGTGGGCCGGGTCGGACCATGGGGCGGGGCATAGGGCACCGACAGGCCGGCCACGCCGCGGAACAGATCCGGGCGCAGCAGGGCCGAGTTCCAGGCGATGGGCGCGCCCCAGTCGTGGCCGATGATGGTGGCCGGCCCGCCGCCCAGGGCATCGACGACGCCCACGACATCGGCGACCTTCAGGACCATACGGTAGTCCGCCACCGCTGTGGGCTTCGATGAACGGCCGTAGCCGCGGACGTCCATGGCCACGGCCCGATAGCCGGCCGCTGCCAGCGCCGGCAGCTGATGGCGCCAGGAATACCAGGACTCCGGGAAACCGTGGACCATGAGCACCAGCGGTCCCTCGCCCTGCTCGGCCAAGTGAATGCGGATGCCGTTGGCTTCCACACAATGGAACTTCAGTTCGTGAAGTGCAGGCCCGCTCATGCGTTCACCACACGGCCGCTGTGGGCATCGCTGTAGCCCCCTTGGGTACTCCAGGCCAGCTCACCGTTGACGATCACCGCCTCGATACCCCGGGCGTGACGCACGTAGCGCATGCCCTGCTCGGGCATGTCATGGGCGACCTCTTCCTCGGCGCGGTCAATGACATCGGGATCGAAAATGGTGATGTCGGCGGCCATGCCGGGCTTGAGCAGGCCGCGGTCGGTGATACCCCAGATTCGCGCGGTATCGGCGGTGATCTTCTTCACGGCCCCTTCCAGCGTGAAATCCTGCCGATCGCGGACGAAGTGCCTGAACAGGTAGCCGGTGTCGCCGTAGGTGGCAAAGGACTGGATGTGGGCTCCACCATCGCTGGCACCGATGTGCACCATGGGATGGGCCAACAGCGGCCCGATGCGCGCCGGGTCATTGTGGCCGAGATCGGCCGCCAGAAAACTGGCCTGAAGATCATTGGCCAGCGCAATGGCCACCATGACCCGCGCCGGCGTGCTGCCGCGCTCGGCGGCGATGTCACCGAGGGTCCGGCCCACCAACGCCTCGTCTTCCCGGCGGATCACGGCGCGGACCCGGACCGACTCGAAGCGTTCGATGTTGCCACCCGGCTCGGCCGCATCGACGAGTTCGTCGAGGCGCTCGGGGTTGGAGAGCGCAGCGATCTTCTCCTCCCGCGGCAGACGCATGGTCACATACCAGCCCGGCGTGAAGGCGAACATCAGGCTCGCCACCTCGAAGGTGAAGCTGATGTCGATCGGCCGGGTCTGCACCTGTGGCCACACCCGCGCGCCCCGGGCCATCTGCTCGCTCACCCGCGCCAGCACCCGGTTGACGTTGTCAGGGGTGGCGGCGGAGTCGAACAGGGGCGAGAACGTCGTCGGAATCTGGTGCTTCAGTGACAACTCGGCAAGCTGATCCACCCGCGCCAGGGTGATGTCGGTGGCATAGAACTCCGGGACCACCTGCAGCATGCGCCCGTATTCGCCGAGCACCGACGCCAAGGCGTCGATCTCCTCGAAGTGGGCGTAGCGGCTGGGCACCGGCTGCAGCTTCTCGTCCACGTCGACGAAGCTGGTGGACAGACCAATGGCTCCGGCTTCCAGGCACTGCCGCAGCAGAGCCTGCATGGCGGTGAGTTCCTCGGCCGTCGCCGCCCGCTCCGTGGCGGCATCACCCATGACCCAAAGCCGGATCACGCTGTGGCCGGCCAGTGGGGCGACATTCACGCCAAGCTTGCCCTCGAGCGCATCCAGATAACCGTCGAAAGACTCCCAGGTCCACTCGAACGCGCCGTCGAAGGCGGCGTCCGGCATTTCCTCGATCTGCTGGAACATGCCCACCAGCCGTGGCCGGTGCTCGGCCTTCAGCGGCGCCAGCGACAGCGAGCAGTTGCCGGGCACCACGGTGGTGATGCCATGCTCCAGGGCCGGCCGGGCCTGACCGTCCCACAGCAGCTGCACGTCGAAGTGGGTATGCGGATCGATGAACCCCGGCGCCACCACCGCTCCGGCGGCATCGATTTCCCGGGCGGCACGGCCCGGGATGCGACCACCGACGTGAACGATGCGTCCGTCGGCCACGCCGAGATCGCCGAGAAAGCCCGGCAGGCCGGTACCGTCGACGAGACGGCCATTGCGGATAATGAGATCCATCGCTTCAGTCTCCAGGTGTATCCAGAATATGTGTGAGATGCTGCCAGGGCTGCCCGGCGAGATCCTCGAGGCGCGTGACCCCGCAGAGATCGAACAACCGCTCGGCGGCTCCGGCGTCCAGGCTGACATGGCCGCTGCCGCCATTGCCGTAGCGGATGGTCACCAGCAGCTCCGCGCTGCCGTCATGACCGGGTGTCACCACGGCGCGCTCGATGGTGGCTTCAGCCATCGCCGGCAGCGCCGGGCAGGGGCGCCTCGGTGAAGATCACGTCCGAGCCGAGTATCCTTCCGCCGGGCTGGCGCAGGAATAGGTGCAGGTTCCAGCTCTTCAGGGCTTCCAGCGCGGCATCGGTGGCCTCGCCTGGCAGGGCACGGCGGGCAATGTCCGGCCAGTCCTCACCAGGATGGGCGGTCGTGAAACTGCGGCTTCGGGACAGGGTCATCGGGCGCTCCGTCATCAATAATTTATAACATGTTATAATCCAAACCGGTGCGGGAGTCACGCCCCGCAGCAAACTTCCCGAAGCAATATTCGAAGGAGTGAGAAGGTCCATGCCGACCCGCGAAGAAGCCAAGGCGGCGCGCCGCGAGGCCATCATCAACGCTGCCCTGCGGCTGATGTACGCCCGTGGCGACAGCGGATTCTCCATGCGCGCCTTGGCCGAGGCCGCCGGCGTCTCCATTGCCACCCCCTACAACCTGTTCGGCTCCAAGCAGGCCATCATGCTGGCCGTCCTCGATACCGGCATGACCCTCTACGAAGAGCGCCTGTCGCGGCTCGAGGCAGATGAACTCGACATCTTCTTCGAAGCGGTATCCCTGGCCAAGGACCTGTACGCCGAAGCGCCCAAATTCCATCAGGCGGTCCTGTTCTCCGCCTACGGTGACGGCGGGCGCGACTACCGCGCGGTGTTCGGCGATCCGCGCTTTCTGTTCTGGAAGATGCTCGTGGAGCGCGCCAGGGAGGCCGGCTTCCTCGACGCCGACATCGACCCGAATGCGATGGCTCTCGCTTTGAGCCAGCAGTTCTTCATCTGCATCCTGGAGTGGGCTTACGGGGAGATCGAACTCGAAGAACTCGAATCCCGCGTGCACTACACCTTCGCCCTGCTGCTCAACGGCGCCGCCACCGCCGCCGGCAGCGCGCGCCTGAAGCCCCACCTCAAGGTGCTGCAGAAGCACCTCACCAGCCTGTGGCCGGTCAGCGCCCCACGAACGTCGGCTGCCGCTTCTCGATGAACGCTGCCACGCTCTCCTTGGAATCCTCCGTCTGCATCAGCGCGCGAATCTGGCCGATGGTCCACGCACCGAGATCGCGCCAGTCCGGGTCCAGCGCCCGCCGCAGGCCGGCCTTCAGCGCCTTCACCGCCAGCGGCGGATTGGCAGCGATGCGCTCGGCCAGCGCCATGGCCTGTGGCATCAGTTCCGCGTGAGGCGCCACCCGGGATACCAGCCCGATGTCCTTCGCAGTGGCCGCATCGATCACCTCACCGGTGAACAGCAGTTCCGCGGCCTTCTCCCGACCCACCAGCTGCGCCAGACGTCCGAGTCCCGCCACGTCGCTGCACAGGCCGCGGATCACGAACAGTTCGCCAAAGCGCGCCTTCTCGGCCGAGGCAATGCGGACATCCGCCATCAGCGCCAGCTCCATGCCCCAGCCCAGCGCGTGGCCGTTGACCGCCGCGATCACCGGAATGTCGGTGGCCAGCAGGGCATCCGCCGCCGGCGTCAGACCACCGGTGCGCTGGCTGCGCTCGACCGCCTCCGGCGGCGGACCGCCCTTGCCGCCGAGGATCTGCTTGACGTCGTCACCGGCGCAGAAAGCCCGATCGCCGGCGCCGGTGATCACCAGCACCCGGGCATCGGACCCGCGCACCGCATCCTCCAGCGCCATGTACAGGGTGTAGGTCAGCGAATTCATCGCCTCCGGGCGGTTCAGGGTGATCACCCCGACGTGGCCGTGTTGCTCGTAGCGCAGTTCACCTTCAGTCATGACTGTAATCCCCATATGATCCTCCCGCGGGCTATCCAGAGCGGATTCGAGGATGTTCTAATCCACGCAGATTATCCAGACCATGAGACCGATGCCTTTTGAGGAGGACGCACCACCATGGACTTCGAGATTCCGAAACACCTCAAGGACTATCTTGCCGAGCTCGACGACTTCATCGAGAAGGTCATCAAGCCGCTGGAAAACGAGAACGACAACATCCGCTTCTTCGATCATCGCCGCGAGGACGCCCGCACCGACTGGGAACGCGGCGGTTTGCCGAACGAGGAATGGGAGCAGCTCCTGCACAAGGCCAAGCGTCTGGCCGACAAGGCCGGCCACTACCGCTATGCGGCGCCCAAGGAGTACGGCGGCAGCGAGTGCGGCAATCTGGCCATGGCCATCATCCGCGAACACCTGGCGGTGAAGGGCCTCGGTCTCCACAACGATCTGCAGAACGAGCATTCCATCGTCGGCAACAACGTCGGCCTGCTGCTGATGGGCAACTACGGCACCGAACAGCAGAAGGCGGAGTGGATCGACGGCCTCATCGAAGGCACCAAGGGCTTCGCCTTCGGCATCACCGAACCGAATCACGGCTCCGATGCCACCCACATGGAGACCCATGCGGTCCGCGATGGTGACGAGTGGGTGATCAACGGTGAGAAGACCTGGAACACCGGCATCCACAAGGCCCAGTACGACATGGTGATGGCGCGCACCAGCGGCAAGGCCGGCGACGGCCTCGGCATCACGGCGTTCCTGGTGCCGATGAAGGCGCCCGGCGTGAAGATCGAGGAGATGCTCTGGACCTTCAACATGCCCACCGATCACGGCCGGGTGTCCTTCACCAATGTCCGCGTCCCCCACGACGCCATCTTCGGCGGCGAGGGTCGCGGCCTGCAGGTGGTGCAGCACTTCTTCAACGAGAACCGCATCCGGCAGGCAGCTTCGAGCCTCGGCGCTGCCCAGTTCTGCATCAACGAATCGGTCAAGTACGCCATGGAGCGCAAGCCCTTCGGCAAGCCTCTCGCCACCAATCAGGCCATCCAGTTTCCGCTGGTGGAACTGCAGACCCAGTGCGACATGATGCGCGCGCTGATCCACAAGACCGCCTGGCAGATGGACCAGTACGGTGCCTTCTCGGTGTCCGACAAGGTGTCCATGTGCAACTATTGGTCGAACCGTCTGTGCTGCGAAGCGGCTGACCGCGCCATGCAGGTGCACGGCGGACTCGGCTATTCCCGGCACAAGCCCTTCGAGCACATCTACCGCCATCACCGCCGCTACCGGATCACCGAGGGCGCGGAGGAGATCCAGATGCGACGGGTCGCCGGCTACATGTTCGGCTTCATGAAGCAGAAGGCACCGAAGGGCGTGCTCGAAAACGAGTGAACGGAAACCCTGTGCCATTCAGGCTAGACTCACCCTGAGGGTGAGTCTGGACGCGGGGGCGTCGACGTGCGTAACCAGGGCCTGTCCCATATCTATGCCCGCTACGTTCCCCGTCTGATCGTGGAGCGCTTGCGGCGGGAGGCGCGGGCCGTGGACGCGCCCTCTTCGGAAACCTTCGAAGGCGCGATCCTGTTCGCCGACATCTCCGGCTTCACCCCCCTCACCGAAGCTTTCGCGGCCCAGGGCCCGGCCGGCGCCGAGGCCCTCACCCGCATCCTCAACGACTACTTCGGACGCCTCACCCGCATCGTCGCCGACCACGGCGGCGACGTGCTGAAGTTCGCTGGCGATGCGCTGATGGCCCTGTGGACGCCGACCGCCCATGACGGCCCGGGTCTCCAGGGCTGTTGCCTGCGCGCCACCCGATGCGGGCTCGAACTGCAGCAGCGTCTCGCCGGCTACCACGCCGAGGAGCATCCACTGAGTCTGAAGGTGGCGGTCGGGGTGGGAAGTGGCGTGGTCGTACACATCGGCGGCCAGTTCAATCGCTGGGAATTCGCGGTGGCCGGAGCACCGTTGAATCAGGTCGGCAAGGTGGGCGACATGGCCGACCCCGGTGACGTCCTGGTCTCGTCAGAAGTCTGGGCACAGATCGGCCGGACCGCCGAGGGCAAGCCCGTCCTGGACGACGACGCCGATCCGGATATCGCCACGGTTCCCCCCTGGCGCATCAGCGCGCTGAGTTCCGGCATCGAGCCACAGCCGGCCGCCGCCGTGGCGGAGCTGCCGCCGGCTCTCGAAGAGGCCCTGCGTGGCTACCTGCCAGCCTCCATCACGCGCCGCATCATGGCCGGCCAAACCGACTTCTTGGGCGAACTCAGGCGCCTGACGATTCTCTTCGTGAACCTGCCTGACCTGCACTACAACACCCCCCTCGAGGAGGCCCAGCGGGCTTTCCGGACGCTGCAGAAGGCACTCTATTTTCCCTGGGAAGGCAGCATCAACAAGCTGTCGGTGGACGACAAGGGCATCTCGCTGGTGGCCGCCCTCGGCCTGCCGCCTTTCGCTCACGAGGACGACGCCGCCCGCGGCATTCAGGCCGCCATGGCCATGCACGCCGCTCTCTCGGCCGTCGGCCAGCGCTGCTCCATCGGGGTCGCCACAGGCAGGGTGTACTGCGGTTCCGTGGGCGGCGACGAACGTCAGGAATACACCATCATGGGCGACCGGGTGAATCTGGCTGCCCGCCTGATGCAGAACGCCGAGGGCTATATCCTCTGCGATCAGGCCACCGTGGACCGCTCCGAGACCGTCGTCGACTACGGCGAGCCCCGCATGCTCAAGGTCAAGGGCAAGAGCCTGCCGCTGCCGGTGTTTCGCCCGGAAGGCCAGAAGCAGCGCAGCGGCCCCGCGCGGGCCACGGAGATCATGATCGGCCGGGTGCGGGAAGCCGCCATCCTCACGGCCGCCCTCGAACGGCTGATCGAGCGTGGCACGGCGGGCTGCGTCTACATCGAAGGCGAAGCCGGCGTCGGCAAATCGCGCCTGATCGAGCACTTCGCCGAGCAGCTCGCGCAAGCGCAGCCGGCGCGGGTCCTCCAAGGCGCGGGCGACGCCATCGAGCAGAGTACGTCCTACTTCGCCTGGCAGCAGGTCCTGCTCGGCCTGTTCGGACTGCTCGACGAACCCAGCCATGCCGGGCGCAGGCAGCACATCGAGGCGACGCTGAGCGGCGACCGCGGCGTCCGGGAGCTGCTGCCGCTGCTCAATGCCATCCTGCCGCTGGACATTCCGGAGAACGCCCTGACCCGGCAGATGAGCGGCGAGGTCCGCGCCAGCAACCTGCAGAACCTGATCGTCAACCTGCTGCAGTTTTCCACCACCCGCAAACCCCTGGTGCTGATCTTCGATGACGTCCACTGGATGGACTCCGCATCCTGGGAGCTGCTGCGCAACGTGGTGCAGCAGGTGCCCCAGTCACTGGTGATCCTGGGCAGCCGGCCGGTAGCCCTCACCGAGGCACCGGACGCGCTCAAGGCCCTGCTGGAGCAGCCCGGCACGGAGTCCGTCAGCCTCGAGCGCATGGATCCCGAGGAATGCGTCGCTCTGGTGGCGCGCCGCCTGGGCGTCGACGCGCTGCCGGAAGCCGCGGCCGAGCTGATTCGCGAGCGCGGCGAGGGCCACCCCTTCTTCAGCGAGGAGATCGGCTACGCCCTGCGCGACGCCGGCATTCTCACCGTCGCGGATGGCAAGGCGCTGATGAGCGAGGCCGATGCGAGCCTGCTCGACGGCGTGGTCCCTGACACCATCGAGGGCATCATCACCAGCCGCATCGACCGCCTGACGCCACAGCAGCAACTGGCCCTGAAGGTGGCCAGCTGCATCGGCCGGGTGTTCACCATCAGCCTGCTGCAGGGCGTCTATCCCATCGGCCAGGACTTAGCCGGTCTGCCCGAGTATCTGGAAGGCCTCGCCAGCCTCGACCTGACGCCGCTGGAAGCGCCGGAGCCGGAACAGGCCTACATCTTCAAGCACGCCATCACCCGGCAGGTGGCCTACGATCTGATGCTGTATGCCCAGCGCAAGCAGCTTCACGAGGCCATCGCCCGCTGGTACGAGCAGGAACACGGCGAGGACCTGGCCGCCTTCCACCCCCTGCTCGCCCATCACTGGGGTCGGGCGGAGAACGACGCCAAGGCCGTGCGCTATCTGGAACTGGCGGCGGAACAGGCGGCTCGCGCCAACGCCAACCGGGAAGTGCTGGAGTTCATGACCGAGGCCATGGAGCGGGCCGAACGCCTGGATCCGAAACCGGGGCCACTGCGCCGGGCGCGCTGGCTGGCCCTGCTCGGCGGCGCCCAGAATGCCCTCGGCCGGCTGGACGAAGGCCGGGCGTCACTGGAGCAGGCCCTCATCCACTGCGGCTATCCGGCACCAGCGAGCACCCCGGGGCTGGTGACGGCCATTCTCCGCGAGTCCGCCCTGCAGACTCGCCATCGCCTGCGCGGACCACCCGAGCTGGCCCTCGGAGCCGATGCACAACAGCGGCTGGAGCTCGCTGCGAGCATCATCGAGCAGCTCTTCCTGGTGTACTTCTTTGCCAACGATGCCGGGCGCATGCTCTGGAGCTGCCTGCGTTCCACCAATCTTTCCGAACGCGCAGGCCGGCCCACCCCGACCCTGGTGCGCAGCTACACCAACATGGCCGTGAATCTGCAGGCCATTCCGCTGCAGAAACAGGTGAAACACTACGGCGATCGAGCCATCTCGACGGCAGCGGAGCAGCAGTCCCTGCCGGAGACCGCGTGGGCGGGAGTCGGGACCTCCGCCTGTCTCGCCGCCACCGGAGAATGGGAAGAACTCGAGCGCCGCAGCAAGGAATCCATCGACATCAACCGTCAGCTCGGCGACATGCGGCGCTGGGAGGAGGCGGCCGCCAACCTGGCGCTGATCCGCACCATCTACGGTCGCTTCGACGAACCCGAGGACAGCCTCTATCTGCCGGTGCTGGAGGCCGCCCGTAAGCGCCGAATCCGGCAGACCGAGGGCTGGGGGCTGGCGATCTGGGGGCTCAATCTGCTGTATCTGCAGCGCTTCGATGCCCTCGACGGGATCCTCCTCGAGCTCGAACCCTGGTACGAGGGCGGCAGTCCCGGCATGGACGACATCTCCCGCCTGGAGGCCGTCGATCTGCTGGCGCTGTCGGCCCTGCGCAAGGGCGACGAGGACCGGAGCCGGCGCTGGCTGGACGAGGGTTTCGGCCTGCTCGCCGGTTTCGGGCGCCCGTCCCAGTACCGCAACCTGCCCGCCACCTACCTGCTGGCGGAGGCGGCCATCGAGCACTGGCTGCAGGCCCGCGGCAGCGGCGAAGACCTTCACAGCAGAGAAAAGCGGGTGCGGCAGGCCATCGCCGCCCTGAAGACCTTCAGCGGGATCTTTCCCATCGGGAAGCCACGCCTGCAGTGGATCGAGGGCCGCCACCACCTCGGGAGGGGCCGGAAAGAAGCCGCCGAGAAAGCCTGGCGTGGCTGTCTACAGGCGGCCACAGCGCTCGCAATGGAGTACGATCGCATGCTGGCTGCGGGTGCCCTGAGCGAGTTGCTGGGTGCCGACACCGAAGCGGGACGCCCCTTCGCGACGGCGTTCGAGGAGCTGAAGACCCGCCTGCATCTGCCCGGATCGACTTTTATTCCACGGAGAGCAAGATGAAAGGAACAGTTCACTACAGCACCGATGGCGAACTCGCCGTCCTGCGCATCGACAACCCGCCGGTGAATCCGCTGTCCAGCGGCGTCCGCCAGGGATTGAGCGACGGCCTGAAGCAAGCGCTGGCAGATGACAGCGTGAAGGCCATCGTCATGTACGGCGAGGGCCGTGCCTTCATCGCCGGGGCGGACATCTCCGAGTTCGGCGGCAAGCCCGAAGGCCCGTCGCTGCATGCCTGCCTGCAGATGATGGAGCAGAGCCCGAAGATCGTCGTGGCGGCCATCAACGGCACCGCCTTCGGCGGCGGCCTCGAAGTGGCCCTGTGCGCGGACTACCGCGTCGCGGCCCCGAGCGCCCCGGTGGGCCTGCCGGAAGTGAAGCTCGGCCTGCTGCCCGGTGCCGGCGGCACCCAGCGCCTGCCGCGCCTGATCGGGGCAGAGAAGGCTCTGGCCTTCATCCTCTCCGGCGACCCCATTCCCGGCCCGAAGGCCAAGGAACTCGGCATCGTCGACGACGTCATCGAAGGCGATTTCGTCCAGGGCGCCTTGGAATGGGCACGCCAACAGGTAGCCAAAGGTGCGCCCAAGCGCCGCATCCGCGACGACTCCGGCAAGGCCGCCGCCGACCGCGGCAACGACGAGATCTTCGCCGAGGCCCGCCGCAGCGCCGCCCAGAAGATGCGCGGACGCTTTGCCCCGGAAATGATCATTCAGTGCGTGGAAGCCGCCGTGAACCACGACGACTTCGACGCCGGCATGAAGGTGGAAGCGGACAACTTCAGAAAGTGCCTCGAGCATCCCCAGCGTGAAGCACTGATTCACATGTTCTTCGCCGAGCGGGAAGTGGCGAAGATTCCCGACGTGCCGAAGGACACCCCCGTGAAGACCATTGCCAGCGCCGGCGTGGTGGGCTGCGGGACCATGGGCGGCGGCATCACCATGTGCTTCGCCAATGCGGGCATTCCCGTCACCGTCCTCGAGATGGACGACAAGGCACTCGAACGCGGCCTTGGCGTCATCCGCAAGAACTACCAGCGCATGGTGGACCGCGGCCGGCTCAGCGCCGAGGCCCTGGAGAAGCGCATGGGACTGATCACCGGCACACTGGACTACGCCGATTTCGGCAAGGCTGACGTGGTGGTCGAGGCCGTCTACGAAAACCTCGATGTCAAAAAGGAAGTGTTCAAGAAGTTCGAGAAGGTCTGCAAACCAGGAGCCATCCTCGCCTCCAATACGTCCGGCCTCGATCTCGATGCCATGGCGAACGTCACCAGCCGGCCTGATGACGTCATCGGCATGCACTTCTTCAGCCCGGCCAACATCATGCGGCTGCTCGAAGTGGTCCGAGGCGAGAAGACCGGCAAGTCCACCATTGCCACCGTCATGCAGCTCGGCAAGAAACTCGGCAAGGTGGCGGTGCTGTCCGGCAACGCGCCCGGCTTCATCGGCAACCGCATGCTGGCCGGCTACACCCGTCAGGCCGGCGAGATCATCCTCCAGGGCGCGACGCCCTATCAGGTGGACAAGGTCATCGGCGAGTTCGGCATGCCCATGGGACCGTTCCAGATGCACGATCTCGTGGGCCTCGACCTTGGCTGGCGGGCGCGCAAGCTTTCCGGCATGAAGCCCGAGGACGTGCCGATCACGGCGCGGGTAGCCGACAAACTCTGCGAACTCGAACGCTTCGGCCAGAAGAACGGCCGCGGTTTCTACATCTACAGCGAAGGCAGCCGCGCCGGTCAGCCGGACCCGGAAGTCGTGAAGCTGGTGGAGGAGACCTCCGCAGAACTCGGCATCAAGCGCCGGGAGATCAGCGACGAGGAAGTGAAGAAGCGCTGCCTCTACGCCCTCATCAACGAAGGTGCACGCATCCTCGAGGACGGCATCGCCATCCGCTCCTGCGACATCGACATCGTCTACATCAATGGCTACGGCTTCCCCGAAGTCACCGGCGGCCCGATGTTCTGGGCCGATCAGCAGGGTCTGGACAATATCTACCAGGACATCGAAAAGTTCCGCGAGGAATACGGCGATTTCTGGAAGCCGGCCCCGCTGCTGGAGAAACTGGCGAAGGAAGGCAAGACGTTCGGCAGTCTCTGACAGCCAGAGCCCGGGCTTGTGGGAAGGCCCTAATCGCAAAGCGATTGGGCCGATCTGAAGGCGCTCTGCCAGAACTGACGGCATTGCCTTCGCTGCACGCCATCGAGATCGGCGCATTTCGCTGCGC
>JAFIFL010000082.1 GCA_020832055.1 Gammaproteobacteria bacterium
ATTTTAAGTCCCCTGCGTCTACCAATTTCGCCACCCGGGCTTCGACGGGGCGCAGGATACCACTACCGCGACTTTCCCCTCTCGGTTCGAACGGGCAGAATCCGGCGACCTGATCGTGGAGGAGGATGGCATGTACGCAGAGCAGAAGCAGGTCCGGGCCCAGTTGACGGGTCCCGGCGGGGATTTCGAAGTCGTGACGGTGAACGTCCGCGGCAACCCGACGCTGACCTACAAGAACGGACCCCAGAACCTGCGCGAGCTCTGGTTGGCCTCGGCAGCCTTTGCCGACCGTGAGTATCTCGTCTATCAGGACGAGCGCTGGACCTACGCCGAAGCCCATCGGGAAGTGGCCACCATCGCCAGTTGGCTCAAGGCCCAAGGCATTCAGCCCGGCGACCGCGTCGCCATCGCCATGCGCAACTATCCCGAGCACCTGCTCTGCTACTGGGCCATTGTCTCCATGGGCGCGACGGTGGTGGGCATGAACGCCTGGTGGGTCGGACCGGAGATGGTCTTTGGTATCCAGGATTCCACTCCCAAGGTGATCTTCTGCGATCAGGAGCGCCTGGAGCGGCTACTGCCCCACCGCCAAGAGGTCCCGGAACCCCTGCTGGTGGGCGTGCGGCTCGACGGTGAGTTCCCTGCCGAGGTCGTCTCCTACGAAAAGCAGGTGGAGACCCACGACGGCACCCTGCCCGAAGTGGAGATCGACCCGGACTCGGATGCCTGCATTTTCTACACTTCAGGCACCACCGGGCGCCCCAAGGGCGCCCAGCAGACCCATCGGGGTTGCGTGAACAACGTGCTGAATATCCTCTGCATGGGCGCCATCAGCGCCAGCGTACAGGTCATGACCGGCCAGCTCGATCCCAAAGACCTGGAAAATCCGCCCCAGGGTATCGCTCTGGTCACGACCCCGCTGTTCCACGTCACCGCCATGAACTGTGTTGCTCAGGGCGCCACCGCCACCGGTGGCAAACTGGTGCTGATGTACAAGTGGGACGCCGGCGAGGCCCTGCGTCTGATCGAAGAGGAAAAGGTCTCGAGCATGAGCGGGGTGCCCGTCATGTCGCGGGAACTCATCGCCCATCCGGATTTTCCGAAGCGCAACACGTCGAGCCTGCTGGTCCTAGGTGGCGGCGGCGCGCAACTGCAGCCTGATCTGGTGGGCCGCATCGAGAAGGACGTGGCCACAGCCCGCCCCAACACCGGCTACGGCATGACCGAAACCTGCGGCATCATCACCTCCATTGCGGGGGATTTCTTCGTCGATCGCCCGGACAGCTGCGGACCGGTATGCCCGAACTTCGAGGCGGAGATCCGCGACCCCGAGGGCAACGCCCTGCCCATCGGCGAAGTCGGCGAGCTGTGCGTGCGTGGCGCGCCGGTGATTCGCGGCTACCTGAACCGCACAGACGCCACCGCGGAAACCATCAAGGATGGTTGGCTGCATACCGGTGATCTGGCCCGGATGGATGAAGACGGCTTTGTTTACATCGTCGATCGCCTCAAGGACATGGTCCTGCGCGGCGGCGAAAACGTCTACTGCGCAGAGGTGGAGAGCGCCCTGTTCAACCACGATGACGTCGCCGAGTGCGTCGTGTTTGGTGTGCCCGATGATCGCCTCGGCGAGGAAGTCGGCGCCTGCATCGTACCGAAGCCCGGCAAGCCACTCACCGCCGAAGCGCTGCGCGCCCATTGCGGGGCCCAGATCGCCAAGCACAAGGTACCGCGCTACATCTGGTTCCGCGAGGAACCCCTCCCACGCAATGCTAACGGCAAGTTCCTCAAGCGTGAATTGCGCGAGCAGCTTGCGGTGGATGACGCTGCATGAACGCACCCGCCCCAGGAGTTCCGCCCATGCCGACCCAGAGCCTCGGCGCCCTGAAGCGTGCCATGGAGGAGGCCGACACCTACGAGGAGTGGAAGCAAGCCGCTCTCGCTCATGACGAGCGCAGCGGCGCGGTGCGCTGGAAGCGCGAGGAGCGCAGTTCCCGCTACGGCTACGCCAGGGTTCGTCGCAGACTCGACCGGCTGCGGGAGCTGCGCGCGGCCGACGACCCCCACGAATTGCTGTTTTATCTGAACGAAGGCATCCACGGCAACATGGACGGGATCGGCAAGCCTGCCATGTACAGCGAGGCCAAGTTCGGCACCAAGGAACTGATCGACGCCTATGTCCGCGAACTCGATGACGCCATCGAGCAGATTGCTGCCACCTCGGACGATGTCATTCCCTTTGCGGACAAGCTCGATTTCTTCCGGCGTGCCAGTCACTGCTATGGCCGTTCTGCGCTGATGCTCAGTGGCGGTGGTTCGCTGGGTCCTTTCCACCTCGGCGTCACCAAGGCGCTGTTCGAACAGGATCTCGTGCCTACCGTGCTCTCCGGTTCCAGCGCCGGATCCTTCGTGGCAGGGGTCCTCGGGACCCATACCGACGAGGAGCTCGCTGCGCTGCTCCACGACGAGACGATGATCTACTTTTCGCCCGCTCCGGTGGGGCAGCGCATGACCATCGAGGATGTCCAGGAAACGCTCGAGCGGCTGATTCCGGACATGACTTTTCAGGAAGCCTTCGAGCGCACTGGACGCAGCATCAACATTTCCATTGCTCCCAGCCGGCTGCATCAAGCCTCGCGACTGCTCAATGCCATCACTTCACCGAACGTCTTCATCCGTGAAGCCGTGCTGGCCTCATGCGCCATTCCAGGCATCTTTCCGCCGGTCATGCTCATGGCGCGCGACGCCCAGGGCGGGCGCAAACCCTACCTGCCGGCAAGCCGCTGGGTGGATGGCTCAGTGAGTGATGATCTGCCTGCAAAACGACTGGCGCGTCTCTATGGCGTCAATCACTTCATGACCAGCATGATCAATCCTCTGGTCCTGTGGTCCGTTCGGGACAGCGACTGGGACGGCGGCATCGTCTCCAGGGTCTGGGACATCTACCAGCGCGCCAGCAAGGAACTCCTGCGCGCCACCTACCCCACTGCGATGAATGCGGTCCGCAACATCTACCCAGTGAACATGGCCGTGCGCATGTGGTACGGCGTGGTCACCCAGGACTACACCGCGGACATCAACATCATTCCCCGTCAGCGGCTGTGGAGCCCGGGCATGCTGCTGTCGATCCTGTCCGAGGATCAGACCCGCCAACTGGTCAAAGAAGGGGAACGTTCCACTTGGCCCCGGATCGCCATGATCCGCAACTGCACGCGGATCAGCCGCACGCTCGACCGCATTCTCGACAACTTCGAACTCGAGCACACCAACCGTTTCGGCCACGTCCACGCCGGGGCCCACCTGACGCCATCGGGTCACGCCAACGCGTGAGCCCGGGCGGCAGACGCTACAGGCGACTGATCTCTTCCTTCAGGTGATAGGAGCGATCCGTGACGATGGATTCGAGGGTCCCCACCCGCTCCTTCAAGGCTCGGATCTCGGACTCCAAAGCCGCCATGGCCGCCGGATCGGCGCCGCGATGGCCTTTCTTGTACGCCTTGAAGGCGCTGAGCAGGCAGCCGGCAATGATCGCCAAGGCAGCCAGTTCGAATGGACCCATGTCAGTTGACCTCCTTCAAGTGCTTCCAGCCCAGTAATATGCCGCATCAGGTCCAGCGAATGTCGACCGATCGCCCGCCTCTTGCCGTCCGCCTGCGGATCATCCTGCGCGCTCCCCCGATGCGTTCTGCTGCATGCGGCGCACTCCCGTGGCCGCCAGCATCGCCCCACCTACCAGCACCAGCCCGACCGCGAGCAGCAACCAGTGTGGCACGCCCAGCATCCCGCCACCGGGCGCAGCGAGCAAGAGACCCGCGATAAAAATCGCCACCCGTACCGCCACGCCCGCGACACCCTTGCCAAGGTCCCCGAAGCCGAGCAGCCACCCCTGCAGCGCGCCTGACACCAGGGCCACGCCGACCATGGCGGTCGCCAGCACGGTCAGGATCTCGCCGGCCCCACCCTGCATCAGCAGCGCCGGATTGAACACGAAGAAGAACGGGATGAAGTAGATGATGGTGCCCAGCCGCATGGCCTGCAGACCCGCGCGCATGGCCGAAACCTCGGCCACCGAAGCCGCCGCAAACGCCGCCAGGGCTACCGGCGGCGTAATGAAGCTGAGCATGCCCCAATACATGATGAACATGTGCGAGGCCAAGGGGTCGAGCCCCGCGTTCACCAGCGCCGGGGCCAGCACAATGGCCAGAAAGATGTAGGCCGCCGTGACGGTCATGCCGATCCCGAGCACGAAGCTGGTCACCGCCCCCATGATCAGCAGAATCACCACGTTCTCGCCGGCGATGTAGACCAGATCATTGGCCAGGGTTCCCGCCATGCCGGTGACCGCCAGCGACCCGACGATCAGGCCGATGGCCGCGAGAATGCCTGCCAATTCCGCCATCAGCTGCCCACAGGCCGCCACCAACCGCTTGAAGCCGGCCAGATCCAGACGATGAGAGGTGAACTGATTGATGATCAGCAGCAATCCCGTGGCCAGAAACGGCGCGGTGGCCTCACGCTGCATGTACACCAGCAGGAAGATCAGCAGGACGAAGACGAAAATGAAGTACCAGCCTGCCTTGAAGACCTCACCGAGCCGCGGAAGCTCCTCGCGCGGCAGCCCGTGCAGGTTGTTGCGCGCCGCATAGGCGTCGATCTGCATGAACAGCCCGAAGAAATACAGCAGTGACGGAATCACCGCAGCCAGGGCCACCGTCACATAGCTGACGCCGAGAAAATTTGCCATCACGAATGCAGTGGCACCCATGATCGGTGGCATCAGCACACCGCCGGTGGAAGCACAGGCTTCCACCCCCGCCGCGTATTCCCGCGAGAAGCCGATGCGGCGCATGGCCGGAATGGACAGGGGCCCTGTGGTCAGCGCATTGGTCACCGGACCACCGCTCATGGAGCCCATCAGCCCGCTGGAAAAGATCGCCACCTTGGCCGGACCGCCGCGCAGGTGCCCGAGCAGTGCGAACGCGAAGTTGATGAAAAACGGCCCGCCGCCGGTGAAGCGCAACGCCACTCCGAACAGCAGGAAACCGAATACCAGCAGACCGAAGGCCTGCATGGGAATGCCGAACAGGCTCTCTTCGCTCAGCACATGGAAGATGGCCGTTTCCGGCAGCCGCATGCCGATGCCGGCCACCACGTCCGGCATGCGATCGGAATACAGGGGATACAGCGACAGCACCGCCACGATGACGAAGATGGGCCAGCCGCCGGCCCGGCGACCCGCTTCCAGAACGATCACCCACACCACCATGGACAGCACAATACCGATGGGCGGCGCGATGTACTCCCAGGCTTCCAGGACGATGCGTTCGGCGTTCCAGGCAAAGTAGCCGAAGATCACGGCGATGGTTGCGATGACCAAGAGGTCATACCAGGGGACACGGTCGCCGGCGGCGCGGGCGCCGGCCGGAAAGGCGATGAAGACCATGGACAGCATCAGACCGGTGAGCAGATACAGATAGCGGCCGTCGAGCAGCACCTCGCCGAGGAAGAAACCCAGGTTGAAGATCTGATTGATGGCCAGCAGCGTGGCCGCGGCGGTGATGGCGGCCATGACGGCCTGCCAGAACGGCGACAGCAGCCGATAGCGGGTGGCGCCTTCGTCGTGCAGCGAGGGCTCAGTCATCGATGATCGTGACCATGCCATGTGATTCGAGCGCTGCCCGGCGCGCTTCGAGCCAGCCCTGCTCGAAAGCCTCGGCATCGGTGGCGGCACCACTCATCCAGGCGTTCCAGGCCGTTCGCAGCCGGGTCCACCAACGCTGTTCGTCCGGGCGCTGTGCGGCAACCTCGGCCAGCCACTCCTCCCAGGCCGCGCGCAGAACCGTCTGACGCTTCAGGTTGGCCTCATGGCGGGCCTGCGCCGCATCGTCCCAGGCGCCGATTTCTCGCCAGTAGCGAATGGCGCCTTCGTGATAGGGCACAAAGGCACGCTCGAAATGCTGCCGCTCCAAGGCCCAACCGTTAGCCCCTGGCGCGTTGTCCTTGTAGCGCTCGAAGTGGAGGTGGATGGCCTTCACCAGACTGTAGACCAGCTCCTCCCGGGCATCGTCCATCGACACCAGCATGGGATAAGGCGAAGTGAAAACTTCCAGCCCCTCAGGCGGCACCGTCGGACCCTCGGTGGTGAGGTGGGGGATGTACCAGGGCAGACGGTCCAGCACCCGCTGCACGGCCTCCTCGTCATCATGGGGAAAGCGCAGGAATCTCAGACCACGCGGGGATGCTTCAAGGCGCAGGAAGGGTGGCGAGTTGCAGCCACCGCCCACCACGTCAGCACGATCGTTGATGACCGCGTCCACCGATGCCGGATAGCCGCCCACTTCCACCTTCACAACGTCGTTCCAGTCGAGGCCCGCATAGGCCAGCAGCGTTCGACTGCCGTTGTTCAGCGACGGCGCTCCCTGCACCCAGGTCAGGCGCCGTCCGCGCATGTCGGCCACCGTCTCGATGCCCGAATCGGCGGCTGCGGCGAAGGAGAACGAACAACTGTCGGCAATGGACCACATGGCCAGCCGCAAAGGCTGCGGGCCCCACAGCGGCGATGCAAAGTTCAGCAAGGCCTCCTGGGCGTAGACCGCCTCGGAGCCGCCGGCCGAGAACTGCACCCGGCCGGCCCGCAGCGTGGCCAGCCGCGAAACATCGTTGCGACCCGGAATCACCCGCAGGTTGGTGCGGTACTCCCGCTGCAGGACACTGCCTATGGCCACCGCCTGACTGTAGCCCTGAGTTCCCGTGGGATAGGCGGACCAGGCTACGGTACGAGGCAGACGGACGTCATCGGCAGCAGGAGACCCAGCGAGCCCCGCCAGCAGCAACGCAACCAGAGTGCCGCAGATGCCGCGCGAGTGTGCTGCTGCGCGTGGTGAATCAGACATGCCGACCCTCCCCGAATCCCCAGGGTGCTATCCTGGCCGAAATGCGCGGACTTGCCCATGGTGGATGTCTGCACGGCACGCACCGCTTTCCGCCACCCGCGCCGCCGCGTAGGCTGCCCACTCGACCTGTCCAAGCCGGAGACGTTGCCTTGCTACGCGCCCTGTCACTGCTCACGCTTGTCCTGCTCAGCGGCTGCGCCACGCTGCCACAACTGCAACCGCCGGGCATCGCCCTGCAGCGCATTGATCTGCTGCAGCTCGGTTTCGACGAGCAGCGATTCGGGCTCCAGCTCGAAGTGACAAATCCCAACAGCATTCCGTTGCCCATCACCGGTATTCGCTACGGGCTCACGGTGAGCGGCATCGACCTCGGCACTGGCGCGAGCACGGAAACCATGCGCATACCCGCCAACGGAACCAGCCGCGTCCAGCTCGAACTCTCCGTCAACGCGGTCCGCCTCCTCGGCCAGCTGAGCGAGTGGACGCGCCGGCCTCCCTCCGAATTGAGCTACCTGCTCGACGGCGAGATCGACGTAGAGCTATGGCCGCGGCCCCTGCAGGTCAGCCGCGAAGGGCGCGTGCCGCTGACCATCGCTCCCGGGGCCTTCAGGCTCTAGCGGTCACCGATTGACGGGCGGCAGCAACCCTTCGCCCTGGTAGATCCGGATCCACTTGCGGAACATCGCTTCGGTGTCCATGCACTCGGCGAAGCCCGCCTGCCGCAGGTGGATGGTGGACACCAGCGCAGCGGCCGTTCGCTCCGGAACGCCCGGCGTCAGCGTGAAGTCCATGTAGTGGTGGGATTCGCCGACGAAGGCTGACAGTTCCGGCGCGCGCAAGCGGTAACGATCACGAACGGCATCCCAGTCCCCCGCCTGCTCGGGCAATGCACTCGCCATGCTGCGCGGCCGCTCCTCGCCCACGGCCATGCCGAAGGCATCGGCAATGGCCGGCCAGACTTCCCGCCAGACGAATACGTCGCCATTGGTGACGTTGAAGATCTCGTTCGCCGCAGCATCGCGGCCGGTGTCGTCCCCAGCCCAGGCCATGGTCCGTGCCAGCAGGTCCGCGTCGACGGCCTCGATGACGAATGTCGATGGTCCGCCCGGGTAGTGCAACGGTTCCCCCTGCTCCCGCAGCAGCGCCGCATAGACGCCGACCGGAGGAATCAGATTCATGGCCGCGCCAAGGGCCATGCCGAAAATCAGCTGGGGTCGGAAGATGGTCCATTGCCAGTCGCTGCCGGATTGACGCTCCCGAATGTATCGCTCCTGTTCCCAGTAGAAATTCGGCTGACTGTGCAGTTCGTCGCGATGCTCCCGTGCCGGCAGAGGGATCTGCCGCACATGGGCACCATAAGCCTTGGTCCCCTGCAGCAGGGAGACGTGGCGCAAGCCCCTGGACGATGCGGCCACCGGTTCGAGCAGGTTCTCGAACATGCGGCGGTTGGTCTCGATGTGATCGGCTTCCACCCAGCCCGGCATCAATCCAGGTTTCTCATAGAGCGCCGCGTAAACCACCCGGGTCACATCCGTCATCTTGCCGAAGGCTGCGCGGGAAGCCTCGGCGTCCATCAGGTCGACCGCCAGATGCTCCGCGCCGAAGGTGTTCAGCGGCGGTCGTCTCGACACCGCCGTCACGCGGCAACCGCGTTCGGCAAACAGCTTCATGGCCGCATAGCCGACCACGCCGGAGGCGCCGGCCACAAGGATGTGTTCTTGCGTCATGCGCTGTTCTCCCGCCAAGTCGAAGCGGGAAGCTATCAGAGCACCTACAGCCGGTCGATGGGCAACTTGAGATAGACGGTGCCATTGTCTTCCGCCGGGGGCATCTGGCCGGCTCGGATATTGACCTGGATGGACGGCAGGATCAGGCGCGGCATCGCGAGGGTCGCATCGCGCTGCTCGCGCATGGCCACGAACCCGGCCTCGGTCACGCCTTCGTGAATGTGCATGTTGCGGCGACGCTGATCGCCCACGGTCGTTTCCCAGACGTGTTCGGACCGCCCTTCGGGGGGATAATCGTGGCAGACCAACAGCCGGGTGTCGTCCGGCAATGCGAGCAGCTTCTGCACGGAGCGGTACAGGGTGGCCGCATCCCCGCCGGGAAAGTCACAGCGCGCCGTGCCCACATCCGGCGGGAACAGGGTGTCCCCCACGAATACGGCATCACCGATCACGTAGGCCAGATCCGCAGGCGTATGCCCCGGGACGTGCATGACGCGACCTTCGAAGAGGCCGAAGCGGAAACGATCGCCGTCGACGAACAGGTGATCGAACTGACTGCCATCCGGCAGAAAGGACCGCTCGAGATTGAAGACATCCTTGAAGATCCTCTGCACGTCGCGAATGTGCTCGCCGATGGCGATGCGCCCGCCGAGGTGATCACGGATGAAGGGCGCCGCCGAGAGATGATCCGCATGGGCATGGGTTTCGAGAATCCAGTCCACCACCAGATCATGCTCGCGAACGAAATCGACGATGCGCTGGGCACCATCGGTCCGGGTGCGACCGGACTTGCTGTCGAAATCCAGCACCGGATCCACGACTGCAGCGTGGCCGCCGGGCTCGTCATAGACGACGTAACTGAAAGTCTCGCTGTCGTCGTCCAGAAAGGCACGGATCTGCGGCTGCATTGGGGCCTCCTGATTCATCATTCATCTGCCCACCAGGGGCGATTCGCATCTGCCAGAGCAGAGTTTAATTGGCTTGAATACATAATAACTATCTATATAATGTTTTCAAGCCAACTGATGATCGACCGAGAAGGAAAACACCCGCGTCATGCCTGACACCGCCCAGCTCGACATCAGCGACATGCGCGCCGCAGCCGGTGAGGCCACCGCCGCCCTGCGCAGCCTCGCCCATGAAGACCGGCTGCTGCTGCTGTGCCAGATCAGTCAGGGTGAACGCTGCGTCAGCGACCTGCAGGCCGAACTCGACATGCAGCAGCCCATGCTGTCGCAGCAGCTCGGGGTGCTGCGTCGCGCCGGGCTGGTGAGCACCCGAAGGGAAGGCAAACGCATCTACTATCGCGTCACCGATCCGCGCATCCTGGCCCTACTGCAAACCCTCTACGAACACTACTGCCCCCAATGAGGAGCCCCGCATGAGCATCGACTGGAGTGCCTTCACACCCTACTCGGCCCTGGCCGGCGGAGCCCTGATCGGCCTGTCGGCGGCGCTGCTCGCCCTGCTGAACGGCCGCATCGCAGGCATTGCCGGAATCGTCGGCGGCGCCATCAACCCGAAGTCAGGCGAGGTCGGCTGGCGTCTGGCCTTCGTCCTCGGGCTGCTCCTGGCGCCTGCAGCCTGGCTGCTGGTCGCCAACCTGCCCGAGATCCGCATCGACGCCAGCTACCCCATGCTCATCCTGGCCGGACTCGTGGTTGGCATCAGCACACGCTATGGCGCCGGTTGCACCAGCGGCCACGGTGTCTGCGGCATCTCACGCCTGTCACCACGCTCCATCATCGCGACCCTCGCATTCATGGCCACGGGTTTCCTCACCGTGTTCGTGCTGCGTCACCTGATTGGGAGCTGATGCCATGCCCCGCGCCCTGCTCACCGCATTTGTTACCGGCCTGATCTTCGGAATCGGCCTGATCCTCTCCGGAATGGTCAATCCGGCCAAGGTGCTCGCCTTTCTCGATCTCGCGGGACCCTGGGATCCGTCCCTGGCCCTGGTCATGGTTGGCGCCATCGCCGTTGCCCTGCCCGCCTTCCTGTTCCTGTCCGGGCGCACCCGGACCGTGTTTGCCGAGCCCCTGCACCTGCCCACCCGGCGCGACATCGATGGCCGACTGATCTTCGGCAGTCTCGGTTTCGGCGTCGGCTGGGGTCTGGCCGGCTTCTGCCCAGGTCCAGCTCTGGTGGCCCTGGGCGCCCTGCGCGTTGAGGCCCTCGTCTTCGTGATCGCCATGCTCGCCGGCATGGGCATCTTCGAACTGATCGAGCGCCGCAAGGTCAGCAGCAAGCCGTGAAGCTGCATGCACCGGCCTGGGTGGCCGCCTACCGGCGGGGGCAGTTGCCCGGCGATCTCATCGCCGCGTTGGTGGTCACCATGCTGCTGGTGCCCCAGGGGCTGGCCTACGCCAGCCTCGCCGGTCTGCCGCCCCAGCTCGGACTCTACGCCAGCGTGCTGCCCATGGTGGCCTATGCGCTGTTCGGAACCTCCATGGTGCTCTCGGTGGGACCGGTAGCCGTCACCGCCCTGATGACCGCTTCCGCCCTCGCACCCATCGCTGCACCGGGGAGTCCCGAGTACATCGCTGGCGCCATCGTGCTGGCCTTCCTCTCGGGCCTGATGCTGTTCGTGTTCGGGCTGCTTCGACTCGGTCAGCTGGCCCGCCTGCTGAGCCATCCGGTCATCAACGGTTTCATTGCCGGCGCCGCCATTCTCATCATCATCGGCCAGCTGCGGCCGCTGCTCGGCATCCAGAGCCAAGGCGACACCGCCTTGGAACTGCTCTGGGCATTGCTGGGATCAGCGAGCAGCCTCGATCCCCTCACCAGCGCCATCGGTGTGGGGGCGTTGCTGCTGCTCTGGCTCGCCCGTCGCCATCTCGCGACCGCACTCGAACGGATGGGAATACCCGGCCCCCAGGCGACCCTGCTCAGCCGCATGGCTCCCATGGCCGTCGTGCTGCTGGCCGCAGCGGGCGTCGCCCTCACAGGCATCGGAGATCAGCTCGCGGTGGTCGGCAGCCTGCCCACCGGCCTGCCGCAGATGGTGTGGCCTGCTCTGGATTGGTCGCTGCTCACGGCGTTGTGGCTGCCGGCGCTGATCATCAGCCTGATCACCTTCGTCGAGAGCGTGGCCATTGCCCAGGCTTTCGCCCGGCAGGCCGGCGCGCGTATCGACCCCAATGCCGAACTGCGAGGACTCGGCGCAGCCAATCTGGCCAGCGCGTTCTCCGGCGCCTTTCCGGTGACCGGCGGATTCTCCCGGACCGTCGTCAATGCCGAGGCCGGCGCCCGCACCCCGCTGGCCGGCGTGCTGGCAGCAGGCTTGATGGTGGTGGTCCTGCTGTTCGCCACCGGTCTGTTCCGCAGTCTGCCGAATACGGTCCTGGCGGCCGTGATCATCATCGCCGCGCTCAGCCTGGTCGACATCAAGGGATTGAAGCACGCGTGGCGCTTCGACCGCCTGGAAGGCATTGCCTTCGGTGGCACGGCGCTGGGCGTGCTGCTGGCCGGCGTGGAAGCCGGCGTGGTGTTCGGTGTGGTCTTCTCCCTGGCGCTGCTGGTGTGGCGCGCCAGCCACCCCCATCTGGCGGTCATGGGTCGCATGCCCGGCAGCGAACACTTCCGCAATGTCCTGCGTCACCCGGAAGTGGAATGCGACCCCGCCCTGGTCATCGTCCGTGTGGACGAGAACCTGTTCTTCGGCAATGCAGAAGGCATCGAGGAGCGCTTGTTCGCCATCGCCGCCGAGCATCCCGAAGCCGAGCACCTGATCCTGGTGATGTCATCCGTCAGCCACGTCGACGCCACCGCCGCCGACATGCTGGAGTATCTCAATGCCACCCTGGCGGATCGCGGCGTACGCCTGCATCTGGCAGAGGTCAAGGGTCCGGTCATGGACCGGCTCGAAGCCGGCACCCTGCTCGGGCACTTGAGCGGCGAGGTGTTCATCTCCACTCACGCCGCTGTCTGCCAGCTCAGCCCGGCAGGCCGGTGATCATCCCGCCGTCCACCACCATTTCGGTTCCCGTGATGTAACGGCTCTCGTCGGAGGCGAGATACAGCGCCATGTTGCCGATGTCCTGCACCGGGTCACCGATGAAGCCCATGGGCAGATAGCCGTTGATGTGCTTTTCCGCCGCATCCGGGTTGCCGCTGGCAGCCATGGCAGCCCGCAGCATGGGAGACTCGATGATGCCCGGGTGAATACTGTTGCAGCGGATGGCGTGGGCCGCGCCTTCCAGCGCCACGGTCTTCGACAGCATCTTCACCGCCGCCTTGCTGGCTCCATAAGCCGCACCGCCCACCTGCCCGCGCAGGCCGGTGACGGACGACAGATTGATGATGGAACCGCCGCCGCCCGACTTCATGCGGCGCACACCGTGCTTGCAGCCCAGAAAGACACCGATGACGTTGACGTCGAGCACCCGCCGGAAATCCTCCACCGGAGTCTCGTCCACAGGCGAGGACGTGAAGATGCCGGCGTTGTTCACCAGCACGTGCAGTCCTCCGGATTCCGCGACGATGGCTGCGAGCACCTGCTCCCACTGGGCTTCATCGCAGACGTCCAGGGGAATGTAGCGCCCGGAAGGCTGCTCCGGCGCATTGAGATCGGCATTCCAGACCGTAGCGCCCTCCTCCAGATAGCGCTGCACGATACCGGCGCCGAGGCCCGACGATCCCCCGGTGACCAGGGCCACCTTGCCTGCCAGCCGACCGCTCATGCCGATTTCTCCAGCGCCTGATCGATGTCAGCCAGGATGTCGTCGATGTGCTCGATACCTACACAGATCCGGATCATCTCCGGCCGCACGCCCACCGCCACCTGCTCCTCCTCGCTGAGCTGGCGATGAGTGGTGGACGCCGGATGGCAGGCCAGGGTCTTGGCATCACCGATGTTCACCAGCCGCTTGATCAATTCCAGCGCATCGTAGAACTTCACGCCGGCATCAAAACCGCCCTTCAGCCCGAAGGTCAGCAGCGACGAAGGTTTCCCGTTGGTGTAGCGCTTGGCCAGCTCGTGATAGCGATCCTCGGGCAAACCGCCATAGCTCACCCACGCCACCTGCGGATGCTGCTGCAGATGCTCGGCGACGGCCTGGGCGTTCTCGCAGTGCCGTTCCATGCGCAGATACAGCGTCTCGATGCCCTGCATGAGCAGGAAGGCATTCATGGGCGACAGCGCTGAGCCGGTATTGCGCAAAGCCACGGTCCTGACTCGCGCCACGTAGGCCGCAGCACCGAAAGCTTCGGCATAGACCACACCGTGATAGGCCGGCTCCGGCGTGGTGAACATGGGATAGCGTTCGGCATTCGCCTTCCAATCGAAGGTGCCCGCATCCACCACGATGCCGCCGAGGGTGGTGCCATGTCCGCCCATGTATTTGGTGAGGGAATGCACCACCACGTCGGCGCCATATTGAATCGGCTTCAGCAGTGCCGGCGTCGCCACGGTGTTGTCGACGATGAGGATCACCCCGTGTTTGTGCGCCATGGTGGCAATGGCTTCGAGATCGACGATATTGCCCGCCGGGTTGCCGATGCTCTCGCAGAACACCGCCTTGGTGCGCCCGTCGATGAGCTTCTCGAGGCTTGCCGGACTGTCGTCCTCAGCGAAGCGGACCTCGATGCCGAGGTCGGGCAGCATGTGGGCGAACAGTGTGTAGGTCCCCCCATAGAGCTGGGGGATGGTGACGATGTTGTCGCCCTGCCGGGCGATGTTGACGATGGCGTAGTGGATGGCCGCGCTGCCGGCCGACAGGGCCAGGGCCGCCACGCCGCCTTCGAGTTGCGCCACCCGCTCCTCGAGCATGCCGTTGGTGGGATTCATGATGCGCGAGTAGATGTTCCCCGGCACCGCGAGGTTGAAAAGATCCGCACCGTGCTGGGCGCTGTCGAATTCATACGCCACGGTCTGATAGATCGGCGTGGCCACCGATTTGGTGGTGGGGTCGGTGGTGTATCCGGCGTGGATCGCCAGGGTCTCGTCACGCATGTCTGGTCTCCATTGAAAGCAGCCCGCAGGCCACGTAAGTCATATGCCGCCTATGGCACGAGCCAGCGACGGAGCCGCCGTCGCCAGGCGATCATCGTTTGTCCAGAGTGCCTCGCAGGCATGGTGTCGCGCGCAGGCCAAGTGAAGGGCATCCGGAGTTTTCAGACCATGACGGGCTCGAAGCTCGGCGGCAAGGTCGTAGACCTCATCCGGGATGGTCAACCAATGCAGACGTTCCAGGGCACCCTTGTACCGTCGCGCGAGGCGAGCATCGCCAGTACGCAATGGATGCACCAGACACTCGAGCCGAACCAGGGCCGACACTGCAAACGAACCGTCGCGATACTCTGACATCGCCTGTCGGACCTGAGGCGCCCGAAACGGGTCACTTTCTACCAGATAAATCAGCCGGCAACTGTCCAGATAGATCAGTCCCACGCGTCCCGCTCTTCTGCTATGCCGGCCTCGATCTCGTCGTGTGATCTCCGAATACCACACCCCGAGTCCTCGGATGCCAACCAATCCAGGAGTCGGCCGCCATTGCCTCGGTGTTCATGTCGGACAATCGGCAACAGGCGCGCCACCGGTTCACCGCGATTCACGATCACGATCTCCTCGCCAGCCCGGGCCGATCTGATGAGTTCAGCCAGTCGTCGCTGGGCTTCAGGCAGGTCAACATCCACGATCCGGTCTCTCCGTCCAGGCCCGATCCAATTGCAGCGAAACAATCAGTCTTGGCCATGGTATCCCTACCCTCGCGGGCGCACATCCCCAAGTAAGCCAAACGGCGACGCCGCCGTCTGGCTCCTGCCGAATCAGCGCGGGCTTCAATGATCCAGTCTGATGACGCTCTCAGGCAGCGTCGCGTACTCCTCACGCAACTCCCGCTTCAGCACCTTGCCGCTCATGCCACGGGGCAGCGCTTCGTCGCGCAGCAGCAGGTAGCGCGGCATCTTGTAGTCGGCGAGTTTGCCGCGACAGGCGGCCGTGACCTGTTCCGCGGTCAGCGCCTTGCCGCCGGTGTTGGCAATCACCATGGGCGTTTCCCCCCAGCGCTCGTGCGGTATGCCGATCACCGCCAGTTCGATGACGCCATCGAGGCCGGTGAGCAGGCGCTCGATCTCGGCGGGATAGACGTTGAGGCCACCGGAGATGAGCATGTCCTTGGCCCGGTCCACCACCTTCAGGTAGCCGTCTTCGTCCAGGATGCCCAGATCGCCGGTATGCAGCCAGCCGTTCTGCAGCGCCTTGCCGCTGGCCTCCGGATTGTTCCAGTAGCCCACCATCACCTGGGGGCCGCTGATCAGGATCTCGCCCACCTCGCCCGGCTCGCAGAACGTACCGTCCTCGCGGACTACGGCGC
>JAFIFL010000083.1 GCA_020832055.1 Gammaproteobacteria bacterium
TGGTTTCGGCGTTGATCAGAACCAGGTCATTGACCGGCTTGAGCACACTCTTGATTCGGGTTTGAGTCGACATGAAGAACACCTCGCTGCTGGAGCTGCCTCCGCGTTGTGCGATGCAGCAATTTGTGCAGTGCAATATAAGTAGGTGCCCAGGCCGTGTCAAGCCCCTTTGTCGAATTTGCCTTCCTCGCCGTTATCAACTGATTCTTCAGCGTTTTTCTGAGAATCCGGCGGGCCGGCAGTGCTCTGCTGCTTCGCATCAAACACATCCGGACCGAGCGGCGGAGGCCGCGGTGCGTCGACGCCAGGCTCGGAGCCGGCGCCGCCGGCTTTCGCCTGACCGGCTTCGTCTGCGTGCTCTTTCTGCTCTTTCTGTACCAGGTTGCGCCAGAAGGCCAGATTCTGGTCGGCGAACTTCTGCACCAGTTTTACCGGTGACGCCGACAGCACGTCGCGCATGCGGCGCTGATAGAGTTCCTGCTGCTGCAGGAAGGTCATGACGCTCTGCTCGATATAGCGCGACAACACACCCTGCATGCTGTCGCCATAGAAGCGAATCAGTTGCTGCAGCACCCGGTTGGTGAGCAGAGGCTCGTGGCCTTCGCCCTCCTGCTCGGCAATGATCTGCAACAGCACGCTCCGGGTCAGGTCGGCGCCGGTCTTAGAGTCCACCACCTGGATGCTCTCATTGACGAGCACCATCTGCCGCACGTCCTCGAGCGTCACGTAGACGCTGTTCTTGGTGTCGTAGAGGCGGCGATTGGGGTACTTCTTCAGGACTCTCACTTCGGGACTCTCACTTCAGGGCTCTCGGGGGCAAAGGTCTTCAGGCGTGAACACTGCGGCCTGCCTCGTGGCCCGCACTGTCGTGCTACATTGCGCAACTCGTCGCTCGCCCGCAACCGGAGCCGTTATGAAGGTAAAAGTGGAACTCGACGTGACCCCGGAGGAAACGCGGCGGCTGCTTGGCCTGCCCGACGTCTCGCCAGTGAACGATCTCCTCGTGGAGCGCCTGCGGGACCAGGTGGAAAAGGGCCTGGACGGCACGCTGCTGCGCAACATGATGCAGTCGGTCATCAAGGGCGGCGCCCAGGGCCTCGACGCCTACCAGACCCTGTTGGCCACCATCATGGGACGCGCCCGAAACAACGGCAACGAGCCGCCAGAGGAGCCGCCCTCCGAGCCGCCAAAGCCGACCGATCAGGGCGCAAAAACCGGTCCTGGAAACAGGTAACGCCGGGTACCAGTGCGGGCGAATCGCTGCCAGCCATTGGCGGCCTGGGCGAGGCGATCCGCCACGACCCAGAGCACCACCGGATTGAAGGCCATGCCGCAGTGGCTGCCGATGATCTCCACGTTGTCCGTGGTTGGCGCATCCCGCTCCAGACACACGCGCCAGGAGGCAATGCCGTCAGTCTTGCTGAAAATGGCCGTGCTCGGCACCGGCGGCGGCTCGCTCATGTCAGCGAAACCCACTTCGGCCTGAGCTTCGGCGGCGCTCTTGCCGGTGGACAGTTCGAACAGCCGCGCCACACCCGGATTGGTACCGCCGCCAGCGACCGTGCCGAAAGGGCTGCCCAAACTGATCACCTGCCGCACCTGATCGGGAATCGCCCGACTGATCTCCCGGGCATAGATGCCACCGAGGGATTGACCCACCAGGGAGACCGCCTCACCGGTTTCGTCGGCCAGTCGGGCGACTGCCGTGACCATCTCGGCCATGAGGTCGCCACGAGGGCCACGGTTACGCCCGAGCCCCCATGGCCGGCTGTGATAACCGAGCCGGTTCAGATGGCGCCGGAACAGGGCAGTGGACTGGTCCGTGGCCATGAATCCCGGCAGGACCATGACCCCGTGACCATCACCCCTTGGCAGTGTGCGCATCAGGGGACCGAGGGTCAGCAGGGTGCCGGCTTCGAGCATGGCCCGCTGCGCCTCGGCCAGCGTCAGCAGGAAATGTGGACTGGATTGCCGCGCCGCAGGCTGAAGGCTGCCGACACTGGAATCCATCTGGGCAGGCCCCAGAGTCAATGCACTCATCACCTCTCTCCGCGCCACGCTCGCCGCTGCGTACGGCTGATCGCGATGCGCCTGCCACGTTTATAGCATCGCCCGCGCACCCCGACCAATCAGGGAATACCCCCCAAATGATTCAACGGCAGCGCATGGCGCTGGATCACCTGCTTCAAGGCAAAGCTCGATTTGATGTTGGCGACGCCAGGAATGCGGGTCAGTTTCTCGATCAGGAAACGCTGGTAGGCATCGAGGTCGGTAGCCACCACCCGCAGCAGGTAGTCGAAATCTCCGGTCATCAGGTAGCACTCCATCACCTCCGGATAACCGGCAATGTGTGCCTCGAAGGCCTCGAGTTCCGGCCGTGCCTGATCGTTCAGGGTGACCGAGACAAAGACGTTGACGCCAAGCCCGAGCCGCCGCGGTTCGAGCAGTGTGGCGAAGCCGCGAATCAGCCCGAGTTCCTGCAGCCGCCGCACCCGGCGCAGGCAGGGTGAAGGCGACAGCCCGACCTGCTCTGCGAGCTGAGCGTTGGGCAGGCGCGCCGCGTCCTGCAGCACCCGCAGGATGGCGAGATCGATACGATCCAGCTCGAGCACGATGACGCCTTCATAGTTTCGAAATAAAGCACATTATTGCGCTGACCGCCTGCCAGAAGCGAGTAAACGCCATGAAATGCCGGCACCGCGCCACCTATAATCGTTGGTCGGAAACCATGAGGTGATGGCATGAGCCAGTGGCCAGAACGGCACGACGCAGTCGAGGATCAATGGGCGGACGAAGTGCAGGAGTGGCTCGACGCCTTCGAATCGCTGCTGCGCGAGCAGGGGGGCGATCGGGCCCAGGAACTGCTGCGGCGCCTGCAACAGGATGCTTCCCGGTCGGGTCTGGTCCTGCCCGAGGCGGCCTTGAATACGCCCTACGTCAACACCATCCCGGTGCGCGCCCAGCCCCGCTATCCCGGTGACATCGAACTCGAGCAGCGCCTGGAGAACCTGATCCGCTGGAACGCGGCGGCCATGGTGCTGCAGGCCTTCGACTCCGGCTCAGGCGTCGGCGGGCACATCGCCACCTATATGTCCGCGGCCACCATGCTGGAGGTGGGCTTCAACCATTTTTTCCATGGTCGTCAGGCGGCCGGCGGTGGCGATCAGATCCATGTCCAGGCCCATTCGGCGCCAGGCGTCTACGCCCGGGCTTTTCTGGAAGGCCGGCTCTGTGCCGAACAGCTCGGCAATTTCCGCCGCGAACTCGCCGCCGGCGGCGGACTGTCTTCCTATCCCCATCCGCGGCGCATGCCGGACTTCTGGACCATGCCCACCGCCTCCATGGGCCTGTCGACGCCCTCGGCCATCCATCAGGCCCGCTTCGCGAAGTATCTGGAGCGCCGCGGGCTGAAGAAACCGGACAGCGGCCGGGTGTGGTGCTTCATCGGTGACGGTGAGTCCGATGAACCGGAGGTGCTCGGCACCATCAACATCGCCTCCCGGGAAGAACTCGACAATCTGGTGCTGGTGATCAACTGCAACCTGCAGCGCCTCGACGGACCTGTCAGGGGAAACGGCAAGATCATCCAGGAGCTCGAGCGCAGCTTCCGCGGCGCGGACTGGCACGTGATCAAGGTGATCTGGGGTTCCGGCTGGGACCCGCTGCTGGAACGCGACACCACCGGGCTGTTGCAGCAGCGCATGGAAGAGGCTGTGGACGGGGACTATCAGTTCTACACCGTCTCACCGGGCAACATGGTGCGCGAACACTGGGTGGAAGACATCCCGGAATTGCAGGCGCTGATGGAATCGCTGACCGACGAGGAGATCCGCACCATTCGCCGCGGCGGTCAGGACCACAAGAAGATCTATGCGGCCTTCGCGGAGGCGACCAAAAGCCGGGGCAAGCCCACCGTCATTCTGTGCAAGACCGTGAAAGGCGACGGCATGGGCGAGTCCGCCGGCCGCAACACGGTCCACCAGAAGAAGAACCTCACACCCGAGGAACGGGTGGAACTGGCCCAGCGCTTCGGCATCCCCATCGACGCCGACGCCGCCCAGCGCGCCGAGTTCTATCTGCCACCACCTGACTCCGAGGAATTGGCCTACCTGCAGGCGCGCCGCAGTGAACTCGGTGGGCCGGTGCCCCAGCGCGTCGTCGACTGCCCAACATTGGCCGCGCCTCCGCTCGACTTCTTCAGCGATCACCTCAAGGGCAGTGGGGAACGGCAGATCTCCACCACCATGGCGGTGGTGCGCATGCTGTCGAAGCTCATCCGTCATGATGAACTCGGCCGCTACATCGTGCCCATCGTTCCCGACGAGGCACGCACCTTCGGCATGGACGGCCTGTTCTCACAGGCCGGCATCTACTCACCCGCCGGGCAGGTCTATCAGCCGGTGGATGCGGACAGCATCGCGCCCTACCGGGAGGCCGAAGACGGCCAGATCCTGCAGGAGGGCATCTGTGAAACCGGCGCCATGGCCTCGTTCCTCGCCGCCGGGACCGCCTATGCCAACCACGGCGTGCCGACGATTCCGTTCTACATCTTCTATTCGATCTTCGGCTTCCAGCGGGTCGGCGACATGATCTGGGCCTGCGGCGACTCCATGGCGCGGGGCTTTCTGCTCGGAGGCACGTCGGGACGGACCACCTTGAATGGCGAAGGCGTGCAGCACCAGGACGGCCATTCGCAGCTCATGGCCGGCACCGTGCCGAACCTGCGCAGCTTTGATCCGGCCTTCGCCTATGAGCTTGCGGTCATCGTCCGTGACGGCATCGACGTCATGTACCAGCGCCAGGAAGACGCCTTCTACTACATCACCGTCACCAACCAGAACCAGCTCATGCCGGCCATGCCCGAAGGCGTGGAGGACGGCATCATCCGCGGCATGTACCGCTTCCGCCTCGCCGACGGCGACCGCCGTCGCAAGCGTCAGGCCCACCTCTTCGGCAGCGGTGCGATTATGCTGGAGGTGCAGCGCGCTGCCGCGCTGCTCGAGGCGCGGGACATCCCGACTCACATCTGGAGTGTGACCAGCTATGGCGAACTGCTGCGTGACGGCAATGCGGTGGCGCGACGCAATCGCCTGCACCCGAGAGCCGAGCCGGAGCAGGGCTATCTGGAAACGCTGCTGGAAGGGGAACGCGGCGTCTTCGTCTCCGCCTCGGATTACATGCGCACCTTGGGCGAGAGCATCGCACGCTGGGTTCCCGGGCCCTATGCGGTGCTCGGCACCGACGGCTACGGTTTGTCCGAATCACGGGCGGCCCTGCGGGATCACTTCGAGGTCAGTGCCGCCTGGATCGCTCATGCCGCGCTGGCATTGCTGGAACGGGAGGGCGAGGTCGACCCCGGCAGCGCCGACGGGGCGGCGAAGGAGTGGGGGCTCGATCTCGACAAACCGGACGCTGCGCGGGCCTGAGACACGCTGCGTGTTACCGACCACCGATGGTTTCGGCCCTGTCGCGCGAGGAACGTGCCATTCGATGGCCGTGGCATGGCCTTGTTCCATAAGGGATGGGGTCTGTCCTGATGCGTCCGGATCGACCTGATGGGGTCGCATCCATTGCAACAGCCATGGCCTGAACCCGCGGGGGGACATCCTCAGAAAGGTGTTGTAGCCTCGCACCTGGGAAGAGGGTACGCCAACGTTCAGGCACACACCGCCCAATACCCTTGCCGCGACCAGCATGGAATGAGGGCGGAACTGCAGTGTCCACGTCGGAACGGCTCTATCGAAAGGTCGCGCTGGAGCGCCTGTCTTCCCCAGACCAGCTCGATCAGCTCGCCCAGGTCACCGACGGCCGCGGCTGGCTGGGCCTGCTCACGACCCTGTTCCTGACCGTCACCTTCCTGATCTGGGGTTTCCTCGGCGCCATTCCCACCAGCGTGGAAGCCAACGGCATCCTGCTGCAGCGTGGTGGTCAGGTGGTGACGGCCATGGCCCCCGCCCAGGGCATTCTGGCAGGGGTCGATGTCTCCATTGGCGATCATGTGACCGCCGGGCAAGTGCTTGCCCGCATGGAACGGGTGGACCTGGCCCAGGAGATCGTCAATCTGCGCGGTCGTCTGGCCGATCAGGAAGCCACCCAGCGCCGTCGTGTTCAGGCCCTGGAGAACGAGGCCCGCCAGCAGATCACCAATCTGCGGCTGCGGCAGTCGGCCCTGGAACAGAATCTGGAGGCCGCGCGCCAGAACGCAGAGCATCAGGCCACCAAACTCGAACTGCTCGAAACCTATGCAGCCCGAGGCCTGATCTCCGCCCAGGCGCTGCAGGACACGCGCGTCGACGCGAGCCGGGCACGGGAACGCGTGGCTGACCTCCAGGTCGGTCTGGCGGAACTCGACGGCCAGGTCATCGATCTCGAACTGCGTCAGGAGCGGGAACGCTCGGCACTGGAACTGGAGCGCGCCAATCTCGAACGGCAGATCCAGGCCCTGCAGGTGCGGCTGGAGTCCGAAACCGTGGTGCGCGCCCCGGCGGCTGGACGCATCATCGAGATCGCCATGCAGCCCGGCACTGTCGTCGCCACCGCCCAGTCGATCATGTCCCTGGAAACCTCCGGCGAGGGCCTGCAGGCACTGGTCTACATTGCCACCGAAGACGGCAAACGCGTCCACCCGGGCATGACCGCCCGCATCGAACCGGCCACGGTGCGCAAGGAGGAGTACGGCATGCTGCTGGCGCGGGTCATCGAGGTCTCGGAGTTCCCGGTGACCAGCGAGGCCATGAACGCCGTGCTCAGGAACGACCAGCTCAACGCCGCTTTCCTCGGCCGGGGCGCACCCTACGCCGCCCGCCTGGAGTTGGAACGAGCCGACGGCACCGTGAGCGGCTACCGCTGGACCTCACGCGAGGGGCCACCCCAGGAGCTTTCCAGCGGCACCATCCTCTCGGCGAAACTGACCGTCCGGGAACAGCGCCCCATCAGCCTGATCATTCCGCTGCTGCGGAAAGCGACCGGCATCGACGAGCTGTGAGCGTCGCGGCTGCCAAGGCCTCCGCCACCTCCGAGGCGCGAAAACCGCGGCGCGCCCGGACGCCCAGCGTCCTGCAGATGGAGGCGGTGGAATGCGGTGCGGCCTCGCTGGCCATGATTCTGGGTCATCATGGCCGCTGGGTCCCGCTGGAGGACCTGCGGTTGGCCTGCGGTGTCACCCGGGATGGCAGCAACGCTGCCAACGTCCTGAAGGCCGCCCGCCGTTATGGCCTGGGAGCCAGGGGGTTTCGCAAGGAGCCCGGGCAGCTTCTAGACCTTCCTGTGCCGTCCATCATCCACTGGAATTTCAACCACTACGTGGTCTTCGAGGGCATGCGCGGTGATCGCGTTTACCTCAACGATCCGGCCTCCGGCCCCAGGGTGGTCAGCCGGGAGGAACTCGATGCGAGTTTTACCGGTGTCGTGCTGGCCTTCGAGCCCGGCGAGGGCTTCGTCCGCGGCGGCCACCGGCCGAGCACCCTGGGCGCGCTGGCCAGCTATCTTTCCGGATCCCGGCTGGCTCTCTCCTTCATCGCGCTGGCCAGCCTGCTGCTGGTGATCCCGGGCATCCTGATCGCCGCCTTCGGCCGGATCTTCGTCGATGAGATCCTGGTGGCCAACATGCAGCACTGGCTGGTGCCGCTGTGCATCGGCCTTGGCCTCACGGCCCTGCTGCGCGCCATCCTCACCCACTACCAGCAGAAGTACCTGCTGCGTCTGGAGGCCAAGCTCGCGGTGGTCACCGCCAGCCGCTACCTGAGCAAACTGCTCGAGCTGCCCGCTGCCTTCTTCGCCCAGCGCGCCGTCGGCGAGCTGAGCAACCGGGTGGCCGCCGCCGACCGCATCTCCACCCTGTTGTCGCGGGAGCTGTCCACCACCGTCTTCAGTGCCGTGGCGGCGATCTTCTATGCGGCCGTGCTGGCCGGCTACGATCCCACGCTGGCCGCCGCGGTGGTGTTCCTCACCGCCATCAACTTCGTCGTCCTGCGCGCCGTCGAGCGCAAGCGCGACCTGCTCAGCCGGCGCGCGCTCACGGAAGGCGGCCGCCTGCTGTCGACCACGGTGGGCAGCATCACGGCCATCGAGACGCTGAAATCCTCCGGCACCGAGGATGACGCCTTCGCCCGCTGGTCCGGGCATCAGGCCAATCTCCTGACCACCACCCAGGCCCTGGGCGTCCAGGGCGCGATGCTCGGGACGGTGCCGACGCTGCTGGCAGCGCTGACGACGGTGGCCGTACTCGGCCTGGGCGGTTGGCAGGTCATCGAGGGTAACCTCACCCTCGGTGCTCTGGTCGCGGTGCAGAGTCTGACCAGCAGCATCACCTCACCGGTGCAGAAGCTGGTGGACTTCGGCGGTCGCATCCAGACCATCAAGGCCGATCTCGCCAGGGTGGCCGACACCTTCGCCTACGTCGAAGGTGGCCCCGGACTGGATGGTCCCGGACTGGATGGCCACGGGCCGCAGGATTCCGGAGCCGCCGCGGCGGCGACCGAAGCGGGCCCACAACCCACCGCCGGCGAAGACCCCTCACCCCAAGGCCTGCAGATCCGCAACTTGAGCTTCGGCTATTCACCGGTGGCCCCGCCGCTGATCAAGGATTTCGAACTCAGCGTGGAGCCCGGCAAGCGGGTGGCACTGGTGGGCGGCTCCGGCAGCGGCAAATCCACCGTGGGACGCCTGATCGTGGGTCTGTATCGGCCCTGGACGGGCACGGTCCGCTACAACGGCAACGACCTGACCGCGATGCCGCCGGAGGTCTTCAGCAGCACCATCGCCCACGTCGACCAGGACGTGTTCATGTTCGAAGGCACGGTGCGGGACAACCTCACTCTGTGGGATTCCGGGGCCGATGACGCCACGCTGACCCGCGCGCTGGAGGACGCGGAACTGTATCCGGAAATCGCCGCCCGACCCGGACGCCTCGATGCGGAGGTGGTAGAAGGCGGCCTGAACTTCAGCGGCGGCCAACGTCAGCGCCTGGAAATCGCCCGGGCCCTGGTCACCGGCCCTGCCGTGCTCGTGCTCGACGAGGCCACCGCAGCGCTCGATCCCATCTCCGAGAAAGCCATCGACGACAATCTGCGTCGCCGCGGCAGCACCTGCATCATCATTGCCCATCGCCTGAGCACCATTCGCGACTGCGACGAGATTCTGGTCATGCGCAAAGGCAAAGTCGTGGAGCGCGGCACCCACGATGCACTGTTGGCCATGGACGGCGAGTATGCCGCCCTGATCGGGGCGGCCTGAATCATGGCCGCGACCCGCCCCGAGGTCCCGCCCCGCTGCCTTCTGGAATCCAGGGAACTCGAAGGCAACGCCACCATCGCGATCGAAGATCGGGAGTGTGTCTGGCGGGTGGAGCGAGGCTTCGTCGATCTGTTCCGACGCGGTGCAGATGGCCGCCGCCACTTCCTGCTGCGGGCAGAGGCAGGCGATCTCATGCTCGGCGTGCTGGCCGGGGGCGATTTCGAATTGCTCGCCGTCGGCGGCCAGAACAGCGCGATCTCCGTGCTCACCGGAATCGATGCATTGACGGAGCTTCCCCGCGCCGCGACGGCGGCAGCCATCGACCGCTGGCTGGCGGCCGCGGTGGCGCGCATGGAGCTATCGAGCGAACTGCTGGAACGCAGGGCCGAGCCCGGCAGGCAACGGCTACTGCCCGGCCGCCGCCTCGAGGGCCCCGGCGACGGCGCGTTGTGGGCTACGCCGGTCAGCGGCTCCGCACACTTCCTCGGCCATCAGATCCAGGCTGACGGTACCCGGGCAGTACCGGTGCCACTGCTGCGGGGCACCTGGATCGAGGCCGGTTCCGAGGCTGCGGACATCCATGCCCAGACCACCACCACGCTGCTGGAACAGACAGACCCAAAAGCTGCCCTGCTGCATTTCGGTGCACTGGCCCGGGACCTGATCGGCGCGCGCATCGCCGTCGAGGGTGCCGCCGAACACGCGGACCGGGATCGCAGGCGGGATCTCAGTGCGCAGCAGGTGGACAGCGCCCTGAAGGAACTGCTGGCCATCGCCGACAGCGCGGGCCACGGTCTCGATGACGCCGGAGCGACGGCGACTCTGCCTCCCGGCGCGACGAGCGATCCCACCGGGCTGTCAACCGCCCTGGCCGTGATCAGCCACCATCTCGGGGTGAAGCTCGGTGTTCCGGATCAGATCCCCGCTGCCGACATCGAAGCAAAGCTGCACCTGGACCCCTGGCTGCGGGCCAGCCGTCTGCGCCAGCGCCGGGTGCTGCTGCGGGATGACTGGTGGAAGCAGGCCCGGGGACCGATGCTGGCCCGGCGTGGCGAGGACAGCTACGTCGCCCTGATCCCGATCGCAGGCGATCGTTTCGAGCTGCACGAACCCGGTGCCAGTCTGCCCCGCGAGCTGTCCGAAGCCGATGCAGCAACCCTGCTGCCGGAGGCTCACCTGTTCTATCAGCCGCTGCCGGATCAGCCCATGACGAAATGGGAACTGGCCCGCTTCACGCTGCGCGGCGGTGGCCTGGAGGGGCGCCGCCTGATGCTCGCCAGCGCCCTGGCCGCCATGCTGGGTCTGGCCACGCCCATTGCCGCCGGGCTGCTGGTGGAGCATGTCATCCCCGCCGCCGACATCGGTCAGCTCTGGCAGGTCATCGCGTTGCTCATTGCCATCGCCTTCGCCATCAGCGCTTTTCAACTCATGCAGATGCTGGCCATGACCCAGCTTCAGGGCCGCGCCGACTTTCGCCTGCAGGCTGCGGTGTTCGATCGCCTGCTGCGACTGCCGACGGCATTCTACAAGCGCTACAACACCGGGGATCTCGCTGATCGCGTACTCGGCATCAACCAGATCCGGCAAACCCTCGCTGCCGCCGGCACCCGATCACTGCTGGGGGCGATTTTCGCGTGGTTCGGCCTGCTGCTGATGTTCGTCTACAGCTGGCAGCTGGCCCTGATCGCCCTGGCATTGGCAGCGGTCAGCCTCACGGTCACCGTGACCCTCTCGCTCCGCCAGCTGCGCCACGAGCGGGAGGCCATGCGCCATCAGGGCCGGGTGGAAGGCACCACGGTGCAGATCATTTCGGGCATCAACAAGCTCAAGATCGCCGGCGCCGAGCAGCGTGGTCTGGCCCACTGGATCCGTCTGTTTGCCCGCCAGAAACGCCTGAACCTGAAAGCCCAGCGCGTGGCCAACATCCAGGCGGTGTTCCAGGCCCTGTTTCCGCCCCTGGCGACGGTGGCCATCTTCGCCGCCATTGCCTGGCTGACCATCAGTTCCGGGATCGATGCTCAGCTGCAGGCGCTGATTGATCCGAGTGCCGAGGCTGGCGGTGCGCTGCTGACCATCGGCGCGTTCATCGCCTTCAACACCGCCTTCGCTCAGTTCCTGCTCGCTCTCACCGACATGGCCCTGGCACTGACCGGGATCCTCGGGGTGGCGCCGTTGTTCGAACGGGTCCGGCCGGTCTTCGACGCGATCCCGGAAACCACCTCCGATCGGCCTTCGCCCGGACGCGTGAACGGCAGCATCGAGTTCCGCGGCGTGAGTTTCCGCTATCAGGCCGACGGCCCCACGGTGCTCAATGATGTCTCCTTCCTGATCCGCCCCGGCGAGTACGTGGCCATTGTCGGCGCGTCAGGATCCGGCAAGTCGACGTTGTTCCGCATGATGATGGGCTTCGAGACGCCCATTGCCGGGGAGGTGTTCTTCGATGATCGCGAGCTGCGCGCCATCGACGTGGAAGCGCTGCGGCGGCAGCTCGGTGTCGTCCTGCAGACCGGCAGCGTCGCCGCCGGGACGATCTTCAGCAACATCGTCGGCAATGCCCCGTTCACCAACGAGGATGCCTGGCGGGCAGCGCGACTGGCCGGCCTCGACGCCGATATCGACGCCATGCCCATGGGCATGCACACCGTCCTGCAGGGCGGCGGCGGATCGCTGTCGGGAGGCCAGCGCCAACGCCTGATGATCGCCCGGGCGCTGGTGCATCGACCGCGAATCCTGCTCATGGACGAGGCCACTTCCGCCCTCGACAACCGCACCCAGGCGGTCGTCACCGAGACCCTGGCAGGACTGGACGCCACCCGAATCGTCATCGCCCACCGGCTGTCGACGATCCGCGCCGTGGAGCGGGTGCTGGTCATGGATCACGGCCGGCTGGTGCAGGACGGCCCGCTGGACAAACTGCTGGAAACACCCGGCCCGCTGGCCGATCTCGCCCGCAGACAAATGGTATGAGGGGTGACATGTGAGCACGGAAGCAGAGCATCGAACCCGGGCGCAAGAGCGCGAACAGAACGCTGGGGGTGCGGGAGCCTGCTGCCTGGCCGCAATGGCCTGCAGATCGGCGCATTGCCCTGTGGGCGCTCTCCCACAAAGGCGTATCGCCAGACTCTGGCGTCGTCCCATTGTGGGAAGGCCCTATCCGCCGCAGGCGGATGGGCCGATCTCGTGGCGCTTTGCCAAAGCTGAGGCCGCTGCCTTCGCTGGACGTCATGCCGATCGGCGCATTTCGCTGTGCGAAATAGCACTCTCCCACAGTGGCGCGTTACCTGGGGGAAGGTTCCCGCAAAGCTGTCTTTCGGAATATCCGTGCTCACGGGCACCCACCGGCTACCTCGACAGGAGGTCACATGCGCAAGGTACTGTACGTTCTCGGTCAGCTGCATGACCGGGACGTGGACTGGATGGCCCGCAACGGCCGCAAGCAGGCGGTCGCTCCGGGTACGGTGCTGATCCATGAAGGCCAGCGCACGCCGGCCATCTACTTCCTGCTGGAGGGCAGCCTGTCGGTGACCGTGGCCCAATACGGCGAGGTAGCCCGGCTCGGGCCCGGCGAAGTGGTCGGCGAGATGTCCCTCATCGATTCGGCGCCACCATCCGCCACGGTCACGGCCCGGGATGCATCCATCGTCCTCGCACTGGACCGGGAAGCCATCAACGAAAAGATCGAGGACGATGACGGCTTCGCGCGACGTTTCTACAAGGCATTGGCCATCTTCCTGGCCGACCGTCTGCGCGGAACGGTGCGGCACTTGGGCTACGGTGCGGGGGAAGGAGAGGGCAATCTGGAGAGCGACGAGATTCTCGAAGACGAACTCGACGAGGGGCTGCTCGGTTCAGTCTCCAACGCCGGCGACCGCTTCAATCGCATGCTCAAAACCCTGCTCGGCGCGCCGGGCTGAGCGTGACGGGGAGCAAAGCATTGACCGAGACGCCGCCCAAGCGTTCCCAGCGCAGCATTTTCCGCGCCCGGGCCATCGCCAGCGTGCTCAGCGACTCCGAGGACGGCACGCCAGATATTCTCGTGCGTCCGCCCTGGCAGCGGTTGCTGATTGGCGCCGGTCTGCTGGGCCTGGCCTTCTGGCTCTGGCCCTGATCCGTTTTCGGAACGGAAAGACCGTCGATCCGCACGGTCTTTGTTGCATCAAGAAGGAAGCGTGGCGTCAGGAGAGCGCTGATACGGGTGCCTCGGAGCGGCCCCACGACGCTTTGGACAAGCGCAACGGGGCCATCACCACCCATGCAGTGCAACCGCACCGGCCATACCAGCCCACCGCTTCCGTAGCGTCATCGATATCAAGTGGGAGGCTGACGCTGCTCGAATCGGCAGGATTACCGCGGCTCATCTCATGACATTGAGCCAAAGAAGCATGGAGCACCTCCAGCCGAGACAAATCCAAGTTCGAAATCGTTCAACTCATCATCGTTGCCGACTTCCTCGATGATTTCGACGAGTGAATCCAACCCCTGGCGAATGTCATCCTGCTTCAGATCGAAACCGAATTTGGGGCCTGCGTTCATGAGAGCATCCACCAACTGCTCCGTATCTTCGATGGTCACCAGTTGATCGAAAAGGGGCTGGTCCTCGCGGATCGCCCGGTAGAACTCGACAATGTTGTTATTCATCGTTATTCATCCTTGCAGGATACGCCGAGCTTGACGTTCCAAAAGATTCTTACCCGGTATGCGTCATGTCAACCGCCATTCGTCCATCGTCTGAGAAAACTGTGACCGGGTGCCCATTCGGGGCCACAACGCGGGCTGTCAGCTCGTGAGACGTTCGACGTCGAGAATCCTGCGCAGCCTGGGATCGGCCATGGCCTCGGCAGGTGTCGCCGAGCAGACGATGCGGCCGGCGTCGAGGACGTCGATGCGGTCGAGCTCACGCAGCAGGGTGGCATCGTGGGTGATGACCACGCAGGCAATACCACGCGCACGCAGACGCGCCATGATGCGGGCCTGCATGGCGACGGGAATGGCGTTGAGCGCTTCGTCGAGCAGCAGCAGTTCCGGGTCACGCAGCAGGGCCCGGGCGAGGAGCAGGCGTTGTCGCTGACCGGTGGACAGGCGGATGTCGTCGGCGATGGTCTGAATACCCATGGGCATGGCCTCCACTTCCGCGGCAAATTCGACCTCACGCAGGGCCGCCCAAAGACGATCGTTCGGCGCCGGTACGCCGCCCATGAGGTGGCCGCGGATGGTGATGGATCGTTCCAGGCGCTCGCCCTGCAGAACGGTGCCCAGCCGTTGCCGCCAGCGTGGCCGATCCATGACCGCAAGGTCCGTCCCCGCCACCCGCACCACGCCCTGATCCGGCGCCCGGAAGCCCAGCAGCACTTCGACGAGGGTGGACTTGCCGCTGCCGGATACGCCGGCGATGCCCACGGCCTCGCCGGCCGAGATCGACCAGCTGAGTCCATCGAGCACGGTCTGGGTGCCACGGCGAACCACCACATCCCGGGCCTCGATGGGCAGGCTGGCTGGCTGCGGTGACCCGGCGCCCGCCCGCGGCAAACGGGGCTCCGCAGGCGCGCGGGTCAGGCGTTCCAGGCGGCGGATATGGGGCTGAATGTCCATGGCTGCTGCAAGCGCCTCGCCCAACTTTGCTGCGCGGTCGATCCCGAGCCAGACCAGCATCAGCCCCAGCAAAGTGATGGCGGGTGTCGAAGCGAGGGGCTCTGGGCCGAGAACGGCAAGGGTCAGCACGACGGCGAACCAGGGTCCGACGCTGGCCAGGGCCCGCTGCAGGGCTTCGGTCCAATCGATGGAGCTGGCAGCCTCGAGGAGCCGCCGGTCCACGCTCAGCCACTGCTCCAGCAACCGCGCATGGGCGCCCAGGGCACGCAGGCGCCCCTGGGCCACGAGCTGCCGCAACAACAGGGTCCGCTGCCGCATCTCCCCGGCAATCCAGTGCTCCAGGGACGCCGATCGCCACCACCCCAGACCACAGAAAACGGCCACCACGAGGGCACAGGCCATCAGGGCGATCCCGAAGGCCGCCGGTACTGCGACAGAAAACATCAGTACGAGCAGCGCCACGAGAATCGTCGCGTGCACAGCAGCATCCAACAGGCGGCCAGGCCACTCGGTGAGGGTCGCCGCCAAAGCTCTGGCGGCGGCGATGACATCCTCCCGAGCGCTGTCGAGAATGAAGGCCACATCGATGCGGGCGAGCCGGCTGGCAAAGGCGGCGCTGTAGCCATGGCGGGTGCGATCCTCGATGCGCGCCCTGAAGTGCCAGGCTGCCTGACTGATCAGCATTCCACCCGCCAGGGCGAGCAGCAGGGCCAGCGCCATGCGCAGACCCTCGAGGGGCGAACGCTCGCCCCCCATCCCCGTGTCGAACACCGCGGCCAGCGCCAGCGGTCCAGCTGCCAGACCCAAGGCCAGCAGCAATCCGGCCAATCCCCATGCCCAGCCATCCAAGCCCGAACCGCGCAGTGCCCGCAACAGCGTTGCCCCGAAACCCGCCGGCTCGAGGCAGACAGGTGGATACAGGCGGAAGGGCCGCTCCGACAACGCCTGCGACTGTTCAGGGGACAAGGGCCGGCGTCGACCCGACGCCTCGACCAGACGCGGCCCGCGCCAACTCGACAGAATGCCGACGGCTTCCTTCGGCGAACGCGAGCAGGCCAGCAAGGGACCGTTCTCGTAGTGCCACCACTTGCGGTGACGCA
>JAFIFL010000084.1 GCA_020832055.1 Gammaproteobacteria bacterium
CGTGGTCCACGTGACCAATCGTGCCTACGTTTACGTGCGGCTTGGTCCGCTCGAATTTTGCCTTGGACACCTTCTTGACCCCTTGTCTCGTATATCGATGTGAATGATGTCTGTAAGCCCCGCGAAACACCGGCGCCGGCCCCGGCACCGATGATCATTCGCCGGCCTTGGTCTCAACCGCGGCGCGCTACGCTCTCCGCGAGGTTCTCCGGGACTTCCGCGTAGCGCGAAAACTCCATGAAATAGGTGGCCCGGCCCTGACTTGCAGATCGCAGATCCGTGGAATAGCCGAACATCTCAGCCAGCGGCACGTCGGCGCGGATGATCTTGGCACCATAGCCGTCCTCCATCCCGTGAACCACACCACGGCGGCGATTCAGGTCACCCACCACGTCGCCCATGTAGTCCTCCGGAGTGACCACTTCCACCTTCATGATCGGCTCGAGGATCACCGGGCGGGCCTGCCGCACGCCGTCCTTCAGGGCCATGGACGCGGCGACCTTGAAGGCCATCTCCGAAGAGTCGACTTCGTGAAAGGAGCCGTCGAACAGCGTGGCGCGGACCCCGATCATCGGATAGCCGGCGATGACGCCATTGTTCATGGCCTCCTCGGCACCCTTGCCGACTGCCGGAATGAACTCCCGCGGCACTACGCCGCCGCTGATGGCGTCGACGAATTCGAAGGTCGTCTCGGCGTCGGCGGGCAGGGGCTCGAGACGGAGCCAGACATGACCGAACTGGCCGCGGCCGCCGGTCTGGCGGACGAACTTGCCCTCCACCTCCACCGTCTTGCGAATGGTTTCCCGGTAGGCCACCTGGGGCTTGCCCACGTTGGCCTCGACCTTGAACTCCCTGCGCATGCGATCGACGATGATTTCGAGATGCAACTCGCCCATCCCGGAAATGATGGTCTGGCCCGATTCCGGATCGGTCTTGACCCGAAACGACGGATCTTCCTGGGCCAGCTTGCCCAGCGCCACGGCCATCTTGTCCTGATCCGCCACGCCCCGGGGCTCGATGGCCACCGATATCACCGGCTCCGGAAACTCCATGCGCTCGAGGACGATCTGCCGCTTCTGGTCACAGAGGGTATCGCCGGTGGTGACATCCTTCAGACCGACGGCCGCCGCAATGTCACCGGCACGGACCTCCTTTATCTCGTCGCGCTTGTTGGCGTGCATCTGCACCAACCGGCCAATGCGTTCACGTTTGCCGCGCACCGAGTTGAACACGGCATCGCCGGTGGCGAGCACGCCGGAATAGACGCGGAAGAACGTCAGCGTGCCGACGAAGGGATCCGTGGCAATTTTGAAGGCCAGTGCGGCGAAGGGTTCCTCGTCATCGGCGGGACGCGCTTCGATCACGTCGCTGTCCGGCAGGTGCCCCTCGATGGCCTTGACCTCGTTCGGTGCCGGCAGGTACTCCACTACGGCATCGAGCACCGCCTGCACACCCTTGTTCTTGAAGGCACTGCCGCAAGTGCACAGGACGATCTCATTGGCCACCATGCGCTGGCGCAGGCCGCGCTTGATGTCGTCGAGGTCGAGTTCGCCGGATTCCAGGTACTTGTCGGTCAGCCCTTCATCAGCTTCCGCCGCGGCCTCCACCAGCCGATCACGCCAGACCTCACATTCGGCAAGCATGTCGTCGGGAATGTCATCGAGCCGGTAGGTGACGCCCAGGTCATCTTCATTCCAGCGGATCGCCTTCATGATGACCAGATCCACCACGCCGGAGAAGTGCTCCTCGGAGCCGATGGGCAACTGAATCGGCACCGGGTGGGCGCCGAGGCGCTTCTCGACCTGATCGACCACCCGCAGAAAATCGGCCCCGGCCCGGTCCATCTTGTTGACGAAGCAGATGCGAGGCACGCCGTACTTGTCCGCCTGCCGCCAGACCGTTTCCGACTGCGGCTCGACCCCGGATGTGCCGCAGAACACCACCACAGCGCCATCGAGAACCCGCAGGGACCGTTCGACCTCGATGGTGAAATCGACGTGCCCGGGCGTGTCAATGATGTTGATGCGGTGCTTGGGGAACTGCTGATTCATCCCCGACCAGAAGCAGGTGGTCGCAGCAGAGGTAATGGTGATACCCCGTTCCTGCTCCTGCTCCATCCAGTCCATGACGGCCGCGCCTTCATGGACCTCACCGAGTTTGTGAGAGATCCCGGTGTAGAACAGCACCCGCTCGGTCGTAGTGGTCTTGCCGGCATCGACGTGGGCGACGATGCCGATATTGCGGTAACGGTCGATGGGCGTCTGTCGAGCCACGACTGCAGTCTCCCTGCTCTGCGATCTGCAGCCCCATCAGAACCGGTAGTGGGAGAATGCCTTGTTGGCCTCGGCCATGCGGTGCGTATCCTCGCGCTTCTTGACCGCGGACCCGCGGCCTTCGGCGGCGTCGGACAGTTCGCCGGCCAGCCGCAGCACCATGGACTTCTCGCCACGCTTGCGGGCGGCTTCCACCAGCCAGCGCATGGCCAGGGCTTCGCGCCGGGAGGGGCGGACCTCGACGGGCACCTGATAGGTGGCACCACCGACCCGTCGGGACTTCACCTCCACCATCGGCGCGATGCCTTCGAGAGCCTTCTCGAATACTTCGACAGGGTCCCGCCCGCTGCGCTCGGCGATGCGCCCGAGCGCGCCATAGACGATGGTCTCGGCGACGGATTTCTTGCCGTCCCGCATGATGTGGTTCATGAACTTCGCGAGGGTCTGGTTCCCGTACTTGGGATCGGGAAGAACATCGCGTTTGGCGGCTACGCGGCGGCGTGGCATGGCTGATTCCTCTTGGCTTCAGGTGATCCCGGAACGATCCGGGCCTTACTCCACCGGCCGCGACGCAGGTGGCGACCGGGGTCCGGAATGATTGTCGGTCCTGCAGCTCCCGGGCCTGTGACCCGGAAACTTCGGTGATTACTTCGGACGCTTGGCACCGTACTTGGAACGGCCCTGGCGACGATCGGATACGCCAGAGGTGTCGAGGGTGCCGCGAACCGTGTGATAGCGCACCCCGGGAAGATCCTTCACCCGGCCACCGCGGATCAGGACCACGGAGTGCTCCTGCAGGTTGTGGCCTTCGCCACCAATGTAAGAGCTGACCTCGAAACCGTTGGTCAGCCGCACCCGGCAGACCTTGCGCAGGGCCGAGTTCGGCTTCTTCGGTGTGGTCGTATAGACCCGGGTGCAGACACCACGCTTCTGCGGCGAGCCCTGCAATGCCGGCACGTCACTCTTGGTAATTCTGCGCTTGCGCGGCTTGCGTACGAGCTGGGCGATGGTCGCCATCTACTTACTCCGATTCGATTCCGACTTCGCAGTCAGAGAGACTTCACGCCTGTCTCAAGACGTGATGCCGATACAAACTAAGGAAGGCGCGAAGACGCACCATCACCGGAAACGGGCCGCGCATTCTAATGACGGCCAGTTTCCGGGTCAAGCACGCTTCCGTGCCCGATCAGCGATCCCGCAGGGCCTCGGTGAGCGCGGCTTCCACATCTTCTGCCGATGCGCCGGTTTCCCGGGCCAGCTTGGCGTTGATGTCGGCCTCGCGCTTGCGCTTGCGCTCGGCGTGGTAGGCCAGACCCGTGCCTGCCGGAATCAGCCGGCCCACGACCACGTTTTCCTTCAAGCCCCGCAGATAGTCGCGCTTGCCGGTGACCGCAGCCTCGGTAAGCACCCGGGTGGTCTCCTGGAACGACGCTGCAGAGATGAAGGACTCGGTCGCCAGCGACGCCTTGGTGATCCCGAGCAGCAGACGCTCCACCATCGGCACCTCCTTGCCTTCGCTGGCGAGGCGATCGTACTCCTCGAGGAACTGCACGTACTCCACCTGCTCACCACGGATCAGGTTGGAATCGCCCGGATCCACCACCTCGGCCTTGCGCAGCATTTGCCGGACAATCACCTCGATGTGCTTGTCGTTGATCGTCACGCCCTGCAGGCGGTAGACCTCCTGAATTTCGTTGACGATGTAGTTGGCCAGATCGTCCACGCCCTTGAGCCGCAGAATGTCGTGAGGCGACAGCGGACCTTCACAGACCGTCTCACCACGCTCCACCCGCTCGCCCTCGAACACGCCGATGGTCCGCCACTTCGGAATCAGCGTCTCCATCGGATCGCCGTCTTCCGGCGTGATGATCAGGCGGCGCTTGCCCTTGGTTTCCTTGCCGAAGCTGACCATGCCGGTGGCCTCGGCGAGAATGGCCGGTTCCTTGGGCTTGCGGGCCTCGAACAGATCCGCCACCCGCGGCAGACCACCGGTGATGTCCCGGGTCTTGGAACCTTCCTGCGGCACCCGCGCGACGACGTCGCCGACACCGATATCCTGGCCATCCTCTACCGACAGAATCGCGTTCGCCGGCAGCACCTGATGGGAGATCAGCTCGCCGTTCTCATCGACGATGCGCACTGCGGGCCGCAAGTCCTTACCGGCCGCCGGGCGATCCTTCGGATCGATGATCTCGATGCTGGTCAGACCGGTGAGTTCGTCGGTCTTGCGATTGACCGAAACGTGCTCGTCCATGTCCTCGAAGATCGCCTTGCCCGCAACATCCATGAAGATGGGGTGGGTGTGGGGATCCCAGTTGGCGATGACCTGGCCAGCTTCCACCGCGGCGTCCTCGCCCACCGTGATGACGGCGCCATAGGGCACCTTGTACTTCTCACGCTCGCGGCCCTGGCTGTCGATGACACCCACTTCACCGGAGCGCGACGCTGCCACCAGTTCACCACTGGCGCGCTGTACGGTCTTGAGATTGTGCAGGCGGATGCGTCCACCGTGCTTGACCTGCACCGAGTCGATGGCGGTCGCCCGCGATGCCGCACCACCGATGTGGAAGGTGCGCATGGTGAGCTGGGTGCCCGGCTCGCCGATGGACTGGGCTGCCATGACGCCGACCGCTTCGCCCACGTTCACGAGATGACCGCGCGCCAGGTCGCGTCCATAGCAGGTGGCACAGACGCCATAGCGGGTGTTGCAGGTGATGGGCGAGCGAACGATGAGTTCGTCGACGCCGAGTTCTTCGAGTTGCTCCACCCAGGCTTCGTCGAGCATGGTCTTGGCCGGGACCAGGACCGTCTTGCCATCCGCAGAGAGCACATCCCGCGCCACCACGCGACCAAGCACCCGGCTGGACAGCGGCTCCACCACGTCACCGCCTTCAATCAGCGGCGTCATGAGCAGGCCTTCCTCGGTACCGCAGTCCTGCTCGGTGACCACGAGATCCTGGGCCACGTCCACCAGACGGCGGGTGAGGTAACCGGAGTTGGCAGTCTTCAACGCCGTATCCGCGAGACCCTTCCGGGCACCGTGGGTGGAGATGAAGTACTGGTTCACAGACAGCCCTTCACGGAAGTTGGCGGTAATGGCGGTCTCGATGATGGAGCCGTCGGGACGCGCCATCAGGCCACGCATCCCGGCCAGCTGACGGATCTGGGCCGGGGAGCCCCGTGCACCGGAATCTGCGTACATGTAGACGGCGTTGAAGGAATCCTGCGTGACTTCCTCACCGTCACGGTTCACCACGGGCTCTGTGGACAGCCCGGCCATCATGGCCTTGGCCACGACGTCGTTGGCCCGCGACCAGATGTCGATCACCTTGTTGTACTTCTCGCCCTGGGTGACGAGACCGGACGCGTACTGGTTCTCGATCTCCTTCACTTCGGCTTCCGCTTCGTCGACGACGCGCTTCTTCGCCTCGGGAATCTCGAAGTCGTTGACGCCGATGGAGCAACCGGAGCGGGTGGAATACTCGAAGCCCGTGTACATGAGCTGGTCGGCGAAGATCACGGTCTCCTTCAGCCCCACGTAGCGGTAGCAGGCGTTGAGGATGGCCGAGATCGATTTCTTCGTCATGGGCTGGTTGACCAGGTCATAGGCCAGCCTGCTGGGAACGATTTCGTAGAACAGGGCCCGGCCGACGGTGGTGTGGTACAGCGTACGCACCGACTCCCAGCTGCCGTCCTCCTGCTCCCGTTCCTCGTCGATGCGCACGCGGATCTTGGCATGCAGATCTACCTGACCGCTGCGGTAGGCGCGCTGAACCTCACGGACGTCGGCAAACACCATGCCTTCGCCGCGGGCGTTGATGCGCTCTCGGGTCATGTAGTACAGGCCGAGGACCACGTCCTGGGACGGCACGATGATCGGATCACCGCTGGCCGGCGACAGGATGTTGTTGGTGGACATCATCAGCGCACGGGACTCGAGTTGGGCTTCCAGCGTCAGCGGCACGTGCACCGCCATCTGGTCGCCGTCGAAGTCGGCGTTGTAAGCCGCGCACACCAGCGGATGCAGCTGGATGGCCTTGCCCTCGATCAGCACCGGCTCGAAAGCCTGGATGCCGAGACGGTGCAAGGTCGGTGCCCGGTTCAGCAGCACGGGATGCTCGCGGATGACCTCGGCGAGAATGTCCCAGACTTCTGCGGTTTCCCGCTCCACGGACTTCTTCGCCGCCTTGATGCTGGTGGCGAGACCACGGGCCTGCAGCTTGCCGAAAATGAAGGGCTTGAACAGTTCCAGAGCCATCTTCTTCGGCAGGCCGCACTGGTGCAGGCGCAGGGTCGGGCCGACCACGATCACAGAGCGACCGGAGTAGTCCACGCGCTTGCCGAGCAGGTTCTGCCGGAAACGGCCCTGCTTGCCCTTGATCATGTCCGCCAGTGACTTCAGCGGGCGCTTGTTGGAACCGGTGATCGCACGGCCGCGACGGCCGTTGTCCAGCAGCGCGTCCACAGCTTCCTGCAGCATGCGCTTCTCGTTGCGGACGATGATGTCCGGCGCACTGAGGTCGAGCAGGCGCTTCAAGCGGTTGTTGCGGTTTATCACGCGGCGATAGAGATCGTTCAGATCCGACGTCGCGAAGCGGCCACCATCCAGGGGCACCAGCGGACGCAGATCCGGCGGCAGCACCGGCAGCACGCTCATGATCATCCACTCCGGCTTGTTGCCGGAGTCCTTGAAGGCCTCCATCAGCTTCAGGCGCTTGGAGAATTTCTTGATCTTGGTCTCTGAATTGGTCTGTGGAATCTCCTCCCGCAGGGTCGCGATCTCCGCATCGAGATCGAGCCGCTTGAGCAGTTCCTGAACCGCCTCCGCACCCATCTTGGCGGTGAATTCCTCACCGTACTGCTCGAGGGCCTCGAAGTACTGATCGTCGGTGAGCAGCTGCCCGATCTCGAGATCGGTCATGCCCTCGTCGATGACCACGAAGGATTCGAAGTACAGGACCCGCTCGATGTCGCGCAGCGTCATGTCGAGCAACAGCCCGATCCGTGACGGCAGCGACTTCAGAAACCAGATGTGGGCCACCGGGCTGGCCAGCTCGATATGACCCATGCGCTCCCGGCGCACCTTGGTCAGGGTGACTTCGACGCCACACTTCTCGCAGATCACGCCACGGTGCTTCAAGCGCTTGTACTTGCCGCACAGGCACTCGTAGTCCTTGATCGGCCCGAAGATGCGGGCGCAGAACAGACCGTCACGCTCAGGCTTGAACGTCCGATAGTTGATCGTCTCGGGCTTTTTGACCTCACCATAGGACCACGACCGGATCATTTCCGGCGACGCCAGTCCGATCCGCAGGGAATCGAAATCGTCGATATTGGCCTGGGACTTCAGCAGGTTCAGCAAGTCTTTCATCGTTCCTCCGCGAGAGGCTCAGAACGCTTCGGATCACCGTACCATACCGGTGATCCGCGACGTCGGTACCTTGTCTCCGCCCCGGGCCACATGACCCTTAGGGCGGCAAATCGAAACGGACGACGCAGGCCCGGGCTCATGCCCGGACCCGCGTCAGGCTCAATCGTTCTCCAGCTCGATATCGATACCGAGCGAGCGGATCTCCTTGAGCAGCACGTTGAACGACTCCGGCATACCAGGCTCCATCTGGTAGTTGCCGTCGACGATGTTCTTGTACATCTTGGTCCGCCCCGCCACATCGTCAGACTTGACGGTGAGCATTTCCTGCAGGGTGTACGCGGCGCCGTAAGCCTCCAGTGCCCAGACCTCCATCTCGCCGAAGCGCTGGCCGCCAAACTGGGCCTTGCCGCCCAGCGGCTGCTGGGTGACCAGGCTGTAAGAGCCGGTGGAGCGGGCGTGCATCTTGTCGTCCACCAGGTGGTTGAGCTTGAGCATGTACATGTAGCCGACGGTCACTTCCCGATCGAAGCGCTCACCGGTCCGCCCATCGTAAAGGACGGTCTGGCCGGACGTGGGCAGCCCTGCCAGATCCAGCAGCGCCTTGATCTCACCCTCGTCGGCGCCGTCGAATACCGGCGTTGCCACCGGCACGCCACCGCGCAGGTTGTGGGCGAGCTCCAGGATCTCGTCGTCATCGAACTCGCCGAGATCCTCGGACACGCCGCCCCCGGTCTGGTTGTAGACCTGATCGAGGAAGCCGCGAACCTTGGCCGCTTCGTGCCCGGCATCGAGCATGTCGCCGATCTTCTTGCCAAGACCCTTGGCCGCCCACCCGAGGTGGGTTTCGAGCACCTGCCCGACGTTCATCCGGGACGGCACCCCAAGCGGGTTCAGGACGATGTCCACCGGATCGCCGTTCTCGTCGAAGGGCATGTCCTCCACCGGCATGATCACCGAGATCACGCCCTTGTTGCCGTGGCGGCCGGCCATCTTGTCGCCCGGCTGAATGCGGCGCTTGATGGCGAGGTAGACCTTGACGATCTTCAGGACGCCGGGGGCCAGGTCATCGCCGGAGTCGAGCTTGCCGCGCTTGTCGTCGAGCCGCTCCTTGAGTTGCTCTTTGCGCTCGGCCAGCTGGGCACGAGCCTCGTCGAGCAGTTCGTTGAGCTCGTCCGTCACCATCCGCAGCTTGAACCAGTCGTCCCGGGGCAGTTCGTCGAGGTAGGTCTTGCGGACGACGCCGCCGTCGGCCATGCCCGGGCCACTGATGGCCTTCTTGTTCACCAGACGGGCAGAGAGACGCTCATAAGTGGCCGCCTCGACGATCCGGTACTCGTCGTCGAGATCCTTCCGGGTCTGCTCCAGCGACGCCCTGTCGATGGACTTCGCCCGGGCATCCTTTTCCACACCATCACGGGTGAAGACCTGGACGTCGATGACGGTGCCGATGACGCCGGTGGGCACCCGCAGTGAAGTGTCCTTCACGTCGGAGGCCTTCTCACCGAAGATCGCCCGCAGCAGTTTCTCCTCCGGCGTGAGCTGAGTTTCACCCTTGGGCGTCACCTTGCCCACCAGGATGTCCCCAGCCGCGACCTCGGCACCGATGTAGACGATGCCCGACTCGTCGAGCTTGCCGAGCGCGGCCTCACCGACGTTGGGGATGTCGCAGGTGATGTCCTCTGCACCGAGCTTGGTGTCCCGGGCGATACAGGTCAGTTCCTGAATGTGGATGGTGGTGAAGCGTTCCTCCTGCACCACCCGCTCCGAGATCAGGATCGAGTCTTCGAAGTTGTAGCCGTTCCAGGCCATGAACGCGATGCGCATGTTCTGACCGAGGGCCAGTTCGCCCATGTCCGTGGACGGGCCGTCGGCCAGCACGTCGCCGCGCGCCACCTTGTTGCCCTTCACCACCAGCGGACGCTGGTTGATGCAGGTGTTCTGGTTGGAACGGGTGTACTTGGTGAGCTTGTAGATGTCGACTGCGGCCTCGCCGACGCCGATCTCCGACTCGTCCACCCGAACCACGATCCGGCCGGCATCGACGCTGTCCACCACGCCGCCGCGACGGGCCACCACGCAGACCCCGGAGTCACGGGCGACGATGCGCTCCATGCCGGTACCCACCAGCGGCTTTTCAGCCTTCAGGGCGGGAACGGCCTGACGCTGCATGTTCGAGCCCATCAGCGCGCGGTTGGCATCGTCGTGCTCGAGGAACGGAATCAGCGACGCCGCCACCGAGACCACCTGCTTGGGCGAGACGTCCATGTAGTTGACGTTCTCGGACTGGGTCTTGGTGAACTCGTTCTGGAAACGGACGTCGATCAAATCCTCGACGAAACGGTTGTTCTCGTCGAGCTGCGAGCTGGCCTGAGCAATTACGTACTCCGCCTCGTCAATGGCGGAGAGATAGTCGATCTCGTCGCTCACCACACCTTCCACCACACGGCGGTAGGGCGTCTCGAGGAAGCCGTACTCGTTGGTCCGGGCGTACACGGCCAGTGAGTTGATCAGGCCGATGTTCGGACCTTCCGGCGTCTCGATGGGGCAGACCCGGCCGTAGTGGGTGGGGTGCACGTCGCGCACCTCGAAGCCGGCACGTTCGCGGGTGAGACCACCCGGCCCGAGCGCCGACACCCGACGCTTGTGGGTGACTTCCGACAGCGGGTTGTTCTGATCCATGAACTGCGACAGCTGGGAGGAGCCGAAGAACTCCTTCACCGCGGCGGCCACTGGCTTGGCGTTGATCATGTCCTGGGGCATCAGGCCCTCGGACTCCGCCAGGGACAACCGCTCCTTGACCGCGCGCTCGACCCGGATCAAGCCGACCCGGAACTGGTTCTCGGCCATCTCGCCGACGCTGCGGACCCGACGGTTGCCGAGGTGATCGATGTCATCCACCGTGCCCTGGCCATCGCGGATCTGGATCAGGGTGCGCAGCACGTCGATGATGTCCTCGTTGGACAGCGTGCCTTCGCCTTCGATCTCCCGCCGCCCGAGCCGACGATTGAACTTCATCCGGCCGACGCCGGAGAGGTCATAGCGCTCGGCGGAGAAGAACAGGTTGTTGAACAGATTCTCCGCAGCTTCCTTCGTGGGCGGCTCCCCCGGACGCATCATCCGGTAGATCTCCACCAGGGCTTCGAGGCGGTTGCGGCTGGCGTCGATGCGCAGGGTGTCGGAAATGTAGGGACCGCGGTCGAGTTCATTGGTGTAAATGGTGTCGATGGTCTTCACACCCGCAGCCTCGATCTTCTCCATGAGGTCGTGGGTGAGTTCGGCATTGCACTCGGCGATCTGCTCGCCGGTTTCCGGATGCGCCATGTTGCGTGCCAGCACGCGGCCCACCAGGTACTCCCGGGGCACGTCGAGACGCTTGATGCCGGCTTCTTCGAGCAGGCGCACGTGGCGGGCCGTGATCCGTCGGCCCATCTCCACGATGACCTTGCCCTTCTTGTCCTTGATGTCGAAGGTGGCGACGTCACCCCGCATCCGCTCGGGAATGAGGTCGAGGGAGTAGCCGTCCTTCTTGACGTGGAAGGTGTTGTTCTCGAAGAACATATCGAGAATCTGTTCGGTGTCGTAACCGAGCGCACGCAGCAACACCGACGCCGGCAGCTTGCGGCGACGGTCGATGCGGACGAAGACCGCATCCTTCGGATCGAACTCGAAGTCCAGCCATGAGCCACGGTAGGGAATCACCCGGGCGGAATAGAGCAGCTTGCCTGAGGAGTGGGTCTTGCCGCGGTCGTGATCGAAAAACACCCCGGGCGAACGGTGCAGCTGGGAGACGATCACCCGCTCGGTACCGTTGATCACGAAAGTGCCGTTCTCGGTCATCAGGGGGATTTCCCCCATGTAGACCTCCTGCTCCTTGATCTCCTTGACCGCCTTGTTCGACGATTCCTTGTCGTAGATCACGAGCTTGACCTTCACGCGCAGCGGGACCGCGTAGGTCACGCTGCGGAGAATGCATTCCTTGACATCGAACGCCGGCTGGCCGAGGCGATAGCTGACATATTCGAGCGCCGCGTTGCCGGAATAGCTGGCGATCGGGAACACGGACTTGAACGCTGCGTTCAACCCCGTGTCCAGCCGCGCCGCCTCAGGCGTATCGCCCTGCAGGAAACGGTTGTAGGACTCGATCTGGATCGCCAACAGGTACGGAACTTCCATGATCTCGGGCAGCTTGCCGAAATCCTTCCGTACGCGCTTCTTCTCTGTGAATGAATATCGCATCAGCGTCTCCCGGATCGATTTCCCATGACCGTGTGCATCCACCCGGCCCTGACCACATCAATGACTTCCCTGCTCCGGCTCGGAGCCAGGGAAGCTTGAAGCTCAAACGACCAGAGGCCGACGTCCCGGGTCCAGAATGGACCCGCGACATCAGCCCCGGCCTCATGCATCCAACTGCCCCAAGGCAGCATGGACCTTACTTGATTTCCACCGAACCGCCGGCTTCCTCGATCTGCTTCTTGACGTCCTCGGCCTCGTCCTTGCTGACGCCTTCCTTCAGCGGCGCCGGAGCACCGTCGACGACAGCCTTGGCTTCCTTCAGGCCGAGACCGGTCAGCGCACGCACGACCTTGATGACGTTCACCTTCTTCTCGCCGGAAGCGGTGAGGATGACATCGAATTCGGTCTGCTCTTCGACCGCAGCGGCATCGCCACCACCGGCAGCAGCCGGAGCAGCCGCCACGGCAGCCGCCGCAGTGACGCCGAACTTGTCTTCCATCGCCTTGACCAGGTCGACGACGTCCATGACGCTCATCTCAGCGATGGCGTCGAGAATCTCTTCTTTAGCTAGTGCCATGATCTTGTTGACTCCTTGAAACCCTTTGACTTGTAGAGGACCTGAAACCTGTAGCTTCAGGCCGCCTGCTCTTCTTTCTGGACACGCACCGCATCCAGCGTACGCACCAACTTGCTCGGCACCGCGTTCAGCGTCTGGGCCAGCTTGGTGATGGGCGCCAACATGGTCCCCATCAGCATGGCCAGTGCTTCATCGCGAGTCGGCAACGTTGCGACCGCATCGATTCGGCTCGCATCCAACAGCTCTCCGCCAATAGCGAGCGCCCTGACCTTGAGCTTGTCGTGACTCTTGGCAAAATCCTTCATCAGCCGCGCTGCCGCACCCGGGTCCTCAATGGACAGGGCGAGCAGGGACGGGCCGGTGAAGGCCTGCTCGAGACACTCGAAGTCCGTTCCGGACATGGCACGCTTGGCCAACGTGTTCCTGATGACGCGCAGGTAGACGTTGGACGCACGGGCCTTGACCCGGAGTTCGGTCATCTCCGCCACGTTCAGGCCACGGTAGTCGGCCAGAACAGCGGAGAGGGCACTGCCTGCGGCCTCGTTGACTTCGGCGACGATCGCCTTCTTGTCGTCGAGTTTGAGTGCCACTGGCATTTCTCCTGGATGACGCCGGTCAACCGTGAGGTATTCCGACTGTTTCGTGATGCCCCGATCCGAACATCGGCCCGGGACGATGTAACGGCGAGATCCAGTGTCCAAGGGTCTCACCGTCTGCGCAGGCCCCTTTGAGGCTTAACCGGCCGCACCTGAAAAGGTTTGGCCGGACCTGCGGTCTTTGACGGCTTCCGGAGCTTCATGACTGAGGCACCGGAGTCCTCAAAGTTACTGCAAAAAAACTGTTCTGCCGGGCGCGATCAGCGCCCGGTCGCCTCAGATCTCGAGACTCGACTGATCCACTGCCAGGCCAGGACCCATGGTGCTCGACAGGGTGATCTTCTGCAGATACACACCCTTGGCCGAAGCGGGCTTGCCCTTTTTGAGGTCACCGATCAGCGCCTCGAGATTGGCCTTGATGGCCGCCGGCTCGAAGCCGACCCGACCGATGCTGCCGTGGATGATGCCGTTGCGGTCCGTGCGATAGCGCACCTGACCGGCCTTGGCGTTGCGCACCGCGGTGGCCACGTCCGTCGTCACCGTCCCGGTCTTGGGGTTCGGCATCAGGCCACGGGGGCCGAGAATCTGGCCGAGTTGACCCACCACACGCATGGCATCGGGAGAGGCCACGACCACGTCGAAATCCAACTGGCCGGCCTTTACTGTTGCCGCCAGGTCGTCCATGCCGACGACATCAGCGCCCGCTTCGCGAGCCTTGTCCGCATTCTCGCCCTGGGTGAACACTGCCACCCGGACCGTACGGCCGGTACCGTGGGGCAGGCTGGTGGCACCACGCACGACCTGATCCGACTTCCGCGGATCCACGCCGAGGTTTATGGCCACTTCGATGGCCTCCTTGAACTTCGCACCCGGCAGGGTGTTCAGCAGGTTCACGGCCTCATCGATGGAATAGGCGCGACCGTGCTCGATCTTTTCGGCAATCAGACGCTGCCGCTTGGTCAGTTTGGCCATGTCAGAGACCCTCCACTTCGAGACCGGCGGAACGGGCGCTGCCGGCAACGGTGCGCACGGCGGCTTCGAGGTCCGCAGCGGTGAGATCGGGCATCTTCAGCTGGGCAATCTCTTCCACCTGAGCCCGTGTGACCTTGCCCACCTTCTCGGTATTGGGGCGACCACTTCCAGACTTCAGGCCAGCGGCCTTCAGCAGCAGAACGGATGCCGGCGGCGTCTTCTTGATGAAGGTGAAACTGCGGTCGGCGTAGACGGTGATCACCACCGGCGTCGGCAGGCCCGGCTCCATGCCCTGGGTCTCGGCATTGAAGGCCTTGCAGAATTCCATGATATTGACGCCGTGCTGACCCAGCGCGGGGCCCACCGGCGGACTCGGGTTGGCCTGTCCTGCCTTGACCTGCAGTTTGATGTAGGCCGTAATCTTCTTAGCCATGTCGCTTCTCCGTGTGGGTGCAAGCGTCGGACGGTTCTACGCCGACTCCCCTGGCTCGAGTCAGGCTCGAGCTCGACTTCACAAGCCTCCGGAATGGCCAGCAAGCTGGATTCCGGAGACGCGAAACCGCCCCATGGCACCGGGCCATCGGACGGTCAATCCTGCCTTTCCCGGCTAGGCGGCGGGGCTCACCCCTTCTCCACCTGACCGAAATCGAGTTCGACCGGGGTCGAGCGACCAAAGATGGTCACCGCCACGCGCAGCCGGTTCTTGTCGTAATTGACCTCTTCGACGACTCCATTGAAATCGTTGAAGGGGCCATCGACCACCCTGACGACCTCGCCGGGTTCGAAAATGGTCTTCGGCGAAGGCTTGTCGCCGCCTTCCTCGACCCGGGCGAGGATCCGTCGGGCCTCGGGTTCGGTCAACGGCGCAGGCTTGTCGGCCTTGCCACCGATGAAGCCCATGACCCGGGGCGTATCCTTCACCAAATGCCAGGTGTCGTCATTCAGTTCCATTTCCACCAGCACGTAGCCAGGGAAGAACTTGCGCTCGCTGCGCCGCTTCTGACCGGCCCGCATCTCCACCACTTCCTCGGTGGGGACCAGCACTTCACCGAACTGATCGGCAAATCCCGACAGGGCAATCCGCTCCCTGAGCGCACGCATCACCTGCTTCTCGAAACCCGAGTAGGCGTGCACGACGTACCAACGCTTGGTCATGGAGCTCTCCGATGCCTGCATCACCCGATCAAGCCGGATATCATCCAGCCGAGCAGGGTATCCAGGCCCCACAGGATCAATGCGACGACAATGACGAGTGCCAGCACGATCAACGTGGTCTGGGTCGTCTCCTCTCGATTGGGCCATACGACCTTGCGGATCTCGATACGAGCGTCCTTGAGCAACTCCCAGAACACCCGCCCCTTGGCGGTCTGCACCGCAACAGCACCCGCCGCACCCGCCACGACAACGAGGATCAGCACCCGATACAGCAGGGACTCCGCGCCGAAGTAGGTGTTGCCGTAGACGCCACCCGCCAGCAAGGCAGCCACCACGACCCACTTCAGGGCATCCAATCCATCGCGATTTGCTGTCTTGGATGTAGTCATGAAGGACCCTGGATGACCTCACTGATACTGATCGCACGCATTGCGGCAGCAGGCTTGTGGCAGGCCAGGAGGGAATCGAACCCCCAACCTGCGGTTTTGGAGACCGCTGCTCTACCAATTGAGCTACTGGCCTATTGACCGCATACAGCCGGCGATTCCTTCGGGCCCATTCGAACCCGATGGAATCGCCGTCACACTTTACTCGATGATCTTGGCGACGACGCCGGCGCCGACGGTACGACCGCCTTCGCGA
>JAFIFL010000085.1 GCA_020832055.1 Gammaproteobacteria bacterium
GCAACGACATCGACTCCGGCACAGCGCCTCCAGATCGGCCCAATCGCTGCGCGATCAGGGCCTTCCCACAACCGACCGCGGGCAGATTACGATATAGTCCGCGCCGATCGAACACTGCTACCGAGGACCCGTCATGAGCAGCTCACCTTCCGTCGTCGATCCCGGCGGCCTCGATGAATTCTCAGTGGTCTTCACCGACCGCTCACTCAACCACATGGCGCAGAACTTCCAGCAGGTGATGCGGGACATCGCAAGCGGTCTGCGCGAGGTCTACCACGCCGACGGCGTCGCCGTGATTCCCGGCGGCGGCACCTACGCCATGGAAGCGGTGGCGCGGCAGTTCGCCACCGATCGCCGGGTTCTGGTGATCCGCAATGGCTGGTTCAGCTACCGCTGGAGCCAGATCCTCGAAGTCGGACGCATCGCCAGCGAGATCGAGGTGCATAAGGCCGCCCCGGTGGAAGAAGGGCCTCTGCAGCCCTTTGCGCCGGCCGACATCGACGAGGTCGTGGCCCGCATTCACGCCTTCCGCCCCGAGGTGGTCTTCGCGCCCCACGTGGAGACATCAGCCGGAATCATGCTCCCGGATGGCTATCTGCAGGCGCTGGCGGAGGCGGCCCACGCTGTGGATGCCCTGTTCGTGCTCGACTGTATCGCCTCCGGCACCATCTGGGTGGACATGCAAACCATCGGCGTCGACGTCCTGATCAGCGCGCCGCAGAAAGGCTGGAGTGCCTCGCCCTGCGCAGGCCTGGTCATGCTCAGTAGCCGTGCCGAAACGCGGCTCGCCGCAACCGAGAGCAGCAGCTTCGCCTGCGACCTGAAGAAATGGCACGCCACCATGCAGATCTACGAAGCCGGCGGCCACGCCTACCACGCGACCCTGCCCACCGATGCCCTGCGCCGCTTCCGCGACGCCATGCACGAGACATTCAGCTTCGGCATCGATCGGGCCCGCGACGCCCAACTCGTGCTCGGACAGGCGGTCCGAGCGCTGCTCGCGGACATGGGTTTTGCCAGCGTCGCCGCGCCGGGCTTCGCGGCGCCCGGTGTCGTGGTCTGCTACACCGACGATCCGGCCCTGCACAACGGCAGCAGACTGGCCGCGGAAGGTGTCCAGATTGCCGCCGGCGTGCCGCTGGCCTGCGACGAGCCGGCTGATTTCAGGACGTTCCGGATCGGCCTGTTCGGCCTCGACAAACTGGCCGACGTGCCTGCCACGGTGGCCCGGCTGGAGTCCGCGTTCACCCGCGCCCTGGAAAACAATCAAGCCTGACTTCCATTGGCCCTGCAACTGTGCTGGTATGCGCACTCAGTTTCATCAACGAACCTTTTAGAGCGAGGGGCACATGGCGAAGGCACAAACCAAAGACCACGAAATCGTTTCGATTTACCCGTTCACGGACGAAGAACTCGATCAGCTCATGACCCACTCCAGCGAGTGCGTGCTCATGTGGGCGACCAAGGACGGCTGGCCGGTGGGCGTGACCCACGCCTTCGTCTGGCACGACGGCAAGATCTGGCTGACCTTCGCCAGCCACCGCCACCGCGCCGCAGCCATTCGCCGCGATCCGCGAGTCTCGGTGAACGTCAGCAGCTGCGGCTATCCAGCAGGCTCACCGGAAGATCTGCCCCGGGGCGCCGTCACCTTCAAGGGCACCGGTGAGTTTCTCGAGGACGATGAGACCAAGGAGTGGTTCTACCGGGCGCTGGCGAAGAAAGTCAGCCCGAACAGCAAGGAAGGCGAGGAGGCGTTCTACAACCTGCTCAGCTCTCCGCTGCGGACCATCCTGGCCATCACCCCAGTGAAGAAGATCATGTACAACGGCGTTCTGGCCGAGCGCCACATGGCCGGAACCGTGGACGAGAAGGAGCTTGGCGACCGTCTCTCCGGCGATCGCGAGCGCATGAACGCGGAGCGTGCCAAGCGCGGGCTGCCACCGCGCTGAGCTGCGACTGACGGGCTGCTGACCACCTCAGCGGCCCGTCACAGAAGTCAGGACAACGGGATCGGGACCGAAAGCCTACATCCCGGCCAGCTGAGGTCCCATCAGATCGCGCATGTTCCCGGAATAGAACCGCTCCCGCTCCACCTCCGAACATCCCGCGAGGGTCGTCTCGAAACGCTTGATGGGATTGCGCCCCCCTTCCACATGGGGAAAGTCTGACGAGAACAGCAGCGTCTCGCTGCCCGCTTCCCGCAGGATCCAGCCCGCATCCTCGGTGGGATACGGCGTCACCCTCACCTGTCGGCGGACGTACTCCGAAGGTCGCAGCGACAGCGCCTGCAGTCGCGTTTCGTGGCGCGCGAAGGCCTCGAAGGCGGAGTCGAGATAGCGCATCCATCCCGGAAGCCAGCTCGCACCCTGCTCGATAACGCCCCATTTCAATTCAGGGAAACGCTCGAAGACGCCGTCAATGATCAGGGTCGCCAGGGTCTGCATCACCGGGCCCGGAATGGCCATGTAGTCCACGGAGCGGAAGTTCTCGTCACCGCCGTGGAAATCCTTCACCTTGGGCTGACCGTTCTCGAAATACATCGGATCGAGCAGACGACCGCCACCCCCCACGTGAAACACGACAGGTACGCCTGCCGCCTGAGCCTCGGCCCATACCGGAAACAGATCGAGGTGACTCGGGCTGTGACGACGCGGACAGGCTGAAGGCACGAGCAGGGCGCTGGCTCCCATGGCGATGGCCTCGGCGGCCATGGCCGCCGATCGCTCCGGATCCATCAGCGGGACATACAGCGCTGCCAGCAGCCGCGGATCCACGGCACAGAAGTCCATCAGCGCCCGATTGTGGGCCCGCGCTGCGCCGTAGGCCAGATCGACGTCGTCGCCCTGCTCGAGCCGGCAGAGATAACCGGACCAGAACGTGTTGAACACCAGCTGGCTACGGAACCCCAGCCGGTCCAGCGCCGCCGGTCGATCCGCTTTGAGAAAGGCCCCGTAAGCCAGCCAGTTCTTGCGCAACATCAGCTCGTCATCGGCACCGGCACGGAAGGCGGCATCGGCCTGTTGGCGCCGGGCCTTGGCCACCATACCCTCCTGACCACCCGTGGACGCGCCGAAGTCGAAACTCGCCAGCCGCGGCCTGATCTCCGGATCGGCAAACTCACCGAGCATCTCCGGTGTCTCCATGAGATGACTGTCGGCATCGTGCACCACCCGCTCACCGAGCTGCGCGCCTGCATAGGTTTCCATGACACAGATCCCTCCCGAGTTTCCCGAACTGCAACTTACGCCAGCGCCACCGGAACAGGCAAACAGCGTGGATCGGCAAGTGCCGGAGCCCACCGGATATGCCAGCATGGCCACGCTGATGGAGACAGCGGCCCAGCAGCCTCCATCGACCCTCCCCTGCACGAAGGCGAAGAGACCAGTGAGCATGAAGACCGAAGACCTGCGCATCGTCCGCACGCGGCCGCTGATCACACCGGCCATCCTCGCCGAGGAAGTGCCGCTCACCGATGCTGCAGCCGCCCAGGTGGTGGCGTCACGAGCCACCCTGTCCGCCATTCTCGATGGCCGCGATCCACGCCCGTTCGTGGTGGTCGGGCCCTGCTCTGTCCACGACCCTGCCGCTGCTCTGGCCTACGCAGAGCGCCTGCGCGACCTCGCCGACGAGCTCGAGGGGCAGATCTTCGTGGTCATGCGGGTGTACTTCGAGAAGCCACGCACGGTGATGGGCTGGAAGGGGCTGATCAACGACCCGGATCTCGACGGCTCCTACCGCATCAACGAGGGCCTGCGTCGTGCTCGTCGATTGCTTGCGGATGTAGCCGACATGGGTCTGCCGGCGGGCACCGAATTTCTCGACACCACCTTCGGACAGTTCTACGCGGATCTGGTGTCCTGGGCGGCCATAGGCGCCCGTACCGTGGAGAGTCAGGTCCACCGGGAGCTGGCTTCCGGCCTGTCCATGCCGGTGGGCATGAAGAACCGCACCGACGGCAACGTACAGGTTGCCATCGAAGCCATCCTGGCGGCGCGGGAGCGCCATCTGTTTCCGTCGTTGACCCACGAAGGTGCGCCGGCCATATTCGAGACCAGCGGCAATCCCGACTGCCATCTGGTGCTGCGCGGCGGCAGCGCAACGGGTCCGAATCATGATCCCGACAGCGTGCAAGCTGCCGCAGCAGCCATGGTCGCAGCCGGACTCCCTGCGCGCCTGATGATCGATTGCAGCCACGCCAACAGCGGCAAGGACCCCTACCGGCAGCCGGAGCTGGTCGCGGCCGCCGGCCGCCAGATCACAGCCGGCGAGACGGCGATCCGCGCCCTGATGATCGAGAGCCATCTGGTAGCCGGCCGCCAGGAACTCAGCGCAAAGCCCCTGACCTACGGGCAGAGCATCACCGACGCCTGCCTGGACTTCGAGTCCACCCGCACCTGCCTGCTGAAGCTGGCCGGGCAACTCGCCTGATCGCGCCAGGGACGTCCATGGACCCGCCCACGGCATTTGCGCAGAATGGCACGGAAGGTCAGCCGGGAGAGCGATGAACCATGACCACTGCCGCAACGCAGGTATCTGAAGACTGGCAGGTGGAGCGCCTCGCCGGCGCCCTCGGTGCCGAGATCCGCGGTATCCGCCTCGCCGAGGCCAGTGCTGCCGAGATCGAGGCCATCGAGGCCCTGCTCGTCGAGCACATGGTGCTGTTCTTCCCGGATCAGCAGCTCAGCGTCGACGAGCACGTGGCCCTGGGCCGTCGCTTCGGCGAGCTCGAGGGACACCCGAACCTGAAAAACCCCTTCACCCAGCACCCGGAACTGTTCGAGCTGGCCGCGAGCCAGGGCGGCGTGGCCGACGAGTGGCACACCGACATCACGTTTCGGCCGGACCCGGCCCTGATGTCCATCCTGAAGATGGTGAAGTGCCCGGCTTACGGTGGCGACACCATGTGGAGCAATCTCTGTCAGGCCTACGACGAGCTGTCCGAGCCCATGCAGGAACTCTGCTGCGGCCTCAGCGCGCTGCACGACGCCAAGCCCCACAACCGCCCGGAACAGATGGCCGTGCATCCGGTGGTGCGCGTCCATCCCGTATCCGGCCGCAAGGCGCTGTACGTCAATGAGCACTTCACCCGCCGCATCGTCGAGATGAATGCCACCGAGAGCGACATGCTGCTGCGCCACCTGACCAGCTGGGTGCAGAAGCCACGCTTCACCATCCGCTATCGCTGGCAGGAGAACACCATTGCCATGTGGGACAACCGTGCCACCCAGCACTTCGTGCTCAACGACTTCGAGGGCGAGCGGGTGATTCAGCGGGTGACGATCATGGGCGATGCACCCGAAGGCGTGGGTCCACCGCGCTGGCAGCCCTGGGTCCGGCCGGGACGTCTCTCCGCCACCAGCCGCCACGACCGCCAGCTCTACCTTTACTTGAAGTCCCGGCAGGATCGCGACACCTGACATGGACGGCATCCACGATCTCGGCGGCATGCACGGCTTCGGTCCGATCGAGCGGGAAGAGAACGAGCCGGCCTTTCATGAGCGCTGGGAGGCCGCCGTCTTCGCCATGGTGATGGCCGCCGGGCGTGCCGGGGCCACCGGCAATGCCGACCGCTTCCGCCACGCCATCGAGCGCATCGACCCCATCGCCTATCTCACGCACGGCTACTACGGTCGCTGGCTGGGCGCCATCGAAACCCTGCTGGCGGAAGCCGGCATGGTCGATCCTGCCGAGGTCACGGCCCGCTCCATGGCGCTCGGCGCAGCGCCGAATGGCCGCATTGCTGCCCGTCCTTCGCCCCGTCCAGATCGCGTGGCGCCCGCCAGATCTGCTGACAATCGCCGTGAGCTGCGCCAGCCGCCGCTGTTCGCCACCGGCGATCCCGTGCGCACAGCCGCCGCCGTAAAGCCCGGCCATACCCGCCTGCCCCGCTATGCCCGCGGCAAGTGCGGCCGCATCCTCTGCTGCCACGACGCCTGGGTGTATCCGGACAGCCACGCCCATGGTCAAGGCGACCAGCCGACCCATCTCTATACCGTCGCCTTCACCGGTACGGAACTGTGGGGGCGTGAGGCGGACCCGGCACTGCGGGTGCACCTCGACCTGTTCGAACCCTATCTGGAACTCGCCGATGTCTGACCATGATCATCACCACCACCCGGACGAACCGGCCATTCGGGCCGAGGCCCTGGAAGGCCTGCTGATCGAGCAAGGCCTGCTCGATCCCGCGGCCGTGGATGCGGTGATTGCCACCTTCAACGAGCGCATCGGCCCCATGAACGGCGCCCGGGTGGTGGCCCGGGCCTGGAGCGATCCAGCGTTCCGCGCAAGGCTGCTGGAAGATGGCAGCGCGGCGGTGGCCGAGATCGGCATCGACAGCGGCCCCGGCGGCCAGATGGAAAAGCTCGTGGTCGTGGAGAACACGGCGCGGGTCCACAACGTGGTCGTCTGCACGCTGTGTTCCTGCTACCCCTGGGCGGTACTCGGCCTGCCGCCACGCTGGTACAAGAGCCCCGAGTACCGCTCCCGCATCGTTCGCGAACCCCGGGCGGTCCTCGCAGAGTTCGGGACCCGGCTCGCCGACGACACCGAGGTTCGGGTCTGGGACTCCAGCGCCGAAGTGCGCTATCTGGTGCTGCCCCGGCGGCCGCAGGGCACCGAGGCATGGCAGGAAGGGGAACTGGCCGAGCTGGTCACCCGCGATGCCATGATCGGCGTCGAGCAGATTCCGGAGCCGGCATGAACCGCGAAGCGAGCACCTGGATCGACAGCGATGCAGCCGAAGCGCCGCCGAGCGCGAACGGCGAGCTGCTGTTCGAGGCGCCCTGGGAAGCTCGCGCCTTCGGGATGGCCGTCAGCCTCGCCGATGCCGGCTGTTTCAGCTGGGATGAGTTCCGCGCGAAGCTGATCGAGGCCATCGCCGCATGGGAACGTCAAGCGACTCCAGGAGCGCCTTACCGCTACTACGAGTGCTGGCTCACGGCCCTCTCCATGGTCATCGATGGCAAAGGTCTGGGCAGCGCAACCGATCTCGCTGCCCGCGCCGAGGCCCTCGCCGCGAGGCCTCACGGCCACGATCACGGCTGATTCGAGAGCACTTTCACTGCGGACGCGGACACAGGCTGTCAGCCCGACGCTCTGGGCAGCCGCAGATCCCGTACGACGCCGACCTTCTCCAGGGCGCGCAGGACCACCCAGGTGAGATCGAACTGCCACCACTTCACCCCGTGCCGTGCGGACCCGGCATCCTGGTGGTGGTTGTTGTGCCAGCCCTCGCCGAGCGCAAACAGCGCCACGAAGGCGTTGTTGGTGCTGTCGTCACCGGTATCGTGGGGGCGGCTGCCCCAGCGATGGCAGACGGAATTCACCATGAAAGTGGCATGCCAGAGCAGTACGGTGCTGATGAAGAAGCCCCACACCAGCATTTGCAGGCCACTGGTCCCGAGTTCGGGCCAGAGGGCATTCAGGCCCGCGCCGAAGGCGAACAGCAGCATCGCCTGAGCGAGAATCAGGAGCAGGTAGTGCCGCTGCAGGGCCTTCAGTTCCGGATACTCATGCAGGTCCCTGGCCTGGGCGCCGCTGGGACCGAAGCACTTGGCATCCATCATCCAGCCCATGTGGGAATGCCAGAGCCCATGCATTCGCGGCGAGTGCTGGTCGCGCTCGGTCTCGGTGAAACGGTGATGGGCGCGGTGATGGGCCACCCACCACATCGGTCCGCCCTGCACCGCCAGACTGCCAGCCAGCGCCAGCAGGAACTGGAAAGGGCGGCTGGTCTTGAAGCCACGGTGGGCAAAGTAGCGGTGGAAGCCCGCCGTGATGCCGAGTCCACGCAGCAGGTAGGTCCCTGCCGCCACCAGCAGTGCTGCCGCACTCACGCCCACATGGATCACCAGCAGGCAGGCGGCATGAAAACCCACGAAACCCAAGGCCACAGCCCGCGCCTGCAGAGCAGCGCGGCTTCCAGTCGTTTCACTCACCGATGATGTCCGTCCGTATTCGCGCCAGGCGCGTTGCAAGGAAACTTCAGCGCAGCTTGCGGAGAATATCGTTGAAATTCTCGCCAGCGCGCGAAACGGCGTCGAGCACGCCGTCGCCACCCATTGTACCCTGAGTCGCCGCAATCATCCCCTGTAGCGGCACGCCGTAGATACGTTCCAAGGGTTCTGGTTCGAGTGGGCCGGGAACTGCAGCCCCCGCTCAAACCAAGCCGTGACAGCTTGCAGCGCATGCCTGAACAGCCGCCGGCAAAGCAGTCCGGCGCCCTCAGACCCGGCGGATCGGCCCCGGATACCGGGCGACCTGCGCATCAGAGGTCAGCAGCAGCACACCCTCTTCGACGGCTTGTGCGACCAGCATGCGATCGAAGGGATCCCGGTGAAGATCCGGCAGTCGGTTCACGCCCAGGGCATGTCTGCCGTTGATGGGCAGCTCATCATAGCCATTCTCCAGCAGGCCCCGGCGCAGCAGCGCAGGGTCCACGCGAAAGTCACTCCGACCCAGGCCACGCTTGATGGCGATCTCCCAGATGCTTGCGGCGCTGAACAGCAGCTCATGCTCCTCCGCCATGATCAGACTCCTCGCGTCGGTAGACAATCGGTCAGGCTGGCCCGCAGCCCAGAGCAGGAGATGGGTATCAAGTAGCAGCATCATCGGCGACACCGAACATCCGCTCGATCTCCGCGCTGCCCATCTGATCGAAGTCGTCGGGCACTGCGATCTCGCCGGTCAGGAATCCCACGCGAAGTTGGGCCGATGTCGAAGGCGCATCGACCGCAACCACCTTCGCTACCGGACGTCCGGCCTTGGCAATGATGAAAGGTTCACCGCGGGCGGCCCGCTCGACGAGCTTGGAGAGATGAGTCTTGGCCTCGTGGATATTGAAGATGTCCATGCGTGGGGCCTTGCTTGGTTCATAGGAGTTAGTTTAATCCATCGCGCACAGGACACAACATGCTCGAACGATCGCTGCAGACAGGAGACGAGCTCGGGTTGACCCCCACCCACCCCCTGTCTATAGTGCGCCCGCCTCGAGATTGTCGACAATCTTCATGAATGCAGTCACCGCCGCATCCAGCGCACCCGAAATCCGCACCCTGGCGGAGCGGGTATTCCAGGAGCTGCAGAGCGCCATCGTCCGCGGCGAGCTGGCTCCGGGCAGCAAGATCACCGAACCGGGGCTGTCCCAGGCGTACGGCATCTCGCGCGGCCCGCTGCGCGAGGCCATGCGTCGCCTGGAGGCCCACCGGCTGATCGAGCGGGTACCCCATGTGGGCGCGCGAGTGGTGAAGCTGTCCATGCCGGAACTGCTGGAGCTGTTCGACGTCCGGGAGGCACTCGAAAGCACCGCCGCCCGGCTTGCCGCCGAGCACATGACGGCTGGCGAGATCAAAGGCCTGCGGGCGGTCCTGGCCATGCACCAGGGCCAGGACGATCTGCGCCGGGGCGAGGCCTACTATCAGAGCGAGGGCGATCTGGATTTCCACTACCGCATCGTCAAGGGCAGCCACAATCGCATGCTGATCACCCTGCTCTGCGACGATCTGTACTATCTGGTGCGGCTGTACCGCACCCAGTTCAGCGCCAGCGGCACCCGACCGCAGACGGCCTTTGCCGAGCACAATCGCATCGTCGATGCCATTGCCGCGGGTGACGGAGAACTGGCGGAAGGACTCATGCGGCGCCACGTCAGGGCATCGCGGGACAACGTGGCCGAGCGCTACGCCGCCACGCTGTCATCACAGCAAGAGCTCAAAGAGCAGGCCCGAGCCGAAGGCTCGGCCTGACCGGATTCATTCGAGGAGATCCGCCATGACCGCAACCACTCCCGGCGCCCGCTTTCGCGCCGCGCTCGAAACCCACCGGCCGCTGGCCATCGTCGGCACCATCAACGCCTACACGGCCCTGATGGCCGAGCGGGTCGGCCACTCGGCGATCTACCTGTCCGGCGGTGGCGTAGCCAATGCCTCCTTCGGACTGCCCGACCTTGGCATCACCAGCATGAACGACGTGGTCACCGACGCCCACCGCATCTGCGGCGCCACCGATCTGCCGCTGCTGGTGGACATCGACACCGGCTGGGGTGGCGCGTTCAACATCAGCAGGACGGTCAAGGAGATGCAACGTGCCGGCGTCGCCGCCGTACACCTCGAAGATCAGGTGGCACAGAAGCGCTGCGGTCACCGGCCCAACAAGGCCATCGTCTCCCAGGAGGAAATGGTGGATCGGGTGAAGGCCGCCGCCGATGCCCGCATCGACCCGGACTTCTACCTCATCGCCCGTACCGACGCCTTCCAGAACGAAGGGCTCGACAAAGCCATCGATCGCGCCAACGCCTGCATCGAGGCGGGAGCCGACGCCATCTTCGCTGAGGCGGTGCACACCCTCGACGACTACCGGGCCTTCTGCACCCGCGTCGACGCACCGATCCTGGCCAACATCACCGAGTTCGGCGCCACCCCGCTGTTCACGCAAGCGGAACTCGGCAAGGTCGGCTGCCGCATGGTGCTGTATCCGCTGTCAGCGTTCCGGGCCATGAATGCAGCAGCGCTGAAGGTCTACCAGAGCATCCATGACAACGGCCACCAGAAGGACGTGGTGGACCTCATGCAGACCCGCGATGAGCTCTACGACTTCCTCGACTATCACAGCTTCGAAGCGAAGCTCGACACGCTTTTCGACGAAAAGGGTTCAGACGCCTGAAGGGATCGATGCAGCTACGCGCGGCGCGAGTATTCGGAAACGGAGTCCGCTCCCACCGATGCGTCGCGCGGGGCCGGATGAACCCGCAGACATTCAAAGAGACGACATACGTCATTCCAAGGAGGCAACAATGGTAGAGAAGAAGCTTGGCGGCGCGGGACTGCGCGGCCAGAGTGCCGGAACCACCGCTCTGTGCACGGTAGGCAAGACCGGATCAGGTCTCACCTATCGCGGCTACGACATGAGCGAACTGGCCGAGAAGGCACGCTTCGAGGAAGTCGCCTACCTGCTGCTCAAAGGCAAGCTGCCCAACGCGGCCGAGCTCGATGGCTACATTGCCAAGCTCAAGAGCCTGCGCGGATTGCCCCAGCCCTTGAAGACCGTGCTCGAACAGATTCCCGCCGCGGCCCACCCCATGGACGTGATGCGTACCGGCACCTCCATGCTCGGCAACCTCGAAACCGAGGCCAGCTTCGCGGAACAGGGAGACGCCGCCGATCGCCTGCTGGCCATCCTCCCGTCCATCATCTGCTACTGGTACCGCTTCTCCCACGACGGCGTGCGCATCGACACCGAAACCGATGACGACTCCGTGGGCGGGCACTTCCTGCACATGCTGCGTGGCGAAGCACCGAGCAAACTCCACGCCGACGTCATGAACGTGTCGCTGATCCTCTATGCGGAGCACGAGTTCAACGCCTCCACGTTCACCGGTCGGGTCTGCGCTTCCACCTTGTCCGACATTCATTCCTGCGTCACCGGCGCCATTGGCTCCCTGCGCGGTCCCCTGCACGGCGGCGCCAACGAGGCGGCCATGGATATGATCGAGCAGTGGTCCTCTCCGGAGGAGGCCGAGCGCGAGATCCTCGGCATGCTGGAGCGCAAAGAGAAGATCATGGGCTTCGGGCACGCCATCTATCGCGAGTCCGACCCGCGCAACGCCATCATCAAGCAGTGGTCGAAGAAGCTGGCAGACGACGTCGGCGACACCGTGCTCTATCCGGTGTCGGCCAAGGTCGAAGAAGTCATGTGGCGCGAGAAAAAACTGTTCTGCAACGCCGACTTCTTCCACGCCAGCGCGTACCACTTCATGGGCATTCCCACCAAGCTGTTCACACCGATCTTCGTCTGCTCCAGGGTGACCGGGTGGTGTGCACACGTTTTCGAACAGCGGGAGAACAATCGCATCATTCGCCCGAGTGCGGACTACATTGGTCCGGAAAAGAGCGAGTGGCAGCCCATCGAAGCCCGCGCCTGAACATGCCCGGCCATCCGGGGAGCGCTATGATGCCCACCCCGGATGACCTCAAACCGACGGACGTCTGACACCATGAATACCGCATTCAGAAAAGCCCTGCCCGGCACCGACCTCGAGTACTTCGACACCCGTGCTGCCGTGGATGCCATCGAGCCAGGCGCCTACGCTAAGCTGCCCTACACCTCGCGCATCTTAGCCGAGCAACTGGTCCGCCGCTGCGATCCCGAGCTGCTGAATGCGGCGCTTTCGCAGCTCATCGAGCGCAAACGCGACCTGGACTTCCCCTGGTATCCCGCACGGGTGGTCTGCCACGACATTCTCGGCCAGACCGCACTGGTGGACTTAGCCGGTCTGCGCGATGCCATCGCCGCCATGGGTGGCGACCCGGCCAAGGTCAATCCGGTGGTACCGACCCAGCTCATCGTCGACCACTCCCTGGCCGTGGAGCACGCCGGTTTCGAGGCCGATGCCTTCGAGAAGAACCGCGCGGTAGAAGAACGACGCAACGCGGATCGTTTCCACTTCATCAACTGGTGCAAGGACGCGTTCCACAATGTGGATGTGATCCCGCCCGGCAACGGCATCATGCACCAGATCAATCTGGAGAAGATGTCACCGGTGGTGCAGGTGCAAAACGGCGTCGCCTACCCCGACACCTGCGTCGGTACCGACAGCCACACCCCCATGGTCGATGCCATCGGCGTCATTTCCGTGGGCGTCGGCGGCCTCGAAGCCGAGTCCGTGATGCTCGGACGCGCCTCCATGATGCGCCTTCCCGACATTGTTGGTGTGGAGCTCACGGGCCGCCTGAAGCCCGGCATCACCAGTACCGACATGGTGCTGGCCATCACCGAGTTCCTGCGCGACGAGAAGGTGGTCGGCGCCTATCTGGAATTCTACGGCGAGGGCGCGGACAGCCTCACCGTGGGCGATCGCGCCACCATCTCCAACATGACGCCGGAGTACGGCGCCACCGCCGCCATGTTCTTCATCGACGGCCAGACTATCGACTACCTGCGTCTCACCGGACGCGAAGACGAGCAGGTGGCGCTGGTGGAGAAGTTCGCCAGACACACCGGCCTGTGGGCTGATGACCTGAAGACCGCCGAGTACGAGCGCGTCCTGACCTTCGATCTCTCCAAGGTCGAGCGCACCCTTGCCGGCCCGTCGAAGCCCCACGCCAAGCTGCTGGCCTCGGAACTGACCAGCCGCGGCATCGCCGGCCCCTGGGAAGAGACGCCCGGCGAAATGCCCGACGGCGCGGTGATCATCGCCGCCATCACCAGCTGCACCAATACCTCCAACCCGCGCAACATGGTGGCCGCCGGCCTCATCGCCCGCAACGCCAACCGGCTCGGCCTGACCCGCAAGCCCTGGGTGAAAAGTTCCCTGGCACCGGGCTCCAAGACCGTGAAGACCTACCTGGAAGAGGCCGCACTGCTGCCTGAACTCGAGCAGCTCGGCTTCGGCGTGGTGGCCTTCGCCTGCACCACCTGCAACGGCATGTCCGGCGCCCTGGACCCGAAAATCCAGCAGGAAATCATCGACCGCGACCTCTACGCCACGGCGGTGCTGTCCGGCAACCGCAACTTCGACGGCCGCATTCACCCCTATGCCAAGCAGGCCTTCCTGGCCTCGCCGCCCCTGGTGGTGGCCTACGCCATTGCCGGGACGATCCGCTTCGACATCGAGAAGGATGCGCTGGGCCACGACGCCGACGGCAAGCCCATCACCCTCAAGGACATCTGGCCCGAGGACGAGGAGATCGATGCCATCGTCAAGGCCAGCGTCAAACCGCAGCAGTTCCGCGACGTCTACGACCCGATGTTCATCAAGGTGACGGACACCACCAGCAACGTCACGCCGCTGTATGCCTGGCGGGAGATGAGCACCTACATCCGTCGCCCTCCCTACTGGGAAGGCGCGCTGGCCAAGCCGCGGACCATGAAAGACATGCGTCCGCTGGCGGTGCTGCCCGACAACATCACCACCGATCACCTGTCGCCGTCCAACGCCATCATGCGCGACAGCGCTGCCGGCGAGTATCTGGCCAAGATGGGCCTGCCGGAGGAGGACTTCAATTCCTACGCCACCCATCGCGGCGACCACCTCACCGCGCTGCGGGCCACCTTCGCCAACCCCAAGCTGTTCAACGAGATGGCGGTGGTGGACGGCAAGGTCAAGCAGGGTTCCCTGGCCCGCATCGAGCCGGAAGGGGAAGTGACGCGCATGTGGGAGGCCATCGAGACCTACATGGAGCGGGGCCAGCCCCTGATCATCGTCGCCGGTGCCGACTACGGCCAGGGTTCCTCCCGGGACTGGGCGGCCAAGGGCGTCCGTCTGGCCGGCGTCGAAGCCATCGTCGCCGAGGGCTTCGAGCGCATTCACCGGACCAACCTGATCGGCATGGGCGTGCTGCCCATCGAGTTCAAGCCGGGCGATACCCGCCATACCTACGGCCTCGACGGCACCGAGACCTATACCGTCCTCGGCGACCTGAAGCCCGGCGCTGAACTGACCCTGGTCATCACCCGGCGCAATGGCGAACAGGTGGAGGTCCCCGTCACCTGCCGTCTCGACACGGCCGAAGAGGTCACCATTTACGAGGCCGGCGGCGTACTGCAGCGCTTCGCCCAGGACTTCCTCGAATCCGAAGCCGTGGCCTGAGGCCGGAGACGCATCCCCATGTCACAGCACAAGTCACAGCACAAGCCACAGCAACCTCAGATCCGGATTCCCGCCACCTACATGCGTGGCGGCACCTCCAAGGGCGTGTTCTTCAAACTCGATGACCTGCCGGAAGCGGCCCAAAAGCCGGGTGCGGCCCGGGACGCGTTGCTGCTGCGGGTGATCGGCAGCCCCGATCCCTACGGCAAGCACACCGACGGCATGGGCGGGGCGACGTCGAGCACGTCGAAGACCGTCATCCTGTCGAAGTCCAGCCAGCCCGGCCATGACGTGGATTACCTGTTCGGTCAGGTGTCCATCGACTCGGCCTTCGTGGACTGGTCGGGCAACTGCGGTAACCTGTCAGCCGCAGTGGGGCCCTTCGCCATCAGCAATGGCCTCATCGATCCCGCCAAGGTACCCGAGAACGGCACCTGCGAAGTGCGCATCTGGCAGGCGAACATCGGCAAGACCATCGTCAATCAGGTGCCCATCACCAACGGCGAGGTACAGGAGACTGGCGACTTCGAACTCGACGGCGTCACCTTCCCCGCCGCCGAAGTGCCGGTGGACTTCATGAACCCCGCCGACGGAGAAGGCGCCCTGTTCCCCAGCGGCAACCTCGTCGATGACCTCGACGTCCCCGGCATCGGCGTGCTGAAGGCGACCATGATCAACTCGGGCATTCCGACGATCTTCGTCAATGCCGCGGACATCGGCTACACCGGCACGGAGCTGCAGGACGACATCAACTCGGACCCGGAAGCGCTGAAGCGCTTCGAAACCATCCGAGCCTACGGTGCGGTCGCCATGGGCCTGATCAAGGACATCGCCGAGGCTGCGACGCGGCAGCACACCCCCAAGGTAGCCTTCGTCGCCCCGCCCGTCGGCTACACCGCCTCCAGCGGCAAGGTCATCGCCGCGGAGGAGATCGACCTCTGCGTGCGCGCCCTGTCCATGGGCAAACTGCATCACGCCATGATGGGCACGGCGGCGGTGGCCATCGCTACCGCCGCCGTCATTCCCGGCACCCTGGTGAACCTGGCCGCCGGCGGCGACGAGCGCGACTCGGTGGTGTTCGGCCATCCCTCCGGCACCCTCGGTGTCGGCGCCGAAGCCAGGCTCATCGACAACGACTGGGCGGTGACACGAGTGCGCATGTCCCGCAGCGCCCGGGTGCTGATGGAAGGCTGGGTCAGGGTGCCGACCGA
>JAFIFL010000086.1 GCA_020832055.1 Gammaproteobacteria bacterium
AGCGAAATGCGCCGATCCGGACGGCGTCCAGCGAAGGCAGCGCCTTCAGCTTCGGGCGATCGCCTCGAGATCGGCCCAATCGCTGTGCGATTAGGGCCTTCCCACAACGTGGCAGCGCGCCAACTGTGGGAGAGCGCTATTTCGCGTAGCGAAATGCGCCGATCCGGACGGCGTCCAGCGAAGGCAGCGCCTTCAGCTTCGGCCGATCGCCTCGAGATCGGCCCAATCGCTGTGCGATTAGGGCCTTCCCACAACGTGGCAGCGCGCCAACTGTGGGAGAGCGCTATTTCGCGTAGCGAAATGCGCCGATCCGGACGGCGTCCAGCGAAGGCAGCGCCTTCAGCTTCGGCCGATCGCCTCGAGATCGGCCCAATCGCTGTGCGATTAGGGCCTTCCCACAACGTGGCAGCGCGCCAACTGTGGGAGAGCGCTATTTCGCGTAGCGAAATGCGCCGATCCGGACGGCGTCCAGCGAAGGCAGCGCCTTCAGCTTCGGGCGATCGCCTCGAGATCGGCCCAATCGCTGTGCGATTAGGGCCTTCCCACAACGTGGCAGCGCGCCAACTGTGGGAGAGCGCTATTTCGCGTAGCGAAATGCGCCGATCCGGACGGCGTCCAGCGAAGGCAGCGCCTTCAGCTTCGGGCGATCGCCTCGAGATCGGCCCAATCGCTGTGCGATTAGGGCCTTCCCACAGAAGGGCTTGCCACGTGCATCGAATCGCATGATGTCCGCGTCAGCGCCAACCGTCGGGGGATCGTTACAGCTGCTGCCAACTCCCGTTCGGAAGGCGGACGAAGTGGCCCTTCGGGCTGCGCTCGATGGCGCGCTTGCCGGCGAGCTGTTCCACCTGCAGCAGAGCGATACCGTTGCGGGCGGCGATGCGTTCGTACTCGTCCCTGCGGCGCAGGTTGACGTTCTCCACGAGGTCGCGGACTTCGCGGCTGCCCGGCGGTGAGACGATGCCCAGGTAGCCACTGGCCTGTTCGCCCACCAGGCCATCGTTCTTGGCCCGATCCAGGGACATGGCCCAGGCCGGCAGGGCGACCACGCACAGCAGCAGCAGGGCGAGCAGGGCTTGCATGCGCATGTCAGAACACTCCGCTTTCGCTGAACAGATCGTCGAGTTCACGCTCGACCCGGACTCGAATGTCGTGCTGGATGTTGACGTTCAGGTTGATGGTGATGGGATCATCCGCGGCCACCCGGACCGTGGGCGTGCACGCAGCCACGAGCAGCGAGGCGGCGAGCAGGACGGCTGGGCGCAGTAGTTGAGTCGGGGTTGCATGCATGATGATCATCCTTTGGCAACGTACCTGCACTGTCGGCCTTGCGCCGTGAATCATGGCTGAACGCGCTGCAGGCGCCGCTGCAGTTGCTGCTCGATGTTGCCCGACAAGCGCAGGCTTTGCAGCAGCTGAAGCAGATTCTGGGTGACGTTGAGGTTGAGCTGAATGGGCCGGCCCCCTTCGATCTCCGGGTTGGAGCCGAGCAGATTCACCGCCAGGGCCAGGGTGCCGTCATCCTTGTAGTCGACCCGGGTCTCCAGGCGCTGATAGCGCAGGTCGCGTATCGCCCGCATGGTCAGGCGCAGGGCGGGCTGTTCGATGCTGGCGAGCACGTTGGCCGCGGCGACGTAGGACAGGACGCCCCCGGGAGGTCTGGCTGCGAGCCAGCCCTGTTCCAGCGCTGGCTGCATGGCCGTCAGCCGCAGCGGCAGGCTGCCGTCGAGAATGCCGGTGCCGTCCAGTGCCGGATCCTGCATCAGGCCGAGGACGGCGCTGAGCTGCAACCCGGTCACGGCCAGCGGCAGATAGCCCGACCCCGTGGCGAGATCGAAGTCTCCCCGTGGCAGGTGAACCTCGCCGCCCAGGACGGCGGCGCTGCAGTCGGTGAGCTGCCAGACTTCGAGGTCCGGGGTGTCGAAGCCGCAGACCCCATCCTGCAGCGGCACGCCGAGGGCGGCCGAGGTCAGCCGCAGCCGTCCCTCGATGTGCGGCCGCCTGACATCGCCGCTGAGCCTTGCGTCCAGACCGAGCCCCTGTGCGGTGAGTTCGCCTCGGGCCATGCGCCGGGAGGTGAATCCTGCGCTCATGTCGACGGCGCCGAGGTCGAGGCCGGATCCGAATCCGGCGCCGATGCCGACGGCGAGCGTTCCGCTGCCTGCGCCCTGCAGGTCCTGCAGCAGGATGGTTGCCTGGGGTCCGTCGGCGCTGATCCACTCGAAGCTTTCGATCCCGGCCGTGGCGCTTTGGACATGCAGCACGGCGTCGGCATAAGTGAAGCTGGCGGCACCACTGCCCCCACGGATCCGCGCGCTGGTCAAGTCGATGCCGGCGTTCTGCCAACGGGTCTTCAGGTCGGCGTCCATGACGCCCGTGGCGGAGCGGTGGACGCGGCCTTGCGCATGGAGCCTGCCGGAACGGGGCGCCACCGTAGCCGGCAGCACCATCGCCAGCAGGTCATTGGCGGACAGAGGCAGCGATGCCTCGTCAAGGTGGGCCGTGACGTCACCTGCAGGCCCGATGCGCAGGCTTGCGGTCAGTTCCATCCGGGCGGGATCGTCCACGACCATGGACAGCTCGGCGACTTCGAGCAGGCCCTCGGCGCTCACCTCGACGGGCGCCTGGTTCCGGACCTTTACGCGGGCCAGGGTCGCATCGCGGTACGCGAGCGGCTGCAACACGAGTTCGGCACCGGTCCCGACCTGCAGCTGCAAGGGGGCGGTCATGGCCTGCAGCGGCAGATCGAGATCGAAGGCGCCGCTCCCCTGTGGCCAGGAGACCCTGCCGGTTCCCGACAGGCTGGCCACGGCGCCACGGTCGGTGTCGAAGTCGATGCCGGCGAGTTCGAAGCCGCCTCCCATGGTCAATGTGTCGCGCCGGGCCTCGATCCGCAGCGGCAGCGTGCCGGTGGTGAAGGCGAAGGCGCCATCCCCGAAGGTGAGCCCCAATGGTTCTGTCAGGGCGAGGGCGACTTTCGCGTCCATGTCCCCGTGCCGGAACTGCAGCCTGCCCTTGGATGTCGGCTGCAGGGTCAGGGTTGGGGTCGGATCCGGGGTGATGTCCAGATGCAGATCGAGCATTCCGGTGGGCCAGGGATCGGGAGCCGCGAGCCAGCTCTGGATGCGGTCGAGATCGAGCTGCGCCGTTCCAGCGAAAGCAGGGCCGTTAGTCGTCGGGCTCAGGGTGCCATCCATGGTCAGGAAGGCCCCGCCTGCCGCAGCGGTATCCACCCGCACGCTGACGACGTTGCCGGGGTGCACCTGCGCGCGAATCGCCACCGAGGCGGGCAGGGCATCGGCTTGGATGACGCCTGAAAAAAACGCGTCTGTGGGACTGGCGCGCAGCCGGCCTTCGCCCTCGAAAGGCTGCTCGGCGATCCGTGCGCTGGCCGTGAGGGTTGCGATTTCCAGGCTGCGCGTGGGCAGACCCGCCAGCAGTGCTGCGGGCATGACCATCCCGGATGGGAGAGCGGGCTGGGTGCCCGGCGCGGCTGCCGGTGGGTCGATGGCAATGGCCAGGCGGTCGATGATGACGCTGGTGAATCCGTTCCTGAGCCCGCTCAGCGGTCGCTCCCAGGTGATGTGCCAAGTGATATGGATGTCGTCACCGCGAAGGTTCACCCCGTTGGCGGCCTGGGCCAGTTCCAGGGTGGGCATGGTGATGCCGTGCAGGCCGGGGCGCGTGGTTTCGAGCCGGATCAGCTCGATGCCGCGGGCATGGAGCAGCGGGGCGGCCAGCACGGGTGCGAGCACAGGAAACCCGATCCACAATGCCGTGGGCAGCCCCACGATCCCCAGCAGGATGACTCCGGCCGCAGCCGACAGCAGGCGTTTGATCCGCAAGTCCCGTTGCCTCTGATCCTGTTCCAGCGATTGCTGGCATTGTAGCGGCCGGAGTTGTACCGGGGCTGAAGTGTGCCGTCAGAGTGCCTGCCTCGAAAACCTTCATCGGGTTCCGCATCGGGTTCCTGCATCGGGTTCCAGGCTCAACGCAGCCGGATGTCGATCGCGCCCACACCGACCTTCACTTCCACCCGCGCATCCCCCGGACCTTCGCTCTTCGCCTGCCCGCTCACCAGGGTGCGTTTGCTTTCCGAGTTGTCGCCACCGCGGATACGGGCATCACCGACGCCCGTGGTGGCTGAGATCTGCCTGATGGCCGTCTTCGGCAGCGTGAGATTCACCTCGCCGACGCCGACACTGAGGTCCAGATCCCCGCCGGCGACGTCCATCTTCAGTTCGCCGACGCCGAGCTTCAGATCAATGTCGAAGCTGCGGGGCAGATCGATCACCCAGTCGGCGGCGGCGTTGTCCTCGAGGAAAGCGAGTTCCATGCGCGAGCCGTGGCGGTCCACGGCAAGGTCCATGTCGCTGACGTCGGCCCGCCGACGCAGCAGGCCGCTGCGGCTGCCCGTGATGGCGAGCCGGACGCGAATGGTGTCGCCGCCGCTGTCACGGATGCGAACGTCGCCCACCGCAGCCCGGATGTCGAGGATGGTGATGTCCCCGGCATCGAGGATGTGCTCCCGTTCCACCTCGCTGGCAGCGTGTCCAGTGATGCTGGCAATGATGCAGAACGCGGCCAGGCACAGCGCAGCGATGAGATGGTGGCGCCGGCTGCTGGCGTCGATGGGGTGGCTGTCGTCGGCGCAGAGCTTGGCCCTGATGCTGGCGCTGAGGCTTGGGGTGATGGTCGTCATTGTGGATTCCTCCCGGTGTCCGGTCCGAAACCTGTTCGGTTTCCGTTCAGAATCCCTGTTGCGAACGCCGTGCCATCGCCATCAAGTCAATGAAATCAGTGAGTTGGGTTCGGATTCCCCGCGTTCGATTGGGTTTGGATCGTGGCTTCGGCCAACGATTGGCGAATTTCGCCAACCGTTGGCCGGCAGTGGCGTTCAGGGCGTGGCGGGTACCCCGGCGCCGGGGTCGGGGTGGGGCACATGGCCATCCGGGCCCGGCTCGCGGACCACGAACTGCCGGCCGAACCAGCGGAAACTGCCATCGCCGTAGGGCGCAGTACAGTTGATCCGCGCCCGTCCCGGTCGAAACGGACTCTGCGGGATGACGGTGACGCGGCGCCCGTCGCGCTCGATCACGGCATCGACACCGCCGGAAGGAAAACAGCCGACCTGGCTCGCCTGGACCGCGCTGTCGGTGAGGGCGAAACTGAGCTCGGGTGGATTGTTGTCGACCACCAGGCTGTCGCTGGGGCGGATGTCGCTGACCGGCAGGGGCTTGGTGTCCACGCGCTCCTCGAAGCGATCCATGCGGCCCCAGTTCTCGTTCATGGCGAAGCGCGGCAGCTCCAGCCGGGCCTCCTGTGGATGGGCCACGCCGGAGTGCTGGCCGAAACCGGCGCGGAAGTCGAACTCCCGGATCACCGCCAGCACGGCATCGCTGTACTCACCGAAGGGGTAGGCGATCAGGTCCGGGACGTAGCCGAGTTCGGCCTCGAAACGTACGTTGGCGCGCTCGATGTCGTGGCGATTGGTGGCGGCGTCATGATCCGGCATGTGGTGATGGGCGCCGGAGTGGTGACCGATGGTCACCATCGGGTCGGCGTCGAGTTCGCGAATGTCATCCCAGCTCATGAAATCGCCGAGCTGCCGGTCCGGCTGATCGGTGGTGACGAACAGCGTCCAGGGCATGTCGGCGGCGGCCAGCATGGGCCGGGCGACGGTCAGCGCCGAGCTGTAGGCGTCATCCACCGTGATGACCACAGTGCGCGGCGGCAGCGGCTCGCCGCTTTCGAAGCGGTCAATCACTTCGGGGAGCGGCAGCACGGTGAAGCCGTTGTCCTTAAGATAGGCCAGATGCTCCTCGAACTGTTCCACCCGGATGTTGGTGGCCGGATAGCGGTCTTCGCCGAAGCGGTGATACATGAGGATGACGGCGTGATGGTGCGGCCCACTGGCGTCGGCCGGTCCGCTCCGGCTGGCGGGTGCCGTCCCAACGGGACCCGGTTCGCTTTGTGCGCCGCCGCTTGGACCGCCGAGCAATCCCGCCTGCCAGGCGATGCCGGCGATGAGCAGCAGTCCGATGGCGGCGAGGGTGAGGAGCGTGTAGCGGCCGGGCATGGGCTGGGTTCCTGTGTGGCGCGAGGGTATGGTTGACGGCATCGAGAAGTTAACACGCAGTCACGGCGAGCGCCGAGGGCGGGTCGCTGGCCGGAACTGCCGGGGGAGCGACATGAAGGCGATCATTCAGGCAGCAATCCTCGTGCTCCTGGCGCAAATGGCCTGGGCGGAGGCTGAAGGCGACCAGGACCGTAGCGCTGAAGGCAACGGCTGGTCGGTCACCGAGGCGCCGGGTGACTGGCACAGCATCGACATCGATACCACCACGTTCACCTGGGCCGACGTGGACGTCAGTCCGGACGGCCGGACGCTGGTGTTCCACAGCCTCGGCGACATCTACACCGTTGCGGTGGAAGGAGGCGATGCGCGCGCGCTCACGGCGGATGCCGCCTGGCACTTCCAGCCCACATTCAGCCCCGATGGCCGCCAGATTGCTTTCGTCAGCGACCGTGACGGCGCCGAGAACATCTGGCTGATGAATGCCGATGGTTCCGATCCGATAGCGGTGACTTCGGAGCGGGAGAACCTGCTGCACAACCCGGCGTTCTCGCCGGACGGTGAGTTCATTGCCGCCCGCAAAGGCTACCACTCGCGACGCAGCATCCCGGCCGGCAGCATCTGGCTCTACCATCGCAGCGGTGGGGGTGGTACCGAGGCGGTGGCCCGCCTGCACGGCGATGATTCCCAGAAGAACATTGCCGAACCGAGCTTCTCGCCCGATGGGCGTTACCTCTACTACAGTCAGGACGTGACCCCGGGCGAGGTCTGGCAGTACAACAAGGATGCCACCGAGGGCGTGTTTGCGATCAGGCGCCTCGATCTCACGACCGGCGACACCGTGACCCTGGTAGCAGGGCCGGGTGGCGCGATTCGCCCCATACCCTCCCCGGATGGACGCAAGCTGGCCTATGTGCGTCGCGAAGCCCGCACGCTGGACAGCCAGCTGGTGGTGCGTGATCTGAGCAGTGGTCGCGAGACGGTCCTCGACGACCGGCTCGATCGCGACAAGCAGGAAACCAGCGGTGATACCGGCAACTATCCCCGCTTCGCCTGGCTGCCGGACAATGACGGACTGGTGTACTGGGCCCGTGGCGGATTTCAGCGGGTGGATCTCGATGGCGACATCACGCCCATTCCCGTCCGGCTGCAGGCCGAGAAGACCATCCACCCGGCCCAGCGGGTGGCCGTGGACGTGGCGCCGGACGAGGTGCCGGTGCGCATGCAGCGCTGGACCCAGTACAGTCCGGACGGCCGCCTGGCCCTGTCCCAGGCCCTGGGCTACATCTGGATCCATGACCTCGGCCGCGACGAAAGGCGCCGGCTGACCAGCCAGACTGATCATTTCGAGTTTCATCCCCGTTTCGCTCCGGATGGCCGATCCGTGGTCTACACCACCTGGAGCGAGTCAGATCTGGGCAGCGTTCGCATCGCTCCCGTCGAGCGTGGCTCGCGGGGGAGGGCCCGGGTGCTCACCCGCGAACCCGGGCACTACGTGGAGCCGGTGTTCGCCAACGACGGCACGAAGGTGGCCTTCCGCAAGATCACCGGCGGCTACCTGATCTCACCGCTCTACTCGGAAAAGCCAGGCCTCTATCGGGTACCGGCGGACGCCAGCGCGGCCCCGGTGCGGGTCCTCGATCGCGGTCGTTCGCCCCAGTTCAATGCCGACGGCAGCCGCCTGCTGTTCAGCGAGCGGGACGGCAGGAAACTGAAGCTGGTCAGCGTGAACCTGGATGGTCACGATGAGCGGCAGCACTACAGCGGCGACTGGGTCACCGAATACAGCGTATCGCCCAACGGTCGCTGGCTGGCCTTCGTCGAGCATCACAACGCCTGGGTCACGCCTTTTGTCAGTGCTGGCAAGTCACTGGAGCTGAGCGGTGACTCCAAGGCCTTTCCGGTCCGTCAGATCTCGGCTCGTTCCGGCCGTGGCCTGCACTGGTCGGCCGCAAGCGACGCCCTGCGCTACGCCCACGCCGCCCGTCTCTACGAGCGCAAATTGAGCGATGCCTTCGGCTTCCTCGATGGTGCGCCGGAGGAGTTGCCCGAACCGCTGACGGAAGGGCGCGATCTCACCTTCAGCGTGGCGGCGGATCGCCCCACGGGTCGGATGGCCCTGGTCGGTGGCCGCATCGCCACCATGCGTGATGCCTATGCCGACGCCGAGATCATCGAGGACGGCGTGGTGCTCATCCGCGACAACCGCATCGAGGCCGTGGGCAGTCGCGACGAAGTGGCGGTGCCTGACGGGGCCCGGGTCGTCGACGTCAGTGGCCACACCGTGATCCCTGGACTGATCGACGTACACGCCCATGGCGCCATGAGTCGCGAGCAACTGCAGCCGAAGCAGAACTGGATGCAGTACGCCAATCTGGCCTTCGGCGTGACCACCATCCACGATCCGTCCAATGACACGGAGGCGATCTTTTCGGTGGCGGAAATGCAGCGTACGGGCGCCACCGTCGCACCCCGAATATTTTCCACCGGCCGCATCCTCTACGCCGCTCTGAGTCCCGGAGCCACCGCAAAGATCGACAGCTATGAGGATGCGGAGTTTCACGTCCGCCGGATGCAGGAGGCCGGCGCGATCTCCGTGAAGAGCTACAACTATCTGCGCCGCGATCAGCGCCAACAGATTCTTGAAGCCGCGCGCAGGCTGGGCATGATGGTGCTGCCCGAGGGCGGCATGCGCTTCGAGCAGAATCTCACCCACGTTGCCGATGGCCACACGGGCCTCGAGCACTCGGTCTCCGTTCAGCGTCTCTACGACGATGTGCTGCAGTTCTGGGGACAGACCGACGTGGGTTATTCCCCCACCTTCAGCGTTGCCTACGGCGGCCTGTGGGGCGAGGAATACTGGTACGACCGGACGGAGGTCTGGAACAACGAGCACCTGTTGCGCTTCACGCCCCGCAGCGTGCTGTATCCGCGTGCCATCCGACGCCGGACGGCACCCGATACACACTACAACCACTTCTATGTGGCGGAGTATGCCAAGGCGCTCAACGAACGCGGCGTCCGGGTAATGATCGGCGCCCACGGCCAGCGTGCCGGGCTGGCGGCCCACTGGGAAATGTGGATGATGGAGCAGGGCGGCTTCACGCCCTTCGAGGCCATCCGCGGTGCCACCATCGACGGCGCCCACTACCTGGGCATGGACGCGGACTTGGGCTCCATAGAGGTCGGCAAGCTGGCGGATCTCGTCATCATCGACGGCAACCCCCTGGTGGATCTGCGCCGCTCGGAGCACGTCCGATACGTGATGCAGAACGGCCGACTGTTCGAAGCCGAGAGCATGAATCAGATCGCACCGGATGCCGTGGAGCGCCAACCCTTCTACTTCGAACTGCCCGGTGGCGACACCTGGCGCGCCGACACCATGCGCGATGTTCATGAGCTGGGGGTCGAGCACGGCTGGCACTGCACCCACTGATCACCCACTGCCCGGAGGGCGCATGGAAACGCTTGAAGTCGAACGCCGGCATGGCGTAGCCATCGTCCGTTTGAACCGGCCGCCGGTGAACGCGGTCAACCGGATCATGATGCGCGAGCTGCGCACCTGCTTCGATGCGCTGTCTCAGGACCGCGATATCGGCTGCGCGGTCCTGGCTGCCGCCGGTGACCGCGCCTTCTGCGGTGGCATCGACCTGAAGGAAACCGCCGCAGCGGGCAGCCGCGACGAGGGCGATATGCGCGCGCTGCTGGACCCGAACTGGGAATGGCGACAGGCCCAGTACGCGGTTCGTCAGTGTCTCGTTCCGGTGATCGCCGCCGTCGAACGCTCCGCGATCGGTGCCGGTTTCGGTCTGATCGGCGTCTGCGATCTGGTCATTGCCGGTGAGGCGGCGAAGTTCGGACTCACCGAAATCAACGTCGGCCTGCTCGGTGGTGCCAGCAAGGCCCTGCGGCTGCTTGGCCCGTCCAAGGCCCGCCGCATGTTGTTCTTGGGGGAGATGATCGAGGCTGCTGAGCTGCACCGCCTCGGCGGTATCGAGGAGGTCGTTGCCGCCGGCAGCGCTGAAACCCGCGCGCTGGAACTCGCGCAGAGCATCGCCGCCAAGAGCCCCATCGCCATCCGGCTGGCCAAGGAGTCCATCCTGCGCATCGAGGGCGACGAGATGATGCAGCAGTACCGGACGGAGAACGACTATACGGCGCGACTGCGGACCTTCAACGACTCGGACGAGGCCGTGGCGGCCTTTCTGGAAAAGCGGGAGGCCAAATGGAGCTGGTCGTGATGGCTGCGCGACCGCGGCTGTGAGCCCAGTCCCATGGCCGGGCGCAACGATCCGCTGGCGCCCATGTTAATCTTGGGGCCTGTCTGTGCATGGGAGAGCGTTGCATGATGATTCGCCTTTTCAGTCCGTTGCTGCTTGCGGTATTGCTGATTGGCTGCGGCCCTGCCGAGCCGCCGGAACCCGAAGGGCCGACCCCGCGGCCAGTGCCGGAGCGGCCTGAGCCGGTGCAGCCGGAGACGGATCTGCGCGATGCGGTTCGCGCGGCCATGGCCGGCGAGCACCGCCTCGCGGCGCATCAGGCCCGGGACGATCAGCGCAATCCTGAGGACACCCTGGCCTTCCTCGGGCTCGAACGCGAGCATCGCGCCATCGAGATCTGGCCGGGTGCCGGCTGGTACACGGAGATCCTCGCGCCGGTGCTGCGTGATCAAGGTCAACTCGTGGTCGCCAACTACCCCCCGGACCCGGACACGGGCTACATGGGACGTGTCGGTCAACAACTGCTCGACAAGCTCGAAGCCGATCCGGACGTATACGGGCGGGTGGAAGTGGTGCAGTTCGCTCCGCCGGCGTACACGAGTCTCGGCGAACCCGGCAGTGCCGACTTCGTGCTGCTCTCGAGGCAGTTCCACGGACTCGCCTCGCGCGGGACGGAAGAAGTCGTGCTCGGCGCCATCCACGAAGTGCTTCGCTCCGGCGGCGTGCTCGGAGTGATTCAGCACCGCCTGCCGCAGGACCGTGACTTCGATCCCGAGGAGCAGACCGGCTACGTGCCCGAGTCCTTCGTCATCGCAGCCGCGGAGCGGGCGGGCTTCGAGCTCGACGATCGCAGCGAAGTGAACGCCAATCCGCGGGACACCGCCGATCACGAGTTCGGTGTCTGGACGCTGCCACCGAGCTTCCGTGCCTGCGCTGAGATCGTGGACGATGTGGAGATGGCGGAGTGTCGCGAGCGGTATGCGGCCATCGGCGAATCCGACCGGATGACCCTGCGGTTCGTGAAACCCTGAAGCGATCGGGTCCTCGCTTGCGGGGGTAGGCCATGGATGTCGTGACCGCCTGGCTGAAAGGCGCTCACATCGTGACGCTGGCGCTCTGGGCTGGCGGGTTGTTTGCGCTGCCGGTGCTCCTCGCCCTGCAGCCTGACGTACCGGAGCGTGCGGCCTACTTCCGGATGCGCGCCATGAGCCGCTTTGCCTATGCGGCGCTGATTTCGCCTGCGGCGATTCTCGCCATCGTGACCGGTTCGGCCCTGGTTGCCCTCGTGGACATCGAAGGAAGCTGGCTGGCGCTCAAGCTGACGGGGGTGGCGGGCATGGCACTTTTCCACGTCCTCTGCGGCCACCTTTTGAGCGAGCTGCGCTTCGAACCGGAGGCCTATCGGCCGGCGGCGCTGCAGGCGCTCATCGTCGTTCCCGTGCTGCTCGTTCCCGGCGTTCTGTGGGTCATCCTGGCGCGGCCGGGATGAGTCGTTAGCATCGGCGGTGACCCACCGGGCCGGCGCGTGGTGGCTGCCCGGGCGTGTTCGGATCGAGTTCGTTTTCCTCCCAGATGCCGAGCTGGTGATGAAAGACCAGCTTGGCACCGAGCCAGCCCGCGATGGCCGTCAGCGCGGCACCGACTGCCGAGAGATAGAGCCCCCAGGGCAGGATGGCGCCAGCGGCATCATCGAGGCGCAGCATCCAGTTCGCAAAGCCGACTGCGAGCAGCATCACCGCCATCACGAAATGGCTCCAGCTCGTGACTCGCCGGCGGATGCCACCGACCCAAAGCAACTCGATGGTGCCGACGGTTCCGGCCACGACTCCCATGAACGTCCCCGCTCCGAGCAGCCACAGCGACATCCGCGCCCAGAACGGATCCCCAAGCAGCACGAAGGCGAGATCGCTGGGCAGGGCGGCCATCAGGAAGGCGATGGGAAAGGTCACCGTCATCGGGTGCAGTGGGTGGCCCGCCACCGCCATGCGGCTCACGGCGCCCTCCAGCTGCGGGTCGGGTGACTGCTCCGGGTCTTGCTGAGTCATGGGCTGCGGCCCCCCTTACTTGCAATCCTCGAGCGTCATTGCACCATACAGTCGACGCTCGGCTGCGTGCCAGTCGCCGCTATGAGGCTCCATGTTTCTGCAACGTTCTGCCGCAGTCGCCGCCATAGGGATTCCGGCCGCCGCAGCCGATGATCGGCCGTTTTCGACCCTGGCGCCGGCTGGTCCCGCCGCGGCAGCCATCGCCGAGGTCTGGTGGTGGATGTTCTGGGGCAGCCTCGTCGTACTGGCCTTGGTCTGTGCCCTGGCGTTGCATGCCATGGTCCGAAATGCCGAACGCCCGGCGCCCTTCGGTTCCCGTCTCCTCGTTCTAGGTGGTGGCATCGCACTGCCGCTGGCGGTGATCACGGTGCTGCTTTTCCATGGCGTGCGCAGCGGCGACGCCATGCGTCCTGGGGCTTCAGGAGAGGGGGCGTTCCGGGTCGAAGTCACGGCACGACAGTGGTGGTGGGCTGTGCGCTACCCCGATGTGGATGGTGCGCCGCTGTTCGACGCCAATGAGATTCTCGTGCCGGCCGGGCGACCCATCGACATCGTTCTCGAATCCGAAGATGTGATTCATTCCTTCTGGGTGCCGCGGCTCGGCGGCAAGCTCGATGCCATTCCGGGCAAGACCAACGTGCTGCGGCTCGAGGCGGATGAACCCGGCATCTATCGCGGCATGTGTGCGGAATTCTGTGGCGCCCAGCATGCGCGCATGGGCTTCCATCTCGTCGCCATGGCCGAGGACGACCTGCAGCAGGCGCTTCTCGAGCGCGCCGCGGCGGCGCCGAGCAGGGATGCCCGTGGAGCGTCGGCGTTCGAACGTCACTGCGCTGAGTGTCACAGCACGGACAGCCGCGTCGGAGCACCGGCTACCGGTCCCAATCTCGCCGCTGTGGCGCTGCGCCGACACCTGATCGCAGGCTGGCTGCGCAATGAGCCCGGGCAGCTGCGCCGCTGGCTCGAAGACCATCAGACCATCAAGCCCGGCAATCACATGCGGGAGATGGACCACGTTGATGACGCGGAACTCGATGCCATTGCGGATTGGCTGGAGGGACGGTGAGCGAGGCGGTCAGCGAAGTGGGCGGCGATAAGGCCGAACTCGAGCGGGTCTGGTCCAACCCCACCGGCTGGCGCCGGCTCACGGTGGTGAACCACAGCATCATCGGCAAGCGCTTCCTGATCACTGCGGCGTTCTTCTTTGCGGTGGGCGGGGTGCTCGCCATGCTGATCCGCGCCCAGCTGGCGACGCCGGACAGCGCCTTCCTCGGGCATGCCGCCTACAACCAGGTCTTCACCATGCACGGCACGGTGATGATGTTCCTGTTCGCCATTCCGGCCATCGAGGGTCTTGCGCTTTACCTGCTGCCGAAGATGCTCGGTGCCCGCGATCTGGCCTTTCCGCGCCTCAGTGCTTTTGGTTACTACTGCTATCTGTTCGGCGGACTGATTCTGCTCGGCGCGCTGGTTTTCGGCGTCGCGCCGGACAGTGGCTGGTTCATGTACACGCCGCTTTCGGGTGCCACCTACACGCCGGGCATCAACGCCGACGTCTGGCTGCTCGGCATCACCTTCGTCGAGATCTCCGCCATCGCCATTGGCGTGGAACTGTGCGTGACGATCCTGCGGGTGCGGGCGGCGGGGATGTCTCTGGACCGCATGCCGCTGTTCGGCTGGTACCTGCTGGTCACCGCTGCAATGATCCTCGTCGGCTTTCCGCCGCTCATCCTCGGCAGTATTCTGCTGGAAGTGGAGCGCGCCTTCGGCTGGCCCTTCTTCGATCCCACCCGCGGCGGTGATCCTCTGCTCTGGCAGCACCTGTTCTGGCTGTTCGGGCATCCGGAGGTGTACATCATCTTCCTGCCGGCGGCGGCCATCGTCTCCACCCTGGTGCCGGTGTTCGCCCGCCGTGCCATCGTTGGCTACAGCCTGCTCGTGGTGAGCATCATTGCCACCGGCTTCATCAGCTTTGGTCTCTGGGTCCATCACATGTTCACGGTGGGCATCCCGCATCTGGCGCTGGTGTTCTTCTCTGCGGCCAGCATGCTGGTGGCCTTGCCGACCACAGTGCAGGTGTTCGCCTGGATCGCCACCCTGTACGCGGGCCATCCGGTTCTCAACGTACCCATGCTGCACCTGTTCGGATTCCTGTTCGTGTTCGTCTTCGGTGGACTCACCGGCGTCATGCTGGCGCTGGTGCCCTTCAACTGGCAGGTCCACGACACCCATTTCGTGGTGGCGCATCTGCACTACGTGCTGGTGGGCGGTTTTCTGTTTCCTGTGTTTGCGGGCCTGTACTACTGGCTGCCTCATATCTCCGGGCGCATGCCCTCACAGCGGCTGGGGGTGGTGGCGTTCTGGCTGATCTTCGGCGGTTTCAATCTGACATTCTTCGGGATGCACTTCACCGGCCTGCTGGGAATGCCACGGCGGATCTATACCTATCAGGGCGAACTCGGCTGGGACCTGCTCAATCTGCTGTCCTCCCTGGGCGGGTTTGTCATGACCATCGGTCTCGGCCTGCTCGTGATCGACCTGGTGATGCATTGGCGCTTCGGTCGCCCGGCGCCGCGGGACCCCTGGCAGTCCGGTACCCTGGAGTGGACCCAGGCGACGCCACCGCCCCCCTATAATTTCGTCAGTCTCCCCGAGGTGTGCGGCCGGGATCCGCTCTGGGACGATCCCGAGCTGGGGGCGCGACTGGAGCGGGGCGAAGGCCGGCTGCCGCGCCCACGACAGGGCTGGCAGGAGACTTTGCTGGTGGAGCCCATGAGTGGCCGTCCGGACGGCATTCTGCGACTTCCCGGTCCGAGCTGGTGGCCGCTTCTGGGCGCGCTTGGGCTGCTGTGGTTTTTCTTCGCCTTCCTGATGGGCGCCTACGCCATCTCTCCCCTGGGCCTGATGGTAACGCTCGTGGTTTGCCTGCGCTGGGCCTGGGATACCGGATCAGAGACGGATCCCAAGGCCCTCGCCTCCGGGGCCGGTGAGACCCTGGAGGTCCAGGACGTGATCGGTGCCCGTGCGCCTGGCGCGCAGGGCCTCGTCTTCACGCTGATCGCCAACGGCACGCTGCTGGCATCGCTGCTGTTCGGCTATGGTTTCCTCTGGACCGTGGGGCCGCAGTGGCCGCCTGAGAGCTGGATCGATCTGTCCCCCGTGGCCGCATTCGGCGTGCCTGCGCTGCTCGTTCTGGGCCTGTGGTGCGTACGCCGTGCCCACGCCAAACTCGGCACGGCAGCGGGAGCCGTACAGGGTCTGCTGCTCGCTGCGGCCACCGTGGCGGCGGTGGCGGCCATCGCCTTCTTCCTGTTGCCGGTCTACGCGCAGCTTGCGCCGCAGACCCATGCCTACGATGCCATCGTCGCCGTGATGGCCGGCTATGCCGGTGTGCACGCGGCCATGGCGGCCCTGCT
>JAFIFL010000087.1 GCA_020832055.1 Gammaproteobacteria bacterium
GACTTCAGCTTCGGCGAAGTGCCACGAGATCGGCCCAATCGCTTTGCGCTCAGGGCCTTCCTACAAGAGCGGCGTCAGCGGTTGGCATCAAAGCCCGGAATGCGGGCTTCGGCAGATTCGGCGTGGGCGACGAGACCTTCGCTGCGGGCGAGGGTCGAGGCCACCTGCGCCAGTTGCGCCGCGCCAACAGCGGAACAGCCGATGATGGAACTGCGCTTCTCGAAGTCGTAGACGCCCAGCGGCGAGGAGAAACGCGCGGTGCCGTAGGTGGGCAGGACGTGGCTCGGACCCGCCACGTAGTCGCCGAGGGCTTCCGGAGTGTGATGGCCCAGGAAGATGGCGCCGGCATGGCGGATGCGCGGCAGCAGGGCCTGGGCATCCTCCACGGCCAGTTCGAGATGCTCCGGGGCCACCCGGTTGATCAGATCCAGTGCCGCGTCGAGATCGGGAACCTTGATCAGCGCGCCGCGGGCAGCCAGCGAGCGGCGGATCACGTCCGCCCGGGGCTGTGCGGGCAGGCGGCGGACCATGGCGGCGTGCACCGCATCGAGGAGTGCCGCGTCCGCCGACACCAGGATGGCCTGGGCGGCCTCGTCGTGCTCGGCCTGGGAGAACAGATCCAGCGCCAGCCACTCCGGATCGGCACTGGCATCCGCCACCACCATGATCTCGGAGGGTCCCGCGATCATGTCGATCCCCACCGGGCCGAACACCATGCGCTTGGCCGCCGCCACGAAGGCCCCGCCCGGACCGACGATCTTGTCCACTTTGGCGATGGTGTTGGTGCCGTAGGCCAGGGCAGCGATGGCCTGGGCGCCACCAATGCGGAACACCCGATGGACGCCGGCGAGCCGGGCGGCTGCCAGCACCAGGGGATTGATGACATCGTCCGGTGTCGGCGCCGTCATGATGATTTCACGGACCCCCGCCACGCGGGCGGGGATCACGGTCATGAGCACCGAAGAGGGATAGCTCGCCTGTCCGCCGGGTACGTAGACCCCGACCCGGTCCAGCGGCGTCACCTGCTGACCGAGCAGGTTGCCGTCCGCATCCCGGTACTGCCAGGACGGCTGCTTCTGCCGTTCGTGGAAGGACCGGATCCTGGCTGCGGCCTGCTCGAGCGCCTCACGCTCGGCGATGGCCAAAGAGGCCAGGGCCTCATCGAGCTGCGCCGTGCTGACTTCGAGATCCGCAAGCTGCGTCGCGGCGACCCGATCGAGCCGAATGGTGGCTTCGAGTACCGCGGCATCGCCCCGCTCACGGACGTCATCGAGGATCCCGCGGACGATGCGATTGACACCGTCATCCTCGGACACATCCCAGCGCAGCAGCTCCGTCAGCGCCCCATCGAAGCCACGATCAGCGGCATCGAGCCGGGCCATGAGCGTCGCTCCCGTCACAGCTTCGGTCACGCCCTGACCTCCTTCTCTGCCCGCGCCTGGACGGCCCGCTCGAGGGCATCGAGGATCGGCAGGATCAGTCCGGCCTGCCGTTTCATGGCGGCCTTGTTCACCACCACCCGGGAGCTGATGTCCGCAATGGGCTCTTTCGGCTCGAGGCCATTGGCGGCCAGCGTACGCCCGGTATCGACGATGTCCACGATTTGATCGGCGAGGCCGATCAGGGGTGCGAGTTCCATGGCACCGCCAAGCTTGATCAGATCCACCTGCTGACCGCGACCGGCGTAGAAGCGACGGGCGACGTTGACGAACTTGGTGGCCACCCGCAGGCGCGCCCCGAGCCAGGGCCTCGGCTCCACCGGGCCGGCCGTCATCAGCCGGCAGCGCGCAATGCCGAGGTCGAGGGGCTCATAGAAGCCACCCTCCCCGTGTTCGAGCAGGGTGTCCTTGCCGGTGACGCCCATGGCCGCCGCCCCGTGCTCGACACAGGTGGGGACGTCGCCACTGCGGACGACGATCAGCCGCACTTCGGGCTGGCTGGTGGGGAAGATCAGGCGCCGGCTGGCGCGGGGATCCTCCTCGGGTTCGATGCCCGCCGCCGCGAGCAGAGGCAGCACCTCGTCGAGAATGCGACCCTTGTTGAGCGCGATGATCAGACTCATGGCAGTCGCCGTACCCGGGCACCGAGCCCCGAGAGCTTTTCCTCGATGCATTCGTAGCCGCGGTCCATGTGGTAAATGCGATCGATGACCGTGCTGCCCTCGGCGGCCAGGGCCGCAATCACCAGACTGAAGGAAGCGCGCAGGTCGGTGGCCATCACCGGCGCCGCTTTGAGGCGCTCCACGCCCTCGACTATGGCCAGGGTATTACCCTCCAGGGCCACCTTCGCCCCCATGCGGACGATCTCCTGTACGTGCATGAAACGATTCTCGAAGATGGTTTCGGTGACCCGGCTGGTCCCCTCGGCCACGGCATTGAGGGCGAGAAACTGCGCCTGGACATCTGTGGGAAATCCCGGGTAGGGGGCGGTGCGGAAACTCACGGCCTTCGCCCGCCGGCCCTCCATGTCGAGCTCGATCCAGTCGTCACCGGTGGTGATCTTCGCCCCCGCCTCACCGAGCTTCACCAGCACCGCATCGAGCAGGGCCGGATCCGTATCCACAGCCCGGACCCTGCCCCGGGTGGCTGCGGCGGCAATCAGGTAGGTGGCGGTCTCGATCCGGTCCGGCATGACCCGGTGCTCGCAACTGCCGAGGCGCTCCACCCCCTCGATGGTGATGGTGTCGGTACCCGCGCCGCGGATCTGTGCCCCCATGCCGGTGAGCAGGTGGGCCAGATCGACCACCTCCGGTTCCCGGGCCGCGTTCTCGATCACGGTCACACCCTCGGCCAGCGCCGCCGCCATCATCAGGTGTTCGGTGCCGGTCACGGTGACCACGTCGAGAAAGATGCGGGCTCCGCGCAGGCGCCCGGGGCTGCGCGCCTTGACGTAGCCGCCTTCGACCTCGATCTCGGCCCCCATGGCGGTGAGCCCTTTCAGGTGCAGATCCACCGGCCGCGGGCCGATGGCGCAGCCACCGGGCAGCGACACTTCGGCGCGGCCGTGGCGTGCCAACAGCGGCCCGAGCACGAGGAAGGAGGCCCGCATGGTCTTCACCAGTTCATACGGCGCCACCAGGTCACGCAGGGTCTCAGGGTGCACTTCCACCGCCAGCTTCTCGTCGATCACCACCTCCACGCCGAGGCAGCCGAGCAGCTCGATCATGGTGGTGATGTCGTGGAGATGAGGCAGGTTGGCAATGGTGACCGGACTGTCAGCCAGCAGCGTGGCCGCGAGGATGGGCAATGCAGCATTCTTGGCGCCGGAGATGCGCACCGTGCCATCGAGCCGGGCACCGCCCTCGATCTGCAGACGATCCACGACTCAGACGCCCCGCCCTGCCCACTCTTCCGGGGTGAATATCCGGTAGGAGACGGCGTGCAGACGGCCGTCGAGAATGGCATCCCGCAGCGGGGCCCCGGCTTTCTGCTCCCGTCGGACCCGGCTCAGACCGGCAAACGCGGCACCAATGGCCGTCACCTGATACTTGCCCGGCGCGACCTCGTCGACACGCACCTCACAGTCGTCGAGGCCGGCCTCGAGCAGGGTCTTGATCTCGTCGGTGGTCATGGATTGTCCTTGCGATTCTGCGCGGCGCGCAGTGTACAACATCGCAAGCGTTGGGAGTGGGCACAGCGCAGTCTGGCACGCTGTACCCGCAGGAAGACTGCGTCAGGCGTCTGTCGCCTCGTCGAGTTGCTCGGGCGGGGCCGTGGACCAGTTCTCGATCACGGCATCCATGCTGCCCGCCGAACGCATGGCGCTGGCGAACTGGCTGCGGTAGGTCTGCCCGAGATTGACGCCATTCACCACGACGTTCCGCACTTTCCACGCCTCGTCTCCGACCTTGGCCATCGAATACTGCAGGGGGTAGGTGCGGCCGTTGGCTGCGGTCACGCGCATCCGCACCACAGCCCGGTCACCGCGCAGGTGGTCTTCGCGCAGCGGCAACACCTCGATTTCGCGGTGATCGAACTCCAGCATGGCACGCGCATAGCTTCTCACCAGACCATTGCGGAACGTGCGGATGAACCGCTCGCGCTGGTCCTCGCTGGCGTCGCTCCAGTGTCCGGCCATGACCGCCCGGGCGATGCCTGGATAATCCACGAACTGCGACATGCTCGTGTCCACAGCCCGGAAGTAAGGTTCCGGATTCGAGCGATAGCCTGAACGATGCTCATCAATCAGGCCCAGCAATTCGTCCGTGGCGATACGGACCACCTCATCGGGTCCAGCGGGGCTCTCGGCCCGGACTGGCGTGAGGACCAGCGCCACAAGCAGCAGCAGGGCGAGGCACGGAATGCGCAGATGCAAATTCACGATGTTCGGACTCCAGGTTTGGGGCTTGGGGCTTGGGACTTTCGACACCCGATCATACCATCCGTTCCTCAACCGGCCTCACGCCCGCCCGTCGGCCACGGAAAATCAGCAAGTTGCAATGGCCGGCCGATGCCCATTTAATTGATGACCTTCATCCAAGCCTACGCTACGCGATCTCGCAGTGACCCCCATGCCCCATCATCCACACCGTCCGAGGACATCGCAAGCCCACGGTCAGGCGCACCGGCGCCCATGCTGATCGCAAGCCTCGGTCTGATCGTAGGCTTCGTCACGTTGGTCTGGAGCGCCGACCGCTTTCTCAACGGCGCCGCCGCCAGCGCGCGACTGATCGGCATGTCACCCCTGATGATCGGGCTGACCATCGTCTCCCTCGGCACCTCGGCGCCAGAGATCATGGTGGCCGTGGCCGCAGCCTTCAATGGCACGACGCTGCTCGCCATCGGCAACGCCATCGGCTCCAACATCGCCAACATCGGCCTGGTACTGGGCATTGCCGCGCTGATCGCTCCCCTGCCCTTCGCGCGCTCGGTGCTGTCCTCGGAACTGCCCTGGCTGATGATCGCGACCCTCGCCGCCTTCCTGGTCCTGTTCAACCTGCACCTTGGCCGACTCGAAGGCATCGGGCTGCTGTTGCTGCTCGGCGTCCTGATGTGGCGGTTGGTCCGTGAACACCGCAACAGCAGTGATGTCGAGGAACTCGCTCCGGAACTCGAAGAGATTACTGCACTCGAACAGTTGACGCGCACGCAGGCCATCGTCTGGCTGCTGACCGGACTGGTGGTCCTGCTGCTCGCTGCCCAGCTGCTGGTGTGGGCGGCCACGGAAATCGCCGTATTGCTGGGCGTCAGCGAACTGATCATCGGTCTGACGGTCATCGCCATCGGCACCAGCCTGCCGGAGCTGGCGGCGACGGTGGGCTCCGTGATCAAAGGGCACACCGACATCGCCATCGGCAATGTGGTCGGATCGAACATTCTCAATATTCTGGCGGTGATGGCCCTGCCCGCCATCATCGCCCCGGTGACCCTGGACGTGGCCATTCTGTGGCGCGACTTCGGGATGATGCTGGCGATGACGCTGTTGCTGCTGCTGTTCGCCTATGGTCTCAACCGAAGACCGGTGATCACGCGTTTCGAGGGCATGGTGTTGTTGCTGGCCTGGATCGGTTACAACACCCTGCTGTACACGCAGATCTGAACAGGGAACCTCGTCTTTTGACCGAGCTCGATGCCGACCTCGCCCGACGCTTCGCCCGCGTCCGCCTGCTGTCGCTGGACGTGGACGGCGTGCTCACCGACGGCCGGCTGTATTTCACCGACGCCGGCATGGAGCTGAAGACTTTTTCCTCCCAGGACGGCCATGCACTGAAGATGCTGCAGGACAGCGGCGTCCCCGTGGCCATCATCACCGGCCGCAGCAGCCGTGTGGTGACCCGCCGGGCGCGGGAGCTGGGTATCCGGCATGTCTATCAGGGTGCCCGCGACAAGCGCAAGGCCTTCAGCTCGCTGCTGTCGCACACTGGTCTCGAAGCCGCGGTGGTTGCCCACGTCGGCGACGACATTCCCGACCTTCCGGTCCTGCGTCAGGCCGGGCTCGCCATCGGCGTCGCCAATCAGAACCCGGCGATGGCGCCCTACGTCCACTACGTCACCCGCGCCGCGGGCGGCAGCGGTGCCGTACGCGAGGTCTGCGAACTGATCCTGCGCAGCCAGGGGCGCTGGGAAGACGCGCTGGCCCGGTACCTGTGATGCGCAGCCAAGGCCAAGTGAACCGCCGAGGAGGTGACCCATGCCCCGCGCGCACTGGCTGATCATCGCCATCGGCGTGGCGCTGATGCTGTTCGCGAGCCTGACCCCGGATCAGCGCGGGCCGGCGACCGTCTCTCTGTTGCCGGAGACGGACCCGGGGGAATCGGGCGTCGCACTCGGCGAACCGGATCTGCTGCTCGAAGGGGCGGTGATCACCCAGTTCCGCCGTGACGGCAGCCTGCAGTATCGTCTTCACGCCGAAAGCATCGCCCACTACCCGGGCATCGAACAGACGCTGCTCACTGAACCCCGGCTGTTGCTGGATCAGGGCAGCGGGGCACCCTGGGAACTGTCAGCCAAGAGCGGCCGCATTCTCGGGCGCAGCGGCCTGCTGCGCACAGGCACCGAGACCGAACGCAGCGAGCAGGTCCAGCTCGATGACAATGTCCTGATCCACCGCCAGCGCGGCGAACAGCGCTTCATCAACCTCTCGACGTCCTCCCTGACCCTGTATCCCGAACACGAATACGCCCAGACGGATCGACCTGTTATCATCGATACTGAAGCGGGTCGTACCACGGCCGCCAACCTCAAGGCCGATCTCGCCCGTGGGCGCATCCTGCTCGCCGCCGCCGGCGACGTTCGGGTCCATACCACCATCACCCCGGAACATCTGCCATGATGCCCCTGATGATACCCAGTGCCCTGCGCCTGCTGCTCCTGCTGCCGACGATCCTGGTGGTGCCCGCCATGGCGCTGCCGGAAGACCGTGATCAGCCCATCGAGATCCGCGCCGAGCAGGTGGAGATCGACGACGAGACCGGAATCGCGGTCTACGAGGGCGCCGTGCAACTCGACCAGGGCAGCCTGCGCGTGCTCGCCCACCGCCTCACGATTCACACCCGCGACCAGAACGTGACACGAATCGTCGCCGAGGGCGACCCGGATGGCGAACCGGCCCGTTATCGGCAGATTCCCGAAGTGAACGCAGCGCCGATCCAGGCCCATGCCCGGACCATCACCTATCTGGCGACCGAACAGCGGGTGGAACTCGAGGGCGGCGCCCACCTCAGACAGCAGGACGACACCTTCGCCGGCGACCGCATCGCCTACGACATCCGCGAGCGGCGCATCGCCGCCAGCGGCGGGCGCGGCGGTGAACCGGTCACCATGACCATCCAGCCCGGCCGACGCGGCGAACGTCCCGCCGAACCCCGGCCAGACTGAGCGGCATGCCACGACTCGAAGTTTCCCACCTGCGCAAGTCCTACCGCGGCGTCGCGGTGGTTCAGGACGTCTCGCTCACCGTGGAAAGCGGTGCAGTGGTGGGACTGCTCGGACCCAACGGCGCCGGCAAGACCACGACCTTCTACATGATCGTCGGGCTGGTGAAGGCGGACTCCGGGCGCATCACCCTCGACGGCCAGGACCTGACCCGGCTGCCCATGCACGGCAGGGCCCGGCTCGGCATCGGCTACCTGCCCCAGGAGGCCAGTGTCTTCCGCAAGCTGACGGTGGAGGAGAACATCCTCGCCATCCTGGAAACCCGCAAGGAACATGACGACGCATCCCGTCGCGACCTGCTCGAAGGCCTGCTGCGGGAATTTTCCCTGACCGACGTGCGCCACAACCGCGGCATGAGCCTTTCCGGCGGCGAACGCCGGCGAACCGAGATCGCCCGGGCCCTGGCCACCGAGCCCGCGTTCATCCTGCTCGATGAACCCTTTGCAGGGGTCGATCCCATCTCCATCACCGAGATCAAGACCATCGTCCGCCACCTCAAGGCCCGCGGCATCGGCGTGCTCATCACCGACCACAACGTCCGCGAGACCCTCGACATCTGCGACAGCGCCAACATCGTCGCCGATGGCTGCATCATTGCCTCCGGCCCGCCCGCCGAGGTCCTCGGCAACGAGCAGGTCAGACGCGTCTACCTCGGAGACGGGTTCAGGCTGTAGGCTGACCGGCGGCTGCGCCGCCTTCGCGGACTGCGCTGCGCTCCGTCCGCTGTTGCGCGCCATCCCTGGCGCGCCCCGCTTCGCGGCGCACTTCGTGCGACGCATTTCGCTCCAGGCGAAATGCGCCCACAACAAAGCCCTCGATCGACGTCATTGTTGTGTGCGTCAATCGACTTATTTTCCATGCAGGGTTCATACCCGACTGTTCCAGGACAGCCCGCGACAGTATGATCGGGGTCATGAAGCAGTCGCTGCAGCTAAAGGTCGGTCAGAGCCTGACCATGACACCGCAATTGCAGCAGGCCATCCGCCTGCTGCAACTCTCTTCGCTGGAAATGCAGCAGGAAATCCAGGAAGTCCTCGAAAGCAATCCACTGCTCGAACTCGCCGACGAAGACGTCGGCGACGACCTGCGGCCGGCAGATGCCGATGCTGAGACGGCCACCGAGTCCGGTGACATCGATTTCACTACCAACGCAGAAGTCAGCGCCGAGTCCACCACCGACAGCAGCCCCGAGGCCGACAGCGACTGGGACAACAACAGCTCCGCCACGGACGACTGGCAGGAGAACATTCCCGAAGACCTGCCGGTGGACTCGAGCTGGGACGACGTCTACGGGCAGGGCAGTTCCGGCAGCGGCAGCAGCGGTGAGGACTTCGACTTCGATGCCAGGAACGGCACTGAAGAGACCCTCAAGGACCACCTGCTCTGGCAGCTGAACCTGACCCGCGTCAGCCCCAACGACAAGCTCATCGCCGAAAGCATCATCGACGCCGTCAATTCCGACGGCCTCCTGAGCCAGAGTCTCGAAGAGATCCTCGAGAGCCTCGATCCTGAACTCGAGATCGAACTCGACGAAATCGTCGCGGTGCTGCACCTGCTGCAGAGCTTCGACCCCACGGGCATCTGCGCCCGCGACCTGCGCGAGTGCCTGTTGCTGCAGCTTGCTGAGCTGCCGGAGGACACGCCGTGGCGCGACGAAGCGCTGCTGGTGGTCGGCGAGCACATGGGGCTGCTCGGCAATCGCGATTTCAATGGCGTCTGCAGGCGGGCAAAGCTCGAAGAGTCCGAACTGGCGGAGGTCATCCGGCTGATCCAGACACTCAATCCGCGCCCGGGTGCCGACCTGGAACCGAGCACCACGGAGTACGTGGTGCCGGATGTCTTCGTCCGCAAACGGCACAACCGCTGGACAGTGGAACTGAATGCCGAATCCATGCCCCGTCTGCGCATCAACGGCACCTATGCCGGCATGATCCGACGGGCCGATTCCAGTGCCGACAACCAGTTCCTGAAGGACAACCTGCAGGAAGCCCGCTGGTTCTTGAAGAGCCTTCAGAGCCGCAACGAGACCCTGCTGAAGGTGGTCACCAAGATCGTCGAGCACCAGCGTGCGTTCCTGGAGTACGGCCCCGAAGCCATGAAGCCCCTGGTGCTGCACGACATCGCCGATGCCATCGGCATGCACGAGTCGACGATTTCCAGGGTGACCACCCGCAAATACATGCACACGCCCCGAGGCGTGTTCGAACTGAAGTACTTTTTCTCCTCACACGTCGGCACGTCCACCGGAGGCGAGGTCTCGTCCACCGCCATCCGGGCCCTGATCCGCAAACTCGTCGACGAGGAAGACCCACGCAAACCCCTGTCTGACTCCCGCATTGCCCAGATCCTCGGCAAGCAGGACATTCAGGTAGCACGACGTACCATCGCCAAGTATCGTGAGTCCATGGCCATTCCACCATCGAATGAGCGCAAACGACTCGTCTGAGACTTCTGCCAGTAGGAGCGAGCCATGCAGATCAACATCAGCGGCCACCACATTGATGTCACCGAAGCCATGCGCGCTTACGTCCTCGAGAAATTCGAGAAGCTCGAGCGCCATTTCGAGCACATCACCAGCATCCACGTGATCCTGGAAGTGGAGAAGAATCGCCAGACTGCGGAAGCCACCATCCACATCAAGGGTGGCGAGCTGTTCGCGGATGCCACCTCGGAAGATCTCTACGCCGCCATCGACATGCTGATCGACAAGCTCGACCGCCAGATCTTGAAGCACAAGGAAAAGACTCTCGACCGGGCCCAGCGCGCCGTCGCCCGGCAATAGTGATGGGCCGACTGCCGGAATCGTGACTCGCTGATCGATGCGAGCTAGACTTCCGGCCCTTCTGCCCACGAGCCACTGGATGCCATGGAGCTCGAGCGCATACTCAGCCGTGAATGCACCCGCGCCGGACTCGCCGCAGCGAGCAAGAAGCGGGCCCTGGAGCTGGCCAGCGAACTGCTGGCCGCCACTCACCCGGAGCTTGATCCGGGCCAGCTTCTCGATGCGCTGATCGCTCGCGAACGGCTCGGGTCCACCGCCGTCGGAGAAGGCGTCGCCCTGCCTCACTGCCGGTTCAGTGCCTGTAAGGCACCGATGGCCGCCCTGCTCCGCCTCGAAGAGCCCATCGATTTCGAGGCCAGCGACCGCCGCCCCGTGGATCTGGTGTTCGTCCTGGTGGTGCCTGCCGAGGCCAATGACCTTCATCTGCAGATCCTGGGCAATGCCGCCACCGCCCTGAACGATGCCGGCTACCGGGCCGCCCTGCGCGAGGCCAAGAGCGACGCTGATCTGCACGCTGCAGCGATTCGCCCGCTCAACCCGCCGCAGACCGCCTCTGGGCGCCCCAACTCCGGGCGACCGTGACCACGTGAAGCTGATCATCATCAGTGGCCGGTCCGGATCGGGCAAGTCGACGGTACTGCATGTCCTCGAAGACAACGGCTTCAACTGCATCGACAATCTGCCCGTCGGGCTGCTGCCGGCCCTGTTCGCCAACGCCGGGCCGGAAACGGCGAACTGCGCGGTCAGCATCGATGCCCGCAACCTGCCCGGGGACATCGAGCGCTTTCCCGAGATTCTGGAGGACCTGCAGCAGGCCGCCGGCCCCCATCTGACGGCGGAAGTGATTTTCCTCGACGCCGACACCACCACGCTGGTGCGCCGCTTCAGCGAAACCCGACGCCGCCACCCGCTGTCGCGCAACCAGCTCACGCTGCCGGAGGCGCTGCAGGCGGAAAGCGCCCTGCTCGAGGGCATCGCCAACCTGGCTGATCTGACCATCGACAGCAGCCGGCTCAGTCACCACGAACTGCGCGAACTCGTCCGCACCCGGGTCGTCGCCCACGGCAGCCGCGGCCCATCGCTGCTGTTCATCTCCTTCGCCTTCAGCGCCGGCGTCCCCGTGGATGCGGACCTGGTGTTCGACGCCCGCTGCCTGCCCAATCCCCATTGGGTGCCCGAACTGCGGGCCTTCACTGGCCGCGATGACGCCGTCCGCGAATGGTTCGACGCCAATGCCGAAGTCGAGCAGATGTTCACCGACATCCATGGCTTCCTCGACCGCTGGCTGCCCGCCTACGCCCGCAGCAACCGCAGTTACATGTCGGTCGCCATCGGCTGCACCGGTGGTCGTCACCGCTCCGTGTATCTGGCCGAGCGCCTGAATGCCCGCTTCAGGCACCTCTCCCACGACGTTCTCGTCCGCCACCGCGAACTGGGCTGACTCATGGCCGAGCGCAAGGTCGTCATCTGCAACAAGAAGGGTCTGCATGCGCGGGCCGCATCGCGGCTGGTGCAGGTGGCCGGCGAATTCGGCGCGGAGGTCCGCCTGCTGTTCGGCGACAAGCAGGCCGATGGCAAGAACATCATGAGCGTGATGATGCTGGCCGCAGCCATGGGCACCGAGATCATCCTCGAAGCCGAAGGCGCTGACGCCGAAGCGGCCCTCGACGCGCTGGTGGCACTGATCGAGGGGCGCTTCGACGAGGGCGAGTGAGCGATACGAATCGGAAGCCTTCTCGGTGGGGCAGGCCATCGCTCACTACGCTGCGCTTCGTGAGCTCCCACAGCGACGCCTCAACTGCCGGAAAGGGTCATGCCGTCGATCAGCAGCGAGCCGCAGACGATGTTGCCGGGGCGCAGCGTGTCATTGCCGATGGCATCGAGATGGCGGAACATTTCCCGCAGGTTGCCGGCCACTGTCACCTCCTGCACCGGATGGCTGATCTCACCGTTTTCCACCCAGAATCCGGCGGCTCCCCGGGAGTAGTCGCCGGTCACGCCATTGACGCCCTGGCCCATGAGTTCGGTCACCAGCAGGCCCCGGCCGAGCCGGGCGATCAGCGCAGGCAGGTCCAGGCCGTCATCGCTGATGCGAAGATTGTGGACGCCACCTGCGTTGCCGGTGGTGGTCATGCCCAGCCGCAGCGCCGAATAGGCAGACAGCAGGTAGCTCGACAGTCTGCCGTCCGCCACCAGATGCTTGGGGCGGGTGGCGACGCCGTCGCTGTCGAAGGCTGCGCTGCCGAGCGCCCGCGGCAGGTGCGGCAGCTCTTCGATCTGAACCCGCTCGGGAAACAGCTGTTCACCGAGACTGTCGAGCAGAAACGAGGCGCGCCGATAGAGGCTGCCGCCACTGATGGCGGAGACGAGATGGCCGAGCAGTCCCGCTGCCACATCATGGCCGAACAGCACCGGTACCCGTGCCGTCGGCACAGGTCGGGCACCGAGTCGCGCGACGGTGCGTTCGCCGGCCCTGCGGCCGACCGCTTCGGCCGCTTCGAGGGCGTCCGCATGCCGGTCCACGGTAAACGCATAGTCCCGTTGCATGGCGTGCTCGCGGCCGGCGATCACGGCCACGGACAGGCCGTGGCGCGTGGACAGTTCGCTGCCGATGAAGCCATGGCTGTTGCCGTAGGCGCGGGCTGACCGCCCGCTGGTGGTGGTGGCACCGTCGCTGTTGCTGATCCGCGCATCGAATCCCAGCGCCGCCGCCTCGCAGATCCGGGCCAGTTCCGTCGCCGTCGCCACGTCGAGGTCCCAGGGATGGCAAAGATCGAGCTCCGGCAGCGGCCCCCTGGGCATGAGCTCGGCGTCCGCAAGCCCGGCGGCCGGGTCCTCGGCCGTGAAGTGGGCAATGTTCAGGGCCTTGGCCACGGTGGCCTCGATGGCGTCGAGGGACGAATCGGAGGTGGAAGCGGAACCCTTGCGGCAACCAAGATAGACGGTGATGCCGAAACCCTGATCCCGGGTCTGCTCCACGGTCTCCACCTCGCCATGGCGGACGCTGACGGCAAGACCATCGGAGCGGCTCACCGCCACTTCAGCGGCATCGGCACCGCGGGCGCGGGCGATCTCGAGGATTCTGGCCACCCGCTCCTCGAGTTCCGCCCGCTCCTGTTGCAACGTTCGCAGCTGCAGCGTCGACTGCCCCTGTTCATTACCGTGCTGCTGCGTCATGCCCAAGCTCTCCTTGACGTAGAATGACTCTTCAAGCGGGACCCCTCGCAACCCCATCGACCCGGTAAACAGGAAGCCCCTGCATGGACGACAGTGAAGACGAGGCGCCATCGAAATCGCAGATCAAGCGCGAAATGCACGCGCTGCGTGATCTCGGTGAGCGCATCACCGAACTCTCGCCCGCCCAGCGCGGCACGCTGCCTCTCGGGCCCCGGATGCAGGCCGCCCTGGTCGAATTCGACCGCCTGCGCGCCCGCGAGGCCCGCCGGCGGCATTTGTCCTTCATCGGCAAACTCATGCGCGAGGAGGACCTCGACGCCATCCGTACCGGGCTCGAGATGCTCGATGCCGCCAGCGCCCTCCATGCCCGCGCCCTGCATACCCTCGAGGCCTGGCGCGATGCGCTGATCGACAGCGACGCCAAGCTGGGCGCATTCATCGACCGCTATCCCGACGCCGATCGCCCCCACCTGCGCAACCTGATCCGCAGCTGCAGGCGCAGTGGCGAGGCGGGCGGCGAACACGGCGACAGCGCCCGCAAGCACTATCGGGAACTGTTCCGGACCCTGCGCGACATCGTGGAGCACTCCGGCACCCCGGCAGAGCCACCGCCGGACTGACCGCGCCGAAGAGCCCGGCATCCGCAGCCCATCAGCTGGCCGTGCCGCCGACAGTCACCGCATCCACGCGCAGGGTGGGCTGACCGACGCCTACCGGCACCGACTGGCCGTCCTTGCCACAGACGCCGATTCCCGAGTCGAGCCCGAGATCGTTGCCCACCATGGAGATGCGATTCATGATCTCCGGGCCGTTGCCGATCAGGGTCGCACCACGCACCGGCGCGGTGACCTTGCCGTCCTCGATCAGGTAGGCCTCGGTGGCCGAGAACACGAACTTGCCCGACGTGATGTCCACCGACCCACCGCCGAAATTCACGGCATACAGTCCGCGCTTCACCGACCCGAGGATCTCCGCCGGGTCGTGGCTGCCCGCCAGCATGTAGGTGTTGGTCATGCGCGGCATGGGCAGGTGCGCATAGGACTGCCGCCGGCCGTTGCCCGTGGGCGCCACGCCCATCAGGCTGGCATTGTGCTTGTCCTGCATGTAACCGCGCAGGATGCCATTCTCGATCAGTACCGTACGCTGGGTGGGCGTGCCTTCATCATCCACTGTCAGGGAGCCGCGTCGGCCGGCAATGCTGCCCTCGTCCACCACCGTACACAGCTTCGACGCCACCTGCTCACCGACGCGACCGGAAAACGTGGACGTACCCTTGCGGTTGAAATCGCCTTCGAGGCCATGCCCGACCGCTTCGTGCAGCAGCACGCCGGGCCAGCCCGGGCCGAGCACCACGGGCATGGTTCCGGCCGGCGCGGCAATGGCATCGAGATTGACCAGCGCCGAACGAACGGCTTCCTCGGCCCAGGACAGGGCGAGGTCGTCGTCGAGAAACATGCCGTAGTCGAGCCGGCCACCACCGCCGGACGAGCCGCGCTCGCGGCGGCCTTCCTGCTCGGCAATCACCGACACGTTGCAACGCACCAGCGGCCTGACGTCGGCTGCCAGCGTGCCGTCGCTGGCCAGCACCATGACCACTTCGTGCACGGCGGCGAGACTGACCGTGACCTGACTGATACGGGAATCGAGCCCTCGGGCATGGGCATCGACGCGCTGCAGCAGCGCGATCTTGTCGGCATCGGGGAGACTCGCGAGCGGATCGTCGCCGCTGTACAGCGGTGCCGGCAACTGTCGGCCCGAGACGGCCACCGCTTTCGGCTCAGCCCCGGAGCGGGCGATCTGTCGCGCCGCACCGGCAGCCTGTTCCAGCGCCGGACGCAGCAGTTCGTCGGAGTAGGCGAAGCCGGTCTTCTCGCCGCTGATGGCACGCACCCCGACGCCCTGATCGATGCTGAAGTGGCCGTCGCGAACGATCCCGTCCTCGAGCACCCAGCTTTCGCTGCGGTTGTACTGCAGATAGAGATCGGCATAGTCGATGCGCGGGCCGAGCATGCTGCCGAGCACACGCTCGAGGGCGCGCTCGTCGAGTTCCGCGGGCGCCAGCAGGCGTTCCCGGACCAGGTCCCAGGCATCAATCACGAATCACTCTCCTCAGATGGTATCGGGGGTACAAATTCATCCGGCCAGAAAAACCGGTCATCGAGCAGCCAGTCGAGGTCAGGCGCATCGCCAGGGGACAGCCGGACAGGCAGGTCCACTTCATCGGCAAAGATGCTGACGAAGGTCACCTCCGGCTGGTCCAGGTTACCGCGAAGTCGATAGCGGGCGCTCGAGAATCGATCGATCTGGTCGCGGAACACGCGCTCGGCCACCAGCACACCCGCACCGGTGATCGGGTTCGCGAGCAGGATGGCATAGGCAGCATACCAGGGCAGATTCCGACTCACCGGCAGGGTGACGAT
>JAFIFL010000088.1 GCA_020832055.1 Gammaproteobacteria bacterium
CAGCGATTGGGCCGATCGCGTGGCGCTCTGCCAAAGCTGAGCGCGCCGGCTTCGCTGCACGTCATCGAGATCGCTGCTGCGCTGCGCTGCGCAGCTTCCCACAAGAAGTGGCAGCCCGCCCCTTGTGGGAAGGCCCTAATCGCACAGCGATTGGGCCGATCGCGAAGCGCTCTGCCAAAGCTGAGCGCGCCGGCTTCGCTGCACGTCATCGAGATCGCTGCTGCGCTGCGCTGCGCAGCTTCCCACAAGAAGTGGCAGCCCGCCCCTTGTGGGAAGGCCCTAATCGCACAGCGATTGGGCCGATCTGAAAGCGCTCTGCCGAAGCTGAGCGCGCCGGCTTCGCCGCACGTCATCGAGATCGCTGCTGCGCTGCGCTGCGCAGCTTCCCACAAGAAGTGGCAGCCCGCCCCTTGTGGGAAGGCCCTAATCGCACAGCGATTGGGCCGATCTGAAAGCGCTCTGCCGAAGCTGAAAGCGCTGCCCTCGCTGAAAGTGACGCGGATAACACACCATGACATGCCTCAGTAATCTGGCGTCAGGGTGTCAGTCCCGGGCGGCCGCTGGCCTGTTGGCCGCGGGTGGTGTCCGGGTAGACCCACTGGCGGCTTATGCGTCCCCGGTCGAACTCGAACAGGCTGCCCTGTTCGAGTACCAGAGCGCCGTCCAGGCTGCGATCTCCGAGCAGGGCGGCGACCGCGCCGTCGTGCAGCAGGACCTGACTGGCGCCCCGTGAACCTTCTACGATGACGCTCTGCACCGTTTCGCGCCACTGCGGGTGGGCGCTGCGCTGGTCGTCGACGTAGGCCTTCAGGGCGCGGCGGCCCTCCACCAGCGTGCCCGGGAAGTGGCCGACGAAATCCTCGCTGAAGATCTCGTCGATGGCAGCGAGGTTGCCGCGGCTCCAGACTTCCACATGCTGGCGGTTGATCAGTTCCCGTTTGCTGGCGTCGTCAGCCACCAGTACCGGACCACAGGCCGTCAGCAGCAGGAATGCAGTGGCGGCAGTCAGAAGTCGTTGGAGCATGAGAACTGTTCCTTGCTGGTTCGGACATCGGGCCACCGTGGGCGGCGAGCCGCGGGTGGAAAACTGCCGCGCATTATTGCAGTACCCACCAATGGCTGGGCACCCCTTCCGTCGCAGATCGCGCCAGCGAACGTCAGCCATAGAGGTGGCAGGCCACCTGCCTCGTGACGTTGCTGGTCAGGTCGCGGACCGGAAGCAGTTCCGGTGTGGTGTGGCGACACTGATCCATCACCTGCGGGCAGCGCCCGGCGAAGCGACAGCCCGGGCCGACGTTCACGGGGGAAGGGATCTCGCCGTGAATGGGTTCGGCGTCGCGCTGGCGCTCGATGACCGGATCCGGCTCCGGGTTCGACGCCACGAGCATCTGGGTGTAGGGGTGCATCGGGCGGAAGAAGACATCATCGGACGGGCCGATTTCGGCGAGGGCGCCGAGATACATCACCGCCATCCGATCGGAAACGTAGCGGACCATGGACAGGTCGTGGGCGATGAACAGCAGCGTGAGTCCGAACTCGCGCTTGAGTTCGGACAGCAGGTTGATGACCTGGGCCTGGACCGACACGTCCAGCGCCGAAATGGGTTCGTCACAGACCACGAACTCGGGTCGGACGATCATGGCCCTGGCGATGCCGATGCGCTGGCGCTGACCGCCTGAGAACTCGTGGGGATAGCGTGAGGCATGGTCCGGGCTGAGCCCCACCTGAATGAGCCAGCGGGACACTTCCTCGCGGATGGCCTGGGGTTTCGTTGCGCTGTGCAGACGCAGGCCTTCGGCGATGATTTCGCCTGCAGTCATGCGTGGATTGAGGGACGAGTAGGGGTCCTGGAAGATCATCTGCATGGTGCGGGCGAAGCGCTGAAAATCTGTGCTCCGGTAGCGGCCGGGCAGGACTTCGCCGCGATACAGCACCTCACCGGCCGTCTTGTCGTGAAGCCCGAGCAGGGTCTTGCCGAAAGTGGACTTGCCGGAACCGGATTCACCCACCAACCCAAGAATTTCGTTGGTCCGGATGGTCAGGCAGACGTCATCGACGGCATGGACCTGACGTTTCCGGTCAAGGCGGAAGTAACGCTTGAGATGGCGGGTTTCCAGCAGCACGTCACCCACGACACCGGCCGCGGCACCCGCCACTGCAGGGCCCTTCACACCGCTGCTGGCACCACTCATGACGCCCCCCGGCCAGCGCCGTTCTGGTTGACGCCCTCGGTGCGCGGAGCCTGATCATGCTGCAGCCAGCAGCGGGCGCTGTGAAGGACGTCGTCCGCGGTATCGGCTGCATGATGCAGTTCGAAGGGATCGGGCATGCGCCCTTCGCAGACCTGCATGGCATGAGGGCAGCGGGCGAAGTAGCCGCAGCCGACCGGCGGATGGAACAGGTCCGGCGGCGACCCTTCGATGGGTTCGAGTCGTTGCCTGTTTTCCGGGTCATTGGAGGGTGTCGCCCGCCTCAGTCCCAGGGTGTAGGGATGCCCGCCGCGGTGGAAGATGGCCTCTGCGCTGCCGCTCTCGACGATCTGCCCGGCGTACATCACGGCGACATCGTCCGCCATCCGCGCCACCACCCCGAGGTCGTGGGTGATGAGGATGATGGACATGCCTTCTTCGCGCTGCAGCGCCTGCATGAGGTCGAGAATCTGGGCCTGAATGGTGACGTCCAGCGCCGTGGTGGGTTCGTCGGCGATCAGCACCTCAGGGGAGCAGGCGAGCGCCACGGCGATCATCACCCGCTGCAGCATGCCGCCGGAGAACTCGAAGGGATACTGGCGGGCGCGTTCTCTGGCCTCGGAAATGCGCACCCGGTCGAGCAGGCGCTCGGCTTCCCTGAAGCCCTCGCGGATGCTCATGCCCCGGTGTACACGCAGGGTCTCCACGATCTGATCGCCGATGCGCATGGTGGGATTCAATGACGTCATCGGATCCTGGAAGATCATGCCGATGCGGTTGCCGCGGATGCGGTTCAATTCCCGCTCGCGGAGGCCGATCAGTTCCGTCGCTTCGCTGGCGGCCGATCGGAGCTTGGCCGAGCCGCGGGTGATGCGTCCCGGCGGCATGGGGATCAACCCCATCAGCGCCTGGACCGTCACCGACTTGCCGCAGCCTGATTCGCCGACGATGGCCAGGGTCTTGCCCCGGCGCAGGCCGAAGCTGACGTCGCGGACCGCATGCACCGTCCCGCCGTAGGTGTCGAACTCCACCTTGAGGTTGTCCACGGTGAGGGCGTAGTCTTGGTCATGGTCGTGCTTCTGCCTCATCGACATCACTCCCTGGACCGCATGCGGGCGTCGAGCGCGTCCCGCAGACCGTCGCCGAGCATGTTGAAGGCCAGCACGGTGATGCTGATGAACAACGCCGGGAAGAACAGCTCGTGGGGCGAGTTGAGCATGCTCTTCAAACCCTCGTTGCTCATGGAGCCCCAGGACGGCACCGGTGGCGCCACGCCCATGCCGATGAAGGACAGGAAGGCCTCGGTGAAGATGGCTGTCGGGATGGCGAAGGTCAGGGTCACCAGGATCACGCCCAAAGTGTTGGGCACCATGTGACGCAGGATCAGGTAGTGGTCACGGGCCCCGAGCAGGCGGGCGGCCTGCACGTAGCCCTCCTCGCGGATCTGCAGGATCTGCCCGCGCACCAGTCGCGCGGTAGCCGGCCATGACAGCACCACCAGGGCCAGCAGCAGCGGCATGATGCCGCTCTCCCCGGGGCCGATCCCCGACGCCACCCGGATCAGGATCATGAACAGCAGGAAGGGCAGCGCGATCACGAAGTCGGCGATGCGCATCATGAAGTCATCGGTACGGCCGCCGGCAAAGCCGGCGAAGGCGCCGTAGACGGTGCCGAAGAACACGAACAGCAGCGGCGCGGCGATGCCGATGAACAGTGAGGTCCGCGCGCCGTACATGAGCCGCGCGAGCATGTCCCGACCGAGATAGTCCGTGCCGAAGGGGTTGGCAGGCATGGCCACGTAGTCACCGGCCCGGGCCGCATCCCGACTTGGGATCAGCCCCCGCGCCAGGGCGCTTTCGATGGTGGTGGCCAGCTGCACGTCCACCGGGATGGACACGAACTGTTCTGATTCCCGCAGGCCATCGGTGGCGGTGATGGAGTACCAGTAGGTGCTCGGTGTCAGCGCCAGCTGGTCCTCATAGCCCACATCGTTGCCGGCCCAGGTCTCCCCCAGCGGGAGGCCGAGTTCGTTGATGGCCGTCGGGCGGTAGGTGTTGCGGTACACCTGGTAGCCGGCAGCGTGGGCCACCGGCTGCCACCGCAGACGCACCGACAGCGTGTGCGGGTCACCGACGACCTCGAGCCCCTCGGGAGCCGGCAGTTCGCCCCGCTCCGGATCCGCCAGCCACGCCTGGGCTGGCCCTGTCGGCCAGTCGTCCAGGGTCACGCCTTCCCACTGCACACCGCGCTCCACCAGCAGGGTCTGCGCGGCGAGGCTCGGTGGCTGGGAGATGCGATCCAGATTCTGGGCGTAGGGATCCACGCGCCAGAGCAGCGGGCCGATCAGGGTGAAGGCCAGCAGGAAGATCACGATCCACAGGGAGGCGATGGCGCGCCGGTTGCGGCGCAGCCGCCGCCAGGCATCCTGCCAGTAAGATTGGGAAGGACGGGCAATGCCGTGGGCATCGGGCCGTACCGAAACCGGTGTGAAATCCGAAGCGCTCAGTTCCTGGCCGTGATCGCTCATGAGCCGAGCCTCACCCGTGGGTCCACCCAGCCGTAGAGCAGGTCCACCAGGATCACCATCAGCACCAGGAAGGCGCCATAGAAGACCGTGGTGCCCATGATCAAGGTGTAGTCCAGCTGCTGCACGGCTTCCACGAAGGTCCGCCCGAGGCCGGGAATGGCGAACACGAGCTCGACGACGAAGCCGCCGGTGGTGATGGCGGCAATGGCCGGCCCGAGGACGGTGATCACCGGCAGCACGGCATTGCGCAGCTGGTGGCGCCAGAACACGCGCAGGGGCGGGACGCCCTTGGCGCGAGCGGTGCGGACGTAGTCGGTGTTGACGACTTCGAGCATGGACGAGCGCATCAGGCGGGTGAGGAAGGCCATGGTGCCGAGTCCGAGCACCAGCGCCGGCAGCAGCATGTGCTGGAACGTTCCCCAGCCTGCGACCGGAAGCAGGGATTGTCCGGACCAGTCGTTCAGGCGCACCACGGCGAGCTGGCCCAAGGCCGCGAACACGAAGCTCGGGATGGAGATGCCCAGGATCACCAGGAACATGATGATCACGTCCGGCAGTCGATTGCGATTCAGCGCCGTCAGGGCGCCGAGCAGGACGCCGCCGAGCGCGGCGAACAGCACCGCGAGCACGCCGAGCTGGGCCGAGACCGGAAAGGCCTCCAGGATGATGTCATTGACGCTGCGGTTCTGCTGGGTGAAGGAGATGCCGAAATCGCCGCGGGCCATGTTGCCTAAGAAGATCAGGTACTGATCGGGGAAGACCGGTTGGTCGAGACCGTAACGCGCTTCGAGGCTCTGACGGATGGACTCGGTGGTGGCGCGTTCGCTGCCCAGCGGATCCCCCGGGACCATGTGCATGGCCGCAAAAGTCGCCGTGGCGATGAACCAGACGGTGATCACGCCCTGGATGAGGCGCCTTAACGTATAACGCCACATGCTATTCGATCCACGCCCGGTTGAAGTCCGGGTCCGGACTGATCTGCCGCCGTACCACCCCCCGCAGACGCGGGTGCATGACATAGAGCCGGGCACGTTCGTAGGTGGGGATGATCACCACGTCATCGTGCACGATGCGCTGGATCTCACCGAAGGCCTGCACCCGCTGATGAGGATCGAGTTCGTCCTGGGCCCGGCGCACCCAGTGGTCGAGTTCGTCACTGGCATAGCGGCCGCGATTGTTGAGGTTCCAGGACGCGAACAGGTCGCCGAAGGTGAGGGGATCGTTGTAGTCCGGCCCCCAGCCTGCCAGCACCAGGTCGTAATCCCCGGCGGTCATCTTGGCCAGCCGCTGCCGGAAGATCTGCACGTCGACGCGGATGTCGAGACCCAGGGTCTGGCCCCACATGGACTGCAGGTACTCGGCCTGCTTGTTGGCCGTGGGGCTGTCGCCGGTGAGCAGCACGATGGGCGGGAAGCGCTCCAGGCCCAGTTCTTCGCGGGCGAGTTCCAGGTAGTGGCGTGCACGTTCGAGGTCCACTTCGCTCGGTCGAGGAGGGACCTCTTCCCTGAGCCTGCCTTCGGCGCCCTGCATCCAGGCCGGAAACAGGCTGACTCCCGGTCGGTTGCCCGGCGTGGCGATGATGCGATTGACGAACTCGTGGGGGTCGAAGGTGAGATCGAAGGCACGGCGCAGATTGCGGTTCCGGGTCAGGCGATCGGGTCGATGATTGAAGCCGACGTAGAACAGGACGCCGTCATCGAAGCGATGAATGCGCCAGCGCTGCTGCAGCGCGTTGTGCATAGTCTCGGAGTCGAGGTTCGCCATGGCCACCTTGCCGTCCCGGAACAGATTCAGTTCGGCCCGGGTGTCGGCGGTGATGTAGCCGAAATCGATGCGGTTCAGCCAGATGGCGTCGCCTTCCCAGTAGTGGGGATTGCGGTCCAGGGTGAGCCGGGCGCCCCGGCTCCAGCGGCTGATGACGAAGGGGCCGTTGTAGAGCATGTCGGCGGCGCTGCTGGCATAGCGGTCCCCGCGGGGGGCGGCGAAGTCTTCGCGCACCGGCAGGAACACGGCAAAGGCCGTGAGGCGCGCGAAGAAGGGGATGGGGCGCTCGAAGCTCACTTCGAGGACATGATCCGAGGCGGCACGGACACCGAGCTCCGAGGGTGGCCGCTCCCCGGTGTTCACCGCCTCGGCGTTCTCGATGCCGTACATGATGAAGGCGTATTCGGAGGTGGTGGCGGGATCCTGGACCCGGCGCCAGGCGTAGACGAAATCGTGGGCCGTGACCGGTTCACCGTCGCTCCAGCGGGCATCCTCACGCAGCCAGAACGTGGCGCCGTCCTCACGGACCTCCCAGCGTTCGGCGACGCCACCGGTGAGCTGATTGCGCTCGTCGTAGCGGGTCAGTCCCTCCTTGACGTGGCCGAGGACGCGAATGCTGACGGCGTCCGTGGAACGGGTGGAGTCGAGCTGGGGCGGGTCCTGTTCCAGCACCAGGGTCAGGGTGCGGGACTCGGCGTGCACGGCGTCACGGAGCCGGCCGTCGGCCACGGGCGACAGCAGGCTCAGCACGAGCGAGACGGTGAGCAGGGACAGACCGAGGCGAACTGCGGGCAAGGCCGGGTCTCCATGGGCCCCGAGGCCGTGATGGGTTTCAGCACGCAAGTTACCGATCATCCGGGGGGGATGGAAGACCCGGGCGGTCCTCTTGACCCCGGTGCGGCAACAGTCGCAGCAGGGCGGGCAGCAGGACGAAGGTCACGGCCAGCATGGTGCCGATGGCGACCGCCAGCAGCAGACCGACTGAGGCCGCGCCCTTGTGGGGGCTCGCGGCCAGGGCGATGAAGGTGCCGATGGTGGTCAGACCGCTGATGATCACGGCCCGCGCCGTGCTCGAGCGGTAGACGCCATCGACGCTGCCGGTGTTGCGGAAACGGTGGACCACGTGGATCCCCGTGTCCACGCCGAGCCCGAAGATCAGGGGTACCACCAGGATGTTGGCCATGTTCAGGGTGAGGTCCGTGAGTTCGGCGATGGCGAAGGTCAGCAGCAGGGCGAGGGTGATCGGGAGCAGCACCAGGATCGGCCAGAGCGGGGAGCGGAAGTGCAGCAGGAGCAGAACGGCAATGCCCGCGAAGGCCAGCATCGCCGCTTCGGTGAAGGCCTTGACCACGACATTGCCGACGCCCCATTCCACCACGGCGCGCCCGGCATGATTGGGCGCGACGGCGGCCACGGCCTCGATGAATGCTGTCATGGCCGCGCGATCGGTGAGGCGCGTGACCGGCTCCACCCGCAGCAGGTGGCGGCCGTCTTGGCCGATGCTCAGGCGGCGGACTGCGTCGGGCAGGTCGTCTAGGTCGAAGGGTTGGGCACCGAGCAGCCTCTGCAGCGGTTCCAGATCGGGTCTGTCCAAGCCGTCGAAGGCGGCGGCCGCCTGCTGCAGTTCGGCATGAATGCGGTCCTGGTTTTCGGGCACCCAATTCTCGGGTGCGGTGACCCGGCCCACTTCCGGCAGGGCCTGCAGTGACGCCCGCAGGGACGCCACGTCCTCAGGGTGTGCCAGCACCGCGATGCTGTAATCGGTGGTCTGCTGCGCGTCCTGCAATTCGAGCAGGGTGGCCATGGCTTCGGTCCCGGCATCACGCAGCGCGAGGACGCTGAAGTCGAAGCGCAGGTCCTTGGCGATCCAGCCTGCCGCCAGGGCCAGGATGAGGGCTGCGGCCACCACCGGGCGGGCAGGCAAGCGGGCAGCACGCGGGGCTCGCCGGGGACTGGCGGAAGGGCGGGGTGGCCCGGTGAGGGCAAACAGCGCCGGCATCAGCGTCAGGGTCAGGATGAAGGCGACCACCATGCCGCCGGCCGAGATCACGCCGAGTTCCGCCAAACCCCGATAGGCCGTCGGAGCGAAGGCGAGAAACGCCATGGATGACGTGAGCATGCACAGCAGCAGCGCCGGGCCGATGGAGGAGGCGGCTTCGACGACGTCGGTATCCCGGACCCGCAAGCCGAAGTGGACGGCAAAGTCCACGCCGAGGCCGAAGAACATCACCACGAAGATCAGGGCCAGGGTGTTGAATTCACCGATGGCCAGCGTCGCCCAGCCCAGAGTCAGGGCGGTGCCGCAGGCCAGCAGGGTGAAGATGGCCAGGGCAATGCGCCAGCAGCGGACTCCGAAGCCCAGGATCAGCGCCAGCAGCAGCAGCGACACACTGCCGGCCATCCCGATGCCGGTCAGGGCCATGGTGATCTCCTCGTCCTCGAGGACGATCTCCCCGGTCAACCGGACCTGCACGCCCTCTGCCGGCGATGGCGTGGCGACGGTCGTGCGCAGGTGGTCGACGAGTTCGCCATGGGGCAGGCTGCCGCCGCCACCGGAGGCGCCCTGCAGCAGGATGCTGACGTAGTGGGTGTCCTGCGGGGTCGTGCCGGGTCCGCGGGCCAGCAGCCGGTCCAGACTCGATGGATCGAAGGCGATGGCGGTGAGCCAGGTCTGAAGGCGATCCGGCGGCAGGTAGTAGAGCGCATGGGTTTCGAAAAAGGGGTGCAGGTCGGGTGCCAGCACCTGCGCGAAAGCCGGGTCTTCGCGAAGGGCGCGTTCCAGCCGCCGGGCGTGGCTCACCACCGCGCTGCGGTCATCGCCCGAGACGACCACCACTGCCGTCTGCTGCAGGTCGGGGAACGCCGCCTTGAAGTCCTGATCGTGGCGATACCACGCCTGCTCCGGGCCGGGACGAATCAGGCGTTCGAGGTCGCCGTCGATACCGGCATGGCGCCAGCTCGCCGTTGCTGCGAGGAGACTCAGCAGCATCACGCCCAGCAGGACAGCGTGGGGATGGCGGCCGACCAGGGCCACCCAGCGGCCCAGGGCCGTGGCCAGTCGGGCCTCGATCAGACGCAGCAAGCGCTCGGTGCTCCCATGAGTGAACGGTAGAGTCCGGCCAGCGCCTGCGCACTTCGAGGGTGGCTGTGGGGCAGGGCGGCCAGGCGGTTGGCGGCTCCGGCTTCGTTACGCACTGCGCTCGATGCCAGCGCGTCATCGATTCGGGAGGCAAGCGCGGCCACATCGGAAGCGGGGAAATGCCAGGCCGGATTGCCGATCAGGCGGGAGGCCGCGCTCGACTCGGCATCTGCCACGAGCACCGCATTGCCGCTGGCCATGGCTTCCAGCACCGCCATGCCTTCGAGTTCGACGCGGCCGCAGTGGACCACCAGATCTGCCCGGGAATAGTGAAGGAGCAGGGCTGCATCGTCGGCGGGACCGATGCGGGCGTCGAGTTCCAGCGCCCGGGCGTGGGCGGTGAGCGTCTCCTCGAGCGGCCCGATGCCCACCAGATGCAGGGTGATGTCCGCCTTGTGCCGGCTTCTCGCGATGGCCTCGATGAGGGTGGCCTGATCCTTCTCCTTCGCCAGCCGGCCGACGGAGAGAATGTGGATTCGGCCATCCTCGGCAGGGCGTCGCTGCAGTTCGAACAGGGCTTCGGGCACACCATTGGAAATGACGCTCGCGGGTCGGGTGAGGCCAGCCGCATGCAGCAGGTCCGCCGCGAAGGCCGAGGGCGCTATGACGTGGTCCGCCCGCTGGTAGACGTGACGCAGGAAACCGGCATACAGCGCCTTGCGGAGCAGGGGGTGGTCGATGCCCAGATTGCGCAGCAGGTTCTCCGGTTGCACGTGGAAGGAACACAGGATGGGCAGGCCGAGGCTGCGCGCCACGCCGATCGCGGCATGGCCGAGCAGAAACGGGAACTGCACGTGAAGCAGGTCGCACCCACGCAGAATTTCCCGCAGCCGCCCCCGCTGTGGCCGTGCCAGGGGAGCGCGCATGCGGTCGATCAGGTGCTGGACGCCCGGCAGGCGCAGCTCCGGAAAGGCGCTGCGCTCGCAGCCTAGCGCATCCGGTTCGTCGCCGATGGTGAGAAGCCGGAAACGCCAGCCCTGTGCAGTCAGTGCCGCCACGAAGCGTCGAGCCGATACCACCGTGCCATTGAAGGGATGGTCCCAGGGATCGATGACCATGGCCACCAGCGGGGCTCCGCTCGCGGCAGCCATGGCTCAGTATCCTGCTTCGCCCTTGCTGATGACGGCAAAGTACTCTTCGGTCAGCGGCTCGTAACGGTCGCTGCCCGGCTTCATCACGTACAGGGGATCACTGACCTTGCCTGGATCGTAGCCCTCGTCACGCAGCCTGTTCTTGATCATCTTGAAGGTGCCGGTGACTTCGATGTCCTGGTCGACGCGCAGGAAGATGGGCCGGGCGTAGCTGGGCAGTTCGCGATTGACGTAGTCGGCAAAGGCATCGAGATCGAGCTCGGATGTGCCCTCCTCCAGGGTCAGCGCCGCCATGCCGGCACGGCCGTCGGCGCCGGGGATCTCGACGCCGTAGACGTTGGAAATCTTGATCTGCCCGAAGCCATTGAGGATCTCACCCACCTCGTTGGTGGCGACGTTCTCGGACTTCCAGCGGAAGGTATCGCCGACGCGATCGACGAACTGATAGTGAGGCAGGCCGAGGCTGAAGCCCACGTCCACCTTGCGGATCAGATCGCCGGTATTGAACCAGGCGTCGCCCTCCTCGAAGGCGTCGCGCACCACCTTTTTCTCGGTGGCATCGGGGTCGGTATAGCCTTCGAAAACGGCCTCAGGGTTGATGTGGCCGAGCAGCAGGCCGGGCTCGCCATCCTTCACCTCGACGCAGCGGCCATTGCTGTCCCGGATGATCTCGTCGCGTTCGATGTCGTAGCGGACCAGGGCATGCTTGACGGTGGTGGTGCCGATGGTCTTGTCCTTGTTCAGCAGGTTGACGAAGGCGACGTTGCCCTCGCTGCTGCCGTAGAACTCGGTGACGCGCTTGATGCCGAAGCGCTGCTTGAACTCCATCCAGATGTCCGGGCGCAGGCCGTTGCCCATGACCGTGTGCAGCGGATTGGCATGGTCGTCCGACCGCGCTTCGGTGTTGAGCAGATAGCGGCAGAGTTCGCCGATGTAGATCATGCAGGTGGCATTGTGCTCGCGGACTTCGCTCAAGAAGTTGCTGGCGGAGAACTTGCGCCGCAGAAAGACCGTGGCGCCGGAAGAGTAGGCGGCGCCTATGCCGAGCATGAGGCCGGTACCGTGATACAGGGGCAGACAGATGTAGATGCAATCCTTCTCACTGCAGCGCAGGCCGGCCTTGTGAGACATGACGTTGGCCATCATGTAGCGGCGGTTGGACATCACGGCAGCCTTGGGCAGGCCGGTGGTGCCGGAAGTGAAGATGTAGAAGGCATTGTCGCCGAGGGTATTCTCGGCCGTTTCGGGCAGGTTGCTGTCTTCCTGATTGGCCGCTAGGTCGTGCAGGTTCCTGGCCCAGTCCCCCGGGGCCTCGGCGTCGCCGTCCGGAACCCAGAGGCAGCCGCTGTCCGCGTCCAGATCCAGCTGCTGCCGCACTTCGTCGAGGCTTGCGGCAAGCTCAGCGCCGACAATGCATTTGCTGGAACCGGTGACGGTGATGCAGTGGGTGAGGGGGCGGCCGCGCAGGTTCGTGTTGATCAGACTGGCGGTGACGCCGAGCTTGTTCAAGGCGACGAGGGTGGTAATGAACTCGATGCGGTTTTCCATGAACACCGTGGCGGTGTCACCCCGCTTCAGGCCTGTTTCCTTCAGGGCGCGGGCGTAGCGGTTGGCGGCCCCATTCAGTCCTGACCAGCTGATGCGGTCACCCTCGAAGATGATGGCCGTATGGTCCGGGACGCGGGCTGCCGTCGCTTCGATCAACGTCGCATAGCAGTCCTTTTCCTCCAAAGGCCTGGGCGTGAGCCCCTTCTTCAGAGTGAGAAGGGTCGGTACCTGGGCCAGAGTCTTCGCGACGTCGACGATTCCCATGAGCGGATCCTTGCTGCTGAATTTGCCTGGACCATAGCCAGAGCGAAGGCAGGCTTCAAGCCGCATCGGTGCAGTATCGTTGCAGCTCTTGCTCCCGGGACCTGGGTCGAGGCTTCGATTACCGGACTTGGGATGTCATTCTTGACCGTGCTGCCGCGGGACGGACCCGAGGTGGGACTGCTGCTGTTCATGAAGGTTGACGAGGAGAGAGGCGATGCCCCGATTGAGACAGGTGCCCAAGGCTGACGCGGACCCGTTTGCGCGCCAGCTCTACGAGACGCTGTTCGGCGAGCGCGATCCGGTGGCGCAGCCGGGCACGGCCACGGGCACACCCGGCAACTGGTGGACCGTCTTCGCCCTGGTGCCCGATGCCTTCAGGCACACGACGGAGGGTTTTCGCTTCTATCGCAGCCGCCACCGCAAGCTCGATCCCAAGCTGCGGGAACTCGGCCAGACCCGGGCCGGTTTCGCCCGTGGCTCCCAGTTCGTCTTTTCCCAGCACTGCAAGGCTTCCCGCGACGTCGGGCTGACCGAAGCCCAGATCGAAGCCATTCCCCATTGGCCCATTGCCGACTGCTTCAGTCCCATCGAGCGGGCGGTGCTGGCCTACACGGATTGTCTGGTGCTGCAGGGTGGGCGGGTGCCGGAGGCCATCTTCGATGCGCTGAAGGCCGAGCTGTCGGACGAAGAGATCCTGGAACTCACCTACACCACGGCAACCTACGACATGCACGCCACCATGTCGCGGGCCCTGCGACTGGAATACGATGATGTGGACGAGCGCGTCGTGGAGGTTCCGGCACCGGAGGGTGCCGCCACGGACGTCATGAACATGGTCGACGAAGCGAAAAACCGCTCATCAAGGGAGGACTGATTCATGGGCTACCACCATCTGGCACTGGCCGCCAGGGACATGAAGGCGCTGCACGAGTTCTACGAAGGCGTGATGGGCTTCGAACTGGTGAAGGTCGAGATCGGCCCGTCGCCGGAAGGCGGCTGGGCCAAACACTATTTCTACCGGATGGAGGACGACTCGAAGTTCATCGCCTTCTGGGAAATGCATGATATTCCCGGCAGCGACGACTTCGAGAGCAACCTCTCCAAGGCTGCGGGATTGCCGGACCACATCAATCACATCGCCTTCGACGTGGCCGATCGGGCGGAGCTGGAACGGCGCCGCAAGCAGTGGCTGGATGCCGGGCATCAGGTCATGGAAATCGACCACAACTGGTGCCACTCGATCTACACCAAGGACCCCAACGACAACCTGGTGGAGTTCTGCCTGACCACCGGCAGCTTCACGGCCGAGGACCGGGCCTATGCCCTGGCGGCACTGGAGATGGACGAGCCGGAATTTTCCAAGCCACCGGCGAAGATCGAGGTGCACAAACCCGCCGCCTGAGCGGCGGGTGGCTCTCGCTCAGAACAGCTGCACAGTAAACCCGATCAGGGAGCCGAGCACGAAGATGTAGATCGGCGGCATGCTGAAGTAGAGCCCGAGTCGCCGCTGCTCCGCGCCGCGGTAGTAGCCCAGGGCGTAACCCAGGCGCCCGATGGGCCACATCATGCCCAGGCCCGCGGCCCACAGCGGACTGACTGCAAACGAGAACAGCCACAGCCCCGGCAGAAACAGCACCAGGTGCTCCAGGGTGTTCTGATGGGCGCGGACGTGGCGGACGTATTCCTCTGGCCCGTCGTGGGAGGGCGCTGGCACCTTGAAGCGCAGGCGGGCCATGCCGGCCTTGAACAGCGTGAAGTAGTAGATCAGCAGGGCCAGGCAGCTGACGATGCCGGGCCAGACAAACTCACCCATGGATGCTCTCCCGATTGGTTGTCATGGTTTCGCTGCCGCGCAGTGCCGACAGGCGATCGATCTCGCGCCAGAACCCGATCATGGTGTCTTCGATGATATTCGCCACCGGCTTCACTTCGTGAATCAGGGCCGATCCCTGCCCTGCGGATCCGGCGGTGCCGTCCACGTCGCCGCCGACGTAGAGCGCGTCGATCACGCTGCCCATGGGGCCGGAGGCCGCTTCTCCTGCAGCGAGCGCCACCGAAGCAGGTGTCTTCAGGGCACGCAGTTTCGCCCGCGGCGGCCGCGGGACCATGATGGTGCCGTCGACGCCGGCGGCGACGATGGCGTCCTTGTAGTTCTGATGCACCGGGCTTTCCGTGGAGGCCACGAAGCGGGTACCCATGGCCACGCCATCTGCGCCCAGCGCCATGGCGGCTGCCATGCCGCGGCCATCGACGATGCCGCCGGCGGCCACGATGGGCAGATCGACCCGTTCCCGGACCGCCTGCAGCAGGACAAAGGTGTTCACCTCTTCTGCATTGCGGATGCCGCCACTCTCGGCGCCCTCGACGATCAGACCGTCGACACCGGCGTCCTGGGCCTTCAGGGCCCCTTCGAGGCTCGGTACCGAGTGGTAGACGATGACGCCTGCGGCTTTCAGACGCTCGATGTGACGACGCGGGTTGCCGGCCGAAGTGGTGACGAAGTGGACACCCTGCTCGAGCAGCCAGTCGAGGATCTGCGCCTCCATGGCCTCGTTCTGACGCAGGAACATGATGGGCAGGTTGACCCCGAAGGGTGCGTCCGTGGTGGCTTCGATGGCCTGATACTCACGGCGCGTCACCTCGATGTCGACGCTGGAGGTCTCCATCATGCCGAGGCCGCCTGCAGCCGATACGGCGGCTGCCAACCGGGATCGGGCGATCCAGGTCATGGGGGCCTGAATGATCGGGTAGCGGGCACCGGTGTGCGCCAGCACCCGGTTGCCTGGAAAAGCCTCGCTCATGCTGCTGCTCTCATGGGCTCGATGTCGAAAGGTCCGTCATGGAAGGCGGGAAGCGGGAGTTTGTCAAGCAGGCGTGCATGTTTGGAGGGGCAACGTCAGCTTCAGGCAGCCCGCGATTTGCGGGAGAGCGCTATTTCGCACAGCGAAATGCGCCGATCCGGCTGGCGATCAGCGAAGGCAACGCCCTCAGCTCCGGCAGAGCGCGTCGAGATCGGCCCATCCGCCTGCGGCGTATAGGGCCTTCCCACAAGAGCTTGGCGCCCGAATCTGGCGACACGCCCTGTGGGAGAGCGCTATTTCGCACAGCGAAATGCGCCGATCCGGCTGGCGATCAGC
>JAFIFL010000089.1 GCA_020832055.1 Gammaproteobacteria bacterium
TCCGACAGCGACTTCCTGCGGCTCGTGACCAGCGGCCGGCTCGAAGTGTTCGCATTCGGTGACGATGGCGCATGGAGGCTGGACCCGGGTCTCACCTTGCAGCCCGCATCGGCGCGCGGTGCCCTGCATGAACTCCTGCCGAGCACCCTGCCTGCGGCCATGCTCGAAGCGCTGACCGGGGAGCACGGCAAGGTCGTGCACTATCGCTGGGGCATGCGCATGCCTGCGCGCGTGGAGGCACAGATCCAGAACCATTTGCGCAGCGCCCGCAGCGGCGCCCTGATCATCGACCGCAACGGAGACGTGCGCCATGAGACGGATGACTGAAGGGGCGCTGCTGTGTCTGTTGCTGCTGAGCGGCGCGGCCTCGGCGGGCGTCCTCGAACCGCGCGACCCGCTGCGGCGCTGGCTCGACACCGAGGTGATACCGGAACTCGGCGAGCGCCTGAGTCGGCATCCGGACTTCCGGCAGGCCATTGTCGATTTCATGCCTGTGGCCGGCGGTGCGGCGAGGACCGATGCCACGCGTTTGCATGCGGCGCTCGAGCAGTATCTCCGTCAGCGCCTGCTCGGATTCGACGGCGTTGCGCTGCATCTCGACGCGGGGCAGATGCCCTGTGCACCCCCGCGCGACATCGATTACGCCATCGGCATCGAAATCGCTCAAGGATCCGGCCGTGAGGCCCGGGTCACCGTTGCGCTGCTCGATCTTCAGCGCCGGATCTGGGTGAGTGGCGCCAGCCAAACCTGGCATGGCCGCCTGGCGGAAGCCCAGATCCGCGCCTACGAAGAGATCCTGCGACCTCAGTCGCCCGGTAGTGCGTCGGCACCGTTCGGGTTCGAGGAGACCTCCGCTGTCACGGCATCCCTGCTGGAGCAGCTGCGCTGCGTGCTGCCGCGTGGCGTGGACGGCGCCGTGTACTTCGAGTACCCGGAGGATCCGCGGGCGATCCGGGTTGCGCTGGAGTTGCGCCGGCAGCTGATGCTGACGCCGCTGTTCGTTTTGAGTGACCGTGATACCGATGCCGAGTGGCTGCTGCGCATGCAGATCGACCCTGCCGCAATCGGTGCTGGCGAAATCGGTGTCGAAATCATCGATCGCGACAGCTCGGCACGCCAGCGCGTGGCTTCGGTTTTCGTCGAGCGCCACGATGGTCGCAGTGGCCATCAGGCGATTCAGGCAGCGGTGCCGGTGCCGGACGCTGTGCTGGCAGCCTCACCGATGCTGGGACTGCCTGCGGTGACCTTGGTGGAGCGGACCGGGATCTGCGGCAGAGGTCTCGACAACGTCTGCACAGAGGTGCGTTTCGATCTGGTCGAACCTGCTCATCTGCTGGTGTTCTCTACCCGCAATGAGGTCGTGAGTCTGGCCCAATGCGATGCTGCCGAACTCTTTCGATCACCCGGTGAGCATCGGTTTCGGCTGCAGATCGACAGAAACGGTTCACTGCGGCGACCCGCCATGGGTGTTTATGTGCTCGCCATCCGGCGAAGCGAAGCAGCGCGCGAGCTGCACCACATCGTCGCCTCCGCACCCGGAGCATGCGGGACCTCTCCGGACACCGATCGTGAGGCATGGATCGCGCGTCTGGAAACTGCCATGCGGCGCCACGAAGGCGTGGTGCAGTGGCGGGCCATCCACCTGGACGAGGAGGCCAGACCCTTATGAGATTCATGATCGGATTGCTGGTCGGTGCGGCACTGGTGCTCACGCTGGTAACTCGCCTCGGCCTGCAGCCCGCACAGATCGCCGAGGGCTTGCGAGCGCAAGGCTCCCTGACGGAACCCGTATCGGAGGCGTCGGGACCTGAGCCGGCGGGGCTTTCCGAATGGCTGCCGTCACAGTTGGCAGCTGCCGCGGAGCAACGTTTGGCATCGGGTCCGATCGAGTCGGACCAGCCCACCGTGGAGCCCGCCGCGAAGGCTGAGGCTGACCAGCCGCTGAGCAATGAGCCGGAGGTGTCGGCGAGCGCGGCGGCGAAGCAAGACTCCGGATGGCAGTCCGTGTGGACGCCATTCTACAGCCAGCTGTCGGCGGAGGGCTTCGCCCGCCGACTGGCCGATACCACAGCGCGTCCGTTCGCGGTCCGCAAGGAGGCGGCCGGCCGCTATCAGGTGGTCTTCGCCTACGCCGATGAGGACGAACGCGCGCGGATGCTCGAAGTTTTCGCTGCGGCCACAGGAGCGGAGGCACCATGACGCGCGCCATGATGATCGGGTGGGCACTCTCGATGCTGGCGGGGATCGGCCCCGCCGCTGCTGGCGGGACCCCCTATCCGTACCAGTCCTGCTTCGAGGCAGCCTCCGCGTTGCACGACGTGCCGCTGGATCTGATGCTCGCCGTGGCCGCCACGGAGAGCAACTGGGATCCGGACGCCCGCTCCCATGCCAATGCCCACGGCATCATGCAGATCCAGTGGCCCGGCACGGCGCGCCATCTGGGCGTCAGACGGGTGGCGGAACTGTACAACCCCTGCCTGAACATCGAACTGGGCGGGCGCTATCTGCGTGAGCTGATCGACCGCCACGACGGCGACACGACCCGGGCGCTCGCAGCCTACAATTATGGCCCCACCCGGATCGCGGCAAGCCCGACTCTTCCCGCTGGCGCCTTGCGTTACGTGGCGACGGTGGAAGCGCACCGCGACAGGATACGGGCGGGCGGCCGTGTCGAATGGCGTGCAGCGCAGCAGGCGGGCGGATCGATGCGCTTCGACAAACCTTTGCGGGCCGAGCGCTATGCCGCGACGATGAACAGGCACATCCGTGGCGCCGAGTTCTTCGTGACCGCACTGCCTTCCGGAGATCACGCGGTGCGCATGGCGGTGGGCGAGGAAGGCCTCAGTGCACTCGACGTGAGCACCCTGGATCTGCTGGGCTGGCCGGAGACGGCACCATGATGCGGCGTTTGCTGACAGGTCTCGTGCTGACGGCGGCGCTGGCCGCATCCGCTGGCGAACTCATCGTCCACAGCGAGGTCGTGGACGTGCAGCCGCTGACCGAGGTGGAACATGTGGCGACAGAGGTGGGTGATTGCGACCCCGTGAAGCCCGCAGCCGACGATCTCATTGCGCTGTTGGCCTGGGACCTGCGCGCCGACTGCCGGATCGTTCACGAGACGCGGCAGACCATCGTCGGCTATCGCGTGATCCACGTCGTCGACGGCCACCGCTTCGAGCGCATCGTCGACGAACCGCCGGGGGAGACCATGGCGGTGCGGCTGACGCTGCATTGAGTCGGAAGCTGACGGCGAATGGGGCGGCGAGACATGCGGGTCAGAGCATGACGGGCGCCGTGAGCAGGGCATCTGCTGCGCTGCTGCCGCCGACGTGGAGCTGGTGTTTGCCGGGCTCGATGAGCCAGCATCGCGTCGTCGGCGACCAGTAGGTCAACTCCTCGTCGGGCACGAACAGTGTCGTCGTCCGGGTTTGCCCCGGCGCCAGCGTGAGGCGCTGGAACTGGCGCAACAGCTTGCGCGGCCTTGGCACCACGGTGCCTGGGAAGCTGACATAGAGCTGGATGATTTCGTCGGCCGTCATGGCACCGTCGTTGCGCACCGAGACCATGGCCTCCACGCCCCCCGGCGCGCGCCGGACGCGCAGGGCCCGGTAGCTGAAACGGGCGTAGGAGAGCCCATGACCGAACGGGAAGTGGGCAGGCGTTCCCTGCTGTTCGAGCAGCGTGTAGCCGTGCAGCGGCCCGTATTCGATGCGGGATGCGTCCTTGTCGAAGAAAGGATAATGGGACTCGTCCCGGGCCAGCGTGAACGGCAGTTTTCCTGAAGGAGACACCTCGCCGAACAGCAGGGCGGCCAGCGCACTGCCTCCCTCCATGCCACTGTAGAACGTCTGCAGGACGGCGGCGGTCTGATCGCTCCATTCGCTCATCACCACCGCGGACCCCGCCACCAGCACGACGACGGTCCGCGGATTGGCACGTGCCACTGCGCGGATCAGTTCCACCTGGGCCTCCGGCAGGCGCAGCCGGGTCCGGTCACCGCCGCGTGGACGGCTGGTCTTGGGGGCGTCCGTTTCGCCGTCGATCTCCACCTCACCGAGGGAAATGTCGCCGGGAATGTATTCACCCTCGTCGTCCGCGGTGTAGCCGACGACCACCACGGCCGCGTCCACGGAGCGCGCAGCGTCGCCGGCCCGCGCCGGGTCGGATTCGTCGCCGCCGAGTGCGAGTTCGGGCTGGCCGAGCGCGGCAGCGATGCCTTCCAGTGCCGTCACCACATAGGGCGGTGCCACCCGGCTGGAGCCGTGATCGCCGGTGTTCACGCGGGTGGCGAGCTGCCCGAACACTGCGATCTTCGACGACTTCGCAAGCGGCAGCGTGCCGTCGTTGCTGAGCAGCACGGCAGATTTCTCTGCCGCCTCCCGCGCCAGCGCAATGTGGGCGGGGCTGGCCACTAGGCCCGCGTGATAGTCCTCGAGCGGATCCTCGGCCGTGGCGAAGCGGTAAAGGGTGCGCAGGATGCGCCAACAGGCCCGGTCCACCACGTCCGGGGCGATGTCACCGTCGTTGACCGCCGCCACCAGTTTGGCGCCGAAGTGCACGGGTTCAGGGTTCTCGATGTCCAGCCCGGCCGCCGCGCCATAGGGCTGATAGACCCCCAGCACCCAGTCGGAATGCACGAAGCCGTCGAAGCCCCACTCGTGGCGCAGGATATCGGTCAGCAGGGTGCGGTTCTGCCCGCAGTACTCGCCATTGAGCTTGTTGTAGGCGCTCATCACCGAGGCGCAACCGGCGGCAAGCACGCGACGGAAGTGTGGCAGGTAGACTTCCCGGAGGGTGCGCGGATCGAGGCGAACATCGACCTTGAAGCGGGCGTTCTCCATGGAGTTGAGCGCGAAGTGCTTCACCGTCGCGATGACGTTGTGGGTCTGGATGCCGCGGGCGAGGGAAGCGCCCATCTCACCGACGTGAAACGGGTCCTCGCCGTAGGTTTCCTGGGCCCGGCCCCAGCCGGGATGGCGCAGGAGATTGATGCACACGGCGCCGGAAAGGTTGCAGCCCTGGGCCCGGATCTCGATGCCCATGGCCTCCCCGATGCGGCGCTCGAGATCACGATCCCAGCTGGCGCCGCGCGCCATGGACACGGGAAAGCAGGTGGACTGACCGCGGGCGACACCACGAGGACCGTCGGTGAACCACAGCGCCGGGACACCGAGGCGTTCACAGCCTGCGCCGGCGCGGTAGGGTTCCGTACCCCAGCGGCCCTTGGCCTTGCGGTACTGCTCGAAGAAGCCACGGCCGGACATCATGGCCACTTTTTCCTCGAGCGTGGCCGTTGCGATCACGGTGGCGACGGCGGCCTCGATTTCGGCCTCTGACATCCCCGGTCGAGGCGCGCAGGCCCCGACGACGTCTTTACCCTCGGTGGTCATCAGTAGCGCAGGGAGATGCGCGCACCGAAGGAGCGCTGCGACTCGAAAGTCAGGAACTGGGCGTAGCCGCCGGTATCGAAGGACTGGCCGACGATGGCCTCGACGAAATCCTTGTTCAGCAGATTGCGGCCGAACACCGTGAACGTGCCGCGACCGTCCCAGAAGTCGACGCCCACCTGGGCATCCACCAGCGCATAGCCGGACATCCGGGTATTCGGATCGTTGGTATTGCTGCCGAGGGTGGAACTCCGGTAGCTGAGCCCGACCTGGCCGAACAGGTCATGGCCACCGGCCATCGGCACATCGTAGCGGGCCAGTGCGTTCACGACCCAGTCGGGCGACTGCGCGAGCCGGCCACCGGAAAGGTCCTGGAATTCGCCGACGCCGTTGCCGGTGGTATCGACGCAGGCATCGTCGCTGACCGGCTGCAGCGCGTAGCAGGGCGCGCCTTCGAAACGCTTGAACCGTGCCCGGGTGTAGGCCAGGGCCGTGGACAGCGTGAGCTGACTCGTGGGCAGTACCGTCACCTCGCCCTCGAAGCCCCAGGTCCGGGCCTTGCCGGCATTAGTGACTGAGAACACCGAGGTTCCGTCCGGCCCCGTGACCAGCGCTTGGGCCTGGAAGTCGTCGATGATGGAGTAGAAGCCGGTCAGATTGGTGGTCAGCCGTCCGTCCCACGCGCGCGAGCGCAACCCGATTTCGTACTGGGTGGGTTTTTCCGGATCCACGGTGGGCAGGGTGGTGCCGCCGGGTTCGGTGGCGTTGATCGTGAGGCCGCTGACGATTCCCGCCGCCTTGTAGCCGCGCGTGACGGTGGCGAAGAGATTGAGATCGTCGTGGACGTAGTACTGTGCGCCGAGGCGCCAGACCACGTCCGTGTCGTTGTTGGAAGCCGACAGCGGTGCCGCGGTGACGTTCTGGCCGGCGTAGGGTCCAACGCTGCCTGGCGTCACCGAACGGAACAGTGAGGCATCGAGTTCCGAGCGCACCAGACGCAGCCCGGCAATGAGCTGCAGCTGGTCAGTGAGGCGGTACTCGCCCTGGCCGAACAGCGCATAGTTGGTCTCGTCGAAGGTGCTGTCGAGGTCGGTGCCGAGCAGCACTCCCGGCGGCAGGGCGCCGAGCAGATCGAGGCCCGCGGTGCCGGACTGGGTGTTGAACTGCTCCATGTCCTGTTTGAAGTAGTAGGCACCGAGGGTGTAGGTCAGACGCTGATCGCGAGGTGAGACCAGGCGCAGCTCCTGGCTGTACTGCTGCTGATCGAGATCCCCGCTGTTGACCGCGAGCAGCGGCAGGGGAATCAGCGCCGCGTCGTTGTTGTCGACGCTCTGCCAGCGTCGATAGCTCGAAAGCGACACCAGGGTGAACTCGCCGAGATCGAGATTGGCCTCGAGCAGAGCGCCATAGCTTTCCATGTCAGATTCGAACGCGCCCTGGGAGGCGATGTCCCGATTGCCCGGCCCGGGCGTGACGCCCGCGGCCACCGACTGCGGGCCGATGAGGGGGACGCCGAAACCGAGCAGTCCGGTACCCGGCCCGCCTGCCGAGGCCGAACGCAGGGTCAGCGCACCTGAGGCCTGATCGCGTCGGGCGTAGTCGGCACCGATCCGCAGTTCGAGGTTGTCGGTGGCGTCGACATCGAGGCGGCCGCGTACGCCCCACTCGTCGCGTTCGTTGATCCTGCTCTGGGGCGCATCGGGATTGACGTTGGTGATGTAGCCATCCCGGGTGTTGCGGTAGCCGCTGACACGGCCGCGGACGTGGTCCGCGAGCGGGCCGGAGACGGCTCCGGAAAGATTCACCTCGTTCTTCGTGCCATAAGACACATTGATGTTCGCGGTCGGGGTATCGGTCGGTGCGCGGGTCGTGATCGAAATCACGCCGGCGGAGGCGTTCTTGCCGAACAGCGTTCCCTGCGGTCCGCGCAGGACCTCGACCCGCTCGATGTCAGTGAGATCGAACAGTCCCGCACCTTCGCGGCCGAGAATGACGCCGTCCACCGCAATGGCGACGCTGCCCTCGACGCCGATGTTGAACAGGCTGGTGCCGATTCCCCGGATCGTGGAGGCGGACTGGCGGGCGTTGACGCCGGCCGAGAACGTCAGCCCCGGCACCACGTATTGGAGCTGGTCGAACGCATCGATCTGGCGGACATCGAGTGCTGCGCCGCTGATGGCCGCTACGGAGATCGGCACATCCTGAATGGATTGCTCGACGCGCTGTGCCGTGACGACCACTTCCTCGATGGCCCCGCGCTCCGGGCTTCCCGGCTGGGCCAGCGCGGTAACGCTGGCGCCGAGTGAAGCCAGAACGACTGCCGTCGCCATGGACGAATGCCTGGGTATGCTCATGCTGATCTCTCCCCTCGCCGCATCGACCCGGTCGACCGATGCATTCTCCACTTGGAGAATAGGATTGAGTCAGAAAGCTGTCAACTCAGTGTCCATGTGGAGAACGAAAAATACGGGATGCTACTGCGGCGGGAAAGGCGGAGGTTCCGGCACGTCGAAGCGCTCATTCGCAGCCTCTATGGCGCGCAGCATGTGCTCGACGCGTTCCGGTTCGTCCGGCGCCATGCTGTAGTGTTCACCCGGATCCCGGGCGAGATTGAACAGCAGCGGGTAGCCGGCGGTGGACAGTGGAACGTCCCAGGTCTTGTAGTAGCTGCGAACCACCAGCCGCCAGTCGCCCATTCGGATGGCGGCGATCTGATCCTCGTTGAAGAACAATATCTGCTCGTGGGGGCTGTCCGCCCCCTCGCTGAGCACCGGCCAGATGTCCGCGCCGTCCAATTCGATCTCTGCCGGTACCGGGACACCGGCAACACGCGCGAGTGTGGGGAACATGTCGAGCCCTGTGACCGCTGCATCGATCACCCGAGTCGCCGGCAGCCCGGCGGGCCAGTGGGCGATGAAGGGCACACGATAGGCACCTTCCCAGGTCGCGCCCTTGCGCTCCCGGGAATGCCCTGACGAGCCTTCGAACCAGGGGCCGTTGTCGGACGTGAACATGATGAGCGTGTCGTCCAGGATGCCGGCCTCTTCCAATGCCCTGACGATGCGCCCCATGCTCCAGTCGATGGTTTCCACGGTGTCGCCGTAGAGCCCGGCCTGTGACTGACCGCGGAACGGTTCTGCTGCATAAAGTGGAATATGCGGAAAGGTGTGCGCGAGGTAGATGAAGAACGGCGCGTCCCCGGCATCCTCGATGAAGGCGATGGTCGCATCCGTGTAGCGCTCGGTGAGGCGGGCCTGATCGGCAGGCTCCTCGATGACCTCATCGCCGTCATAGAGCGGGAAGGGATACATGTCGTTGGAATAGGGGACACCGAAGAATCGATCGAAACCATGAGCGGTGGGCCAGTGTTCGGGAGTGTGGCCGAGGTGCCACTTGCCGATCATCGCCGTCCGGTAGCCATGCTCCCGGAGCAGGGTGGCGAGGGTGGTCTCGCTCTGCGGCAGACCATGGGTGCTTTCAGGGCGGATGACGCCAGCGGCGAGACCCATGCGAATGGGCTGGCGACCCGTGAGCAGGGCGGCACGAGAGGGTGTGCAGACGTTGGCCGGCGCGTAGTAGCTCGTCAGCTTCAGACCCTGATCTGCCAGCGCGTCGATGTTCGGGGTGGAGATCAGCGTCGAGCCGTAGGCGCCGACGTCTCCGTACCCGAGGTCGTCCGTGAGGACGAATATGATGTTCGGCCTCACGTCGTCTGCAGCCGTCGCGACGATCGCGAGCGTCAGGGCGATGCCGGCAAGGAACGCTTTTGTCATGACCTCGATCTCCTTGCGGCAGCGCGCTTGGCGCGGTGGTCGAACAGCAGTGTGATGATGGCTTCGGCGTGAGCGTCGACAACATCGTCATCGGCCACGTCGATGCCGTAGATGTACTTCATCTCATTGGCGAGCATGAACATGGACTGGGCCGCCGCCGTGATGATGTAGTTGAAGGAGTGCTCGGGAATGTCCGGATAGACGCCCGCTTCGACGAGTCTCCGGAAGCGTCGGCGCGTCTCCTCGTTGTCCGGCTTGATGAAGCGCTTGACCGCCCAGCGCAATCGTTCCGAATCGCGGATCGATTCCTGCACCATGATCCGGGCATGCTCGGGATGCCGTGCACAATAGCGGACGTAGCGGCGTATCCAGGCCTTGGTCTGCTCGAGTGGAGGCAGCTTCGTGTCTTCCTCGGGCGCGGCCATCTCCTCGTGAAGGCGGTCGAAGAGGAACTCGACCGCTGCCTTCCAGAGCCCATCCTTGTCGGTGAAGTGATAACGGATCAGGCCGTGATTCACACCAGCAAAGCCGGCAATGTCGCGAACGCTGGCACCGTCGAAGCCGCGCTCGGCGAAGACCTCGAGCGCACACTGCAGAATCAGGGCGCGGGTCTGCGCCTTCTGCTCGGTGCGCAGGTTGCCGGACTTGCCGGGCCGCTTGCGACTTCCGGGTTTCGATGGGGCAGTGGTCATCGCGGTCATGTCCTTTCGTCAGCAGCCAGACCGGCGCCGACCATGGGTTGAAAGCGGCAACAGCCGAAGTTTCGTTATCCAATTGAATAGCAGCTTCCGCATGCACGTCAATGCAGTCGTTGCCCCCGGAATTCGGCACAGCTTCAGCGCAGCACTCGGGAGTTCTGGTCGCCCCCGGATCACCAGAGGCCTGGACGCTGATTCGGGACGGGATGCCCTGCACGGCAATCGAGCCTGGACGAAGCGCTTCGGGAAGGCTAGCCTGCTATCCGACTGGATAACAAGATTCAGGCGTCAGGCAGGGGGAACCGGATGGCCACAGGACCGATACCTGCCGTGCAGCGGCTGCCCGTCTGGCGCAAGGCCGGTTACGCCAGTGGTGATCTCGGCCTGAATGTCTACTGGCAAGGCATCAGCCTGTTCTTGTTCTTCTACTACACCGACGTCATGGGCATTCCGGTGTGGTGGGCGGGATTCACGATCTTCGTCGCTTCGGTATGGGACGGCATCACCGATCCCGTGATGGGTGCGATCGCGGACCGGACGCGAACGCGGCGCGGGCGTTATCGGCCCTACCTGCTGTTCGGGGCGCCGGTGCTGGCGGTGGGTTTCGTCGCGGCATTTCTGGCTCCGCCAGGGCTCAGTGGCGGCGCGCTGATTGCCTACGCTCTGATGACCCATCTACTGCTGCGCACGCTCTATACCGTGCTGGCCATTCCCTATTCGGCACTCTCAGCGCGCATGACCCCCGACAGTTCCGAGCGGGGCAGACTTGCTGGCTGGCGCATGCAGGCCGCGGCACTCGGTGGACTCACCACCGCCTTTGCCACGCCGGCCATCGTGCAGATGATGAGCAACCTGGCAGGCGGCGACCCGCGCCTGGGCTGGGCCATGGCGGCGCTGGCCATGGCCGCAACCGCCACGGCCATCCTCTGGCTCTGCTTCGCGGCCACCCGGGAACCGGAGGAGACGGAGGCCGCCCCGGTCGGACGGGGCCCGGGCCTCCACGACATCCTGGCCGCCGCCGCGATGCTGCGGCGCAATGGTCCTTTGCTGCGCGTTTTCGTTGCCATCATCATGGCCTCGCTCTGCCTTGCGATGATGTCGAAGACCCTGCTCTACTGGTTCAAGTATGCGGTCGGGAACGAAGCGGCGGCCGGCCCGGCGCTGGCGGTGACGCCCCTGGTGCTGCTGGTCATGGCCCCGGTCTGGGCGGCGATCGCCCGGGCGACGTCCAAACGCACGGCCTTTCTGTCCGGGTGTGCGATTGCCTGTGCGGGTTATCTCGGCTTCTTCGTGCTCCCCATGCAGGAGCCTTGGGTCGTTTACGCCATGCTTGCTTTCATAGCGGTCGGTGCGTCGGCGTTCGCGGTGGTGTTCTGGGCGATGTTGCCGGACACGGTGGAGTACGACGAATGGGTATCGGGCCATCGGCAGGAAGCCCGGGTGTTCGGCTTTGCGACCTTCGCCCAGAAGGCAGCGCTGGGACTCAACGCTCTGCTGCTCGGCGTGCTGTTGGATCTCATCGGTTTCACCCCGAACGTGGAGCAGACCGAGGCGACGCTCTTCGGGCTGAAGGCAATCATGGGTCTGATTCCGGCCCTGGGTGCAGCGGTGACTTTCTTGGCCCTGTGGCGCTACCCGATCGACCAGCGCTTTCACGACGGCCTGCGCAGCAGAATCGCGGAGCGGGCAACTGCCGCGGGATCCGCGCAGGCCTAGTCCTGGGCGCCGCCATGGAAGTCGCGCTCAGCGTTCAGCAGCGGCTCTGTTGCGGTCCATCGAGGCAGGGAAGAGAAAGCCCGCTGGCGAGCGCTGTTGACCCTGGTCTATGACCGGGGTAAACGAATGGGTCGGCAGATGGCCGGGAAAACGTGATGGCGAGTGACGATGCAACGCTGCGGGAGCAGATCCTCGACGCTGCCCTGGAACTGGCGGCAGAGGGATCCTGGGAAGCGGTTCGGCTGCATCAGGTTGCGCTGCGGCTCGGGGTCAGCCTGGATACGGTGCGCCGGGAGTTCTCCGAGAAGGAGGATCTGGTCGACGCCTTTTTCGATCGGTCAGATGGCGCCATGCTGCAGAGTGCCGATCGGCCGGAGTTCGCCACGCTGTCACCTCGGCAGCGCCTGCGCTGGCTGATCCTGGCCTGGCTCGAGGCGCTGGCTCCGTATCGAATCACGGTGCGCCAAATGATCGCCGGCAAGCTCGAACCCGGTCACCTGCACGTACAGATTCCCGGGCTGCTCCGGGTGAGCCGTACCGTACAATGGATGCGGGAAGCCGCCGGCCTTAACGCCACCTTCATTCGCCGGGCGCTGGAGGAAACGGCGCTGACGACCATCTATCTCACTACCTTTGCGCGCTGGCTCAACGACGACTCCCCGGATGCCATCCGCACCCGCCAGTTCCTCGACCGCTGTCTCGCACTGGCGGAAGGCGTCGCTGAGCGCCTCGAAACCCCTGCGGGTCGAATCGGGGCAGGTGAATGAAGTTTCTGACCTTCGAAGACCACAATCGGTGCCCATTGAGCATCAAGGCGGCATTTCCGCTGATGGAGAGACGCTGACTTGACAATGGGTTGCGGTGGTCTGGCCCTGGCGCGCCGGCTATGATTGCACCGCCGCTGCACCGGATCCGGAGGCTTTCATGGGAAACTGGAAACAGCTGCTTGTCGTCCCGGCGCTGCTGCTCGCCAGCGCCTGTGAGGTGACGACGGACGAGCCCGCGCCTGTCACCGGCATGGTTGCGATCGAGAACGTCACCGTCGTGCCCATGGATGCCGCCCGGCTCATGCCGGCATCCACCGTGCTCATCGAGGCCGACACCATCGTTGCGGTCGGACCGGTGGAGGAGGTCGCAGTCCCCGCTGGCGCCGAACGCATCGATGGCAGTGGGCTGTTCCTGATGCCCGGGCTGGCCGAGATGCACGCCCACCTGCCCCTCGAGGATGATCCGGCGGGGATCACCGACACGGTGCTCACGCTGTTCGCGGTACGGGGCGTGACTTTTGCCCGTGGCATGTTCGGTGCGGATCATCATCCCGCATTGCGCGACGAGGTGGCGGCGGGGGAGCGTTTCGGCCCGACGCTGATCGTCGCGAGCCCGTTCATGTCCGGCGGGATCGAAACGCCCGAGGCGGCCCGCGAGCACGTGCGCCGCTACGCGGCCGCCGGTTTCGACCTGCTCAAGATCGGTGAGGGGCTCTCGCCGGAGGTCTACGAGGCCATTGTCGAGGAGGCGCGCGAGCAGCGCATCCCCTTCGCCGGCCACGTGCCGGATGCCGTCGGTCTGCTCGCTGCGCTCGAAGTCGGCCAGCGCACGATCGACCACCTCGACAACTATGTCGAGGCGCTGCGTGGCCCCGACGCCCCCGATGACTTCCCTGCCGTCTTTGGTGCGGCGTCACTCATCCCCCACGTGGAGCGCGAGCGCATTCGCGAGCTGGTTGATGCGACGCTGGATGGCGGCGCGGCCGTGGTGCCGACCATGGTGCTCTGGGAGCGCTTCTTCTCGGATGCGCCCATCGAGAGCCATCTCGACGCTGCGGACGCCCTGCGCTACGTCCCGGAGTCGATGGTGGAGACCTGGATGGAACTGCTCGGTCGAATCCAGGCCCAGGCCGAGCTCGAGCATGGCCCGGAGCTGCTCGCGCTGCGCCGCGAGATTCTCAGCGCCCTGCACGGTGCCGGCGTCTACGTGCTGCTTGGCAGCGACGCTCCGCAGGCATTCAACGTGCCAGGCTTCTCGATCCACGACGAGATGCGCTTCATGCAGGACGAGGTCGGGCTGCCGCCCTTCGAGGTCCTGTTCGCCGGTACCCGCGCAGTCGCGGAGCATCTCGGCACGCCGGAGGCATTCGGCACGGTTCTGCCCGGCCGACGCGCAGATCTGCTGCTCGTGCGCGGCAACCCCCTTGAGGACGTGGCGCACGCCGCCGACATTGCCGGAGTCATGCTGCGTGGACAGTGGCTGTCGGAGCGTGATCTTGACGCCAGGCTCGAGGCGCTCGCGCGACAGTACAGGCGAGAGTGAGCGCCTGCCGGCCGCTCAGGACCGCAAGGGTGGCTAATGCAGGCGTCCGGCCCGGGAGGCGCGAAACAGGATGCGGTTTTCAGGCAACTCGCGGGCCAGGCGCGCAGCGTCATTCGCATCCCCCAAGCCCCGGGATCTGGCAGAGTTCCAGCCACGTGCATTGAGCCTTCCCGGACGCGGGATGATACGGAATTGAAGTCGCCGGATGGCGACGTCCGTTCGTTGACGACGAAGACTGAGAGGAACGGCATCCTCGCAGGTGATCTTTTCGTGGACTGCACGGGCATGGCGTCGATGAACCTTGGCAGACACTACGGAGTCGGCTCCCGGGAAAGGGCTGACCTCCTGTTCAATGATTCCGCTTTGGCCGCACAGGCGCCCCATTGGCCTGATGGGCTTCGGCCAGAGCGGGCGGCAGATTTTCAGGCAAGCCATTGTGTCGGCGGGTCGTGGTTCGTCTCAGAGGAAGTCATCAGCGGAGGTGACTTCGATGCGGTTGGGCAAGCGGCGAGAGCAGCCATGCGGGTGATCGATGGGGCCGGCTGAGGCAGGGTCGGCCGAGACGTTGCTCATCGGCGACATCGGCGGCACCAACGCCCGCTTTGCCCTTGCCGATCGTGACGGCACCGGCTTTCGCAATGAACGAATCTTCGCCTGCGATGATTTCGATTCGCCCGAAGGCGCCGTCGAAGCCTACCTGACGGCAGTCGGCGCTCCGGCGCCCACCGTGATCTGCTTCGCGGTGGCCGGACCAATCGTGGACAACTCGGTCCGCTTCACGAACAACACCTGGCACATCGCGGTCAGCAGTCTCGCCGCCACGTTCCGCTGCGAGATGGTTCACCTGCTGAACGATTTCGAAGCCATCGCCCTGTCACTGCCCGCCATGGACCCGGCGCAGGCACAGGCCATTGGTACCGTGCCGGCAGGAAGCCTCGGCCGTTCCGACTTCTCGATCTGTGTCATGGGTCCGGGAACAGGGCTCGGTGCGGCCGGACTCCTTCGTCGTGCGGGGACGGACCTGCCCGTCGTTTCGGAGGCCGGACATGTGGGTTTCGCGCCTGAGAGCCCGCTGCAGGTCGAGATCCTCAAGGCGCTGCAGAGCCGCTACCGCCGCGTATCGGACGAGAGGCTGGTGTCCGGCATGGGCATCGAGAACATCTACTGGGCCCTGGGTCAGATCGGCGATCTGCAACTCGCGCCCACGAGCGATGCGCGCATCTTCGAACTTGCAGAAGACGGGCGCGATCCGATTGCGGCCCAGGCGACCGATCTGTTCTTCGAAATCCTGGGCCAGGTGACTGGCAATTTCGTGCTGTCACTGGGTGCCTTCGATGGCGCCTACATTGCCGGGGGAATCGCGCAACGCCATGCCGGACTGCTTGCGGCCAGTCGATTCCGGGAAGGTTTCGAGAGCAAGGGCCGCCACCAGTCGCTGCTTGCACGCGTGCCATCCTGCCTCGTCACCCATCCTCAACCGGGATTGCTGGGTGCGGCCGAGGTGGCGCGACGGTTGATCGCCATTCAGCCAGGCTGACGAGGCAGGGGCATGGCTCGCAGGGTGGAAGGCAGACCCACGGCGTCAGCCAACCCGCTACGGCCGGACAACACTGGCAGCGATCTGGTCGGCGCGCTTCGATGCCGGCGCATTGGTACTGGCCACGTCGCGAAGGTTCAGATCCGTTGCCGCATCCAGGTTGGCTCTGAGCCGGCTGGCAATCAGCTGGGAGGGGCTGGGAA
>JAFIFL010000090.1 GCA_020832055.1 Gammaproteobacteria bacterium
CAGCAGATTGCACTGGTCCGACCCCGATCGACCCTAAAGAGATAACCCACCATCGACGATGAAGGGTGCGCCGGTGGCGAACTTCGCTTCCGCTGACATCAGATACAAGACCATGTTGACGATGTCGTCGGTCGCGCCGATGTGGCCGATGGGATGCTGGGCCACGAAGCCGTTCATCATGGCCTCGCCGTCCTCCACCTGAGCCATGACCTTGTCGAGAATCGGTGTGCGGATCACGCCCGGGTGGACGGAGTTGCAGCGAATGCCGTAGCCGGCGCGTCCGCAATGAAGGGCCACCGACTGGGTGAGCATGGTCACGGCCGCCTTTGCTGAGTTGTAGGCTGCGAGATCGGCACTGGCGCGCAGACCGGCGGCCGAAGAGATATTGACGATGGAACCGCCTCCGGTTTCCTTCATGGCCGCAACGCCATACTTGCAGCCAAGAAAAACGCCGGCCAAGTCGACGTCCATGGTCTTCTGCCAATCGGCCAGGCTCAGCGTTTCGATGCTGCCCATGATCGTGATGCCGGCATTGTTCACGAGCATGTCGAACCCGCCGAGATCGCGGGCCGTCGCGATGACCTGCTGCCAGGCTGCTTCATCAGCAACGTCATGTTCGACGAAGGTGCAAGCCTCACCCAGCTCTCGGGCGATGGCCTCGCCACCACTGCGATCGATGTCAGTGGCCACCACCCGCGCACCTTCCGCCACGAAGCGCGTCGCCATCGCTGCACCGAGCCCTGACGCAGCGCCGGTGATCACTGCAGTCCTGCCGGCAAGGCTGTTCATGCTGTTGCTCCTTTAAGTGCATTTCACCTGAGTGAATTTCACCTGAGTGCATTTCACCTGAATGCAGTTCACCGACGACGTCCAATCCCGAGGAGCCTGCGACGACGACTGATCGCCGCCCCGCTATGGCCACTCAGCCCACGGCGTCGAAACTGATCTCCAGTCGGGTCGGGCCGTAAGCGAAGAAGTGCGCCATCCACTCCACGCCGTCCTCACCGCGGGTGAGCCTGAAGTTCTGCATACGGTCGAGCAGCCGATTCAGGCTGATGCGCAGTTCGCTGCGCGCCAGCTGATTGCCGACGCAGTAGTGGGCGCCATAGCCGAAGGTCAGATTGCGTCGCGCGTTGGGCCGCTTCGGGTCCAGCACATCCGGATCCGGAAACTGCTCGGGATCGCGATTGCCGGCGCCGAATTTCAGCACCACGATGGCACCTTCCGGAATCGGCACGCCGCCGATCTCCACATCCCGCGTGGCGCGCCGGTAGAGCCCCTGAACCGGAGCGTCCAGCCGCAGTACCTCCTCGATGTAGGAGGGAATCAGCTCGCGGTCCGCACGCAACCGCGCCTCCAGACCAGCCGTCGTCACCATCCGGTACATCATGCTGGCCATGGCGCTGACCGTGGTGTCGCTGCCGGCGGGCAGGATCTGCGAGACGATGGCGACGATCTCCTCCATGCTCAGCCGTCGCCCATCCACCTCCGCGTGGACGAGATCACTCAGGATCTTCGGCTCCGGCGCCTTCTTCAGCTGCTCGACCTTGTCCACCAGATACTGATGCAGCTCACAGATGATGTGCGTGATTTCGACCTGCCTTTCTTCACCGTTGTCCGGATCACCTTCCTGGACCACCGCATCGGCCCAGCGCTTGAAACGGCCGAACTCTTCCCGCGGCAGACCGAGCTGATCGGAGATCACATAGTTCGGCACCATCAGCGCCATGTCACCGTAGAACTCCACTTCGCCACGCTCGATGAACGCGTCGATCACTGAATCCACCAGCGTTTCGAGGTAGTCCTCCATCAGCTTCACGCGCGGCGCCGTGAAGGCCTTGTCCACCAGTGACCGGTGCAGCGTGTGCAGCGGCGGATCGGCCACCACCAGCGCATTGACCGGCATGAAGCCGTGCTCGCGGTAGATGGCATCGATGCGCGCCTGATAGGGCGCATCCTTCACCAGCAGCTGCCCGGTGATGCTCGAGAACGTCGCCGGATCGGAGGCGGCGCGCTTGATCTCGTCGTAGTCGACGACGACGTAGAAGCCGCTGCGCGGATCGAGATACACCGGCCCTTCAGCGTGCACCTGCCGATACGCGGCAAATGGGCAACGCTGCACCTCAGGGTCGTTGAAGCTGATCGTTTGCATCGTCATTCGCCCTGCTCCTGTTGCATACCAAACGCTGAAGTGACGCCTTACATCTCGTACTCGAAGGTCACACCGAATGACCGCGGACGATCGTAGCTGACCCGTGCCGCGTTCGCGGACACCGTCGAGGAACTGATGGACTTGGAATTGGTGAGATTGCGTCCCCAGGCCACGATCCGGAAAGGGCTGCCATCCGGCACATACGACACCTCGCCCGCCAGCTTCACGTAGGAACTCTGGGTCACCACCCGCAATGGATCATAGGGCAGGTAACTGCTGGAGTAGTACAGGCTGGGCGCCATGGTCAGTTCGCCCCCGCGCAGCCGCGTGGCGTAGACCAGCGACGTCGACGCCGTGACCTTCGGCGTGCGCAGCAGCCGGGTACCGCTGGCATCCAGCGGCGCCACCATGGTCAGGTGCCCGGTGGGCGCCTGGGGCGGGCCGAACGCCGTGGCCGTATCAAAGGCCCTGTATTCGGCCTCGGGAATCCACGACAGGCCGCCCTTCAGACTCAACTCCGGCGTCAGACTCACCGAGCCGTCCACCTCCAGCCCGTAGATCCGCGCCGAAGCGGCATTCGTGATCAGCACCCGGGTGCCCGTGAACGACTGCACCTGCAGATTCTTGTAGTCGAGATAGAACGCCGCGACGTTCAGTGCCACGCCGTCACGCTGGGTCTTGTAGCCCACCTCATAAGCCGTCAGCTTCTCCGGATCCGCCGGCGGCGTGGTGTCCCAAAGCGGCAGCACCCCACTCTTGAACCCGCGGCTGTAGGTGAAGTAGACGTTGCTGCGATCATCGAGCGCGTACTTCAGCGACAATCTTGGCGTCCACTCGCTCCAGCTCGGGCTGGCAAAGGCATCCAGCGGCGCACCGAAGAAGGAGACCTTGCCCTTCTTCTTTTCCTGGCTGTAGCGCAAACCGGCAATGATCGTCAGCGCATCCGTCAGATCGTAGTTCGCCTCGCCGAAGATCCCATAGGCGCGGGTATCGACTTTCGTGTTGGCGACGAACAGCGGCGGATTCACCACTCCCGGCGCCCCCGGCAGGGCCCCACCGGTGAAGTCGTTGATGGCGGCAGGCAGCTCGCCTGAACTGTCGAACAGATTGGCGCCCGCGATGAACGACCATCGGCCCATGGTCTCCGAAGCGAACAGAAACTCTTGAGAGAAGTCATCGTTCGGCTGCGTGTCCTCAAAGGCAATGCAGGAGAAGGCCGCCAGGCAGGCCGGGGAAAACGCCGCATCCACGTCCACCCGTTCCTTGTAGCGGCTTTCCGCATAACTCGTCGTGGAAGTCAGGGTGCCGAGGTCGAAGTCGAAGTCGGCCTTCAGGCTGATACCCCGGCGACGCACCGCCGTCACCGGGTGAGGCGAATCGAAGGCGTACTGCCAGGGTTCCGTTCCGAAAATTGCGTCGGGGAAGACGTTCGCCGAGGTCAATCCGTCCACCGGTAAGCCAATGCTGCCGTGATCCGTCTCCCGCTTGCTGTAGTACGCCGTCCACATCAGTTGGATGCGGTCAGTCGGCGTCATCAGCAGCTTGCCCCGCAACACGGAGGACTCCAGGTAGTCCAGCCTGCTGCCTCCGAACGCCGCATCCACCGCAGGCGACACGGCCCCATGCGCAACGTTCGTCGAGTAGCCATTGATGTCCTGGTGCGAGAACGAGATGCTTGCCGCAACCCTGTCATCCACCAGCGGCATGCTCAGAAAACCCTTCACCCGCAGGTCCCGCGCCGACCGGCTCGAACCCGCACCGTCGAACATGCCGGCGGTCGCGCTCAGGTGGACGGCAGGCGTGAAATCCGGCGCCCGCGTAAAGATCTGAATCGCACCACCCGTAGCATTTCGGCCGAACAGGGTTCCCTGGGGACCTTTCAGAACCTCGATCCGCTCGATGTCGGGCAGGTCGATGCTCGACGCAGACTGGCTGCCTTCATACACACCGTCGATATACAGGGCGATCGGGTTGTCCACCCCAGGGCCCGTCACCAGCGTGGTGACGCCGCGAAGCGCAGGCTGCACGAAGTTGCCCTGGGCCTGAATGGTGAGCCCCGGAGTGACCAGCGCCAGATCGCGAAAACCGTCGACACCTGCCCGCGAAAGATCATCCGGGTTGAGCACCGTCATCGAGATCGGCACATCCTGAACCCGCTCGGCACGGCGCTGGGCGGTAACGATGATTTCTTCCAGCACCTGCTGTCCTGCCGCCGAAGGCTGAGCCAGCACGGGGCTGGAGCAGGCGAGCGCCAGGAGGGCAAGCGACGCGCGGTAAGCGTACATGGGCATCTCCCCGGTAAGTCAGTCTGTTGATTCGTGTGTGAACACCGGTCCGCAACGCAACCGCGGACCGACTATGGCGACAGAATCAGACTACTGAGCGCGCGTGGGGCAGGTCTTGATGGGACAGGACAAAAAGCGAACGGAAAGCGACAGTTTCAGAGTGCGTGGGAGCCACCATCCACGACGAACTCCGCGCCCGTGGCATAGCGGCTGTCGTCGCTGGCGAGGAACAACGCCATGCGAGCGATGTCCAGCGGTTCCGCAACGCGACCGAGCGGGACGGAGGCCAGCATACGCTGGCGTCGACCGTCATCACCGAGGGTGACCTGATCGAGCATGTCCGTCTCGATCATGCCGGGGTGAATGGAATTGCAGCGAACACCGTACTTCGCCAGCTCCACGGCCGCCGTCTTGGTCATGCCCCGCACCGCCCACTTGGACGCGCCGTAGGCAAAGGCACCCGGCGCAGCCACGAGCCCGGCCAGCGAGGAGATGTTGATGATGGAGCCGCTGCCCGCCCGCTGCATGACCGGCGCGACGGTTTTCATGCCCAGGAAAACCCCGCGGACATTGATGGCGAACAGCCGCTCGAAATCTTCAGGCGTGGTATCCGCAAGCTTCCTGCGCTGAAAGATCGCCGCGTTGTTGACCAGCACGTCGATCCGCCCGAAGCGCGCATCGACATCGTCGACGACCCGCTGCCAGTCCTCCGCCAGGCTGACATCCTGCGCCATGAAGCCGCAGCCGATGGCCGCTGCCGCCGCCCGACCCTCGTCTTCCAGCACGTCGGTCAAGACCACCTCCGCGCCCTCGGAGGCAAACAGCTCGCCTTCCACGGCGCCCTGTCCCCGCGCCCCGCCGGTGATGATCACCACCTTGCCCGCCAACCGACCCGTCATCTTCACTGCTCCATGCTGCCGTCGCTGAGCGCTCAGTCCTGCATGAACCGGCGCAGCTCACGGTGAAAGTTGGAGATCGCCCGCTCCTGCACCGGATTGGTCCGATCACCCTGATAGCCTCGAGACTTCAGGCCACGCTGGACTTCGGGAATGTTGACGAAGTCCTGCTCAAAGATGCGCCCCCAATCCGCTTCGCGCCAGTCCGCATAGAACTCGCGGTTCAGTTTCGGCTCCTTGCCCGGCGCATAACGGTCCAGCGCCCAGATGTCGAAGATGCAGGAGTCCGGGTTGTCCCCGTTCGGCCGCACCCGATACCAGAGCACGCCATCGACGAAACCATGCAGGAAGATGGTGTTCGGGAACAGGTGCCAGTCGAGCCCTGAGGATTCGATGTACTCGGGCGTGAGCTCCGCTGGCCAGCCGGCACCATCCTCCTCCGCCGCCGCCATCTGCAGCTCCACCCACTTCGCCATCACCACATCGTTGGGCGCATCGTCGGGCACAGCGTGGCGCAGTTGCTGAACGGCTTCGTAATGGCGCTCACTGAGCATGGCCCCCAGCTGATCCCGGTAGGTCTCGGCAAAGGCCACGATGTGCTGCTTCAGCGACGGCTCCTCGGCAGCAGGCAGGCGCGGCGAGCGACGGAAAGGCACCGCCCCCTCACCAGCGAAGGAGATGCGTGCATGACGGCCGAACGCCGTACTGATCGAGTAGTCGTCGGTGAACTCCAGCAACTGCGGATGGGCCTGCTGCACGTGATAGAACTCGCTGAAGAAGCCGAGCACCGTCTTCCAGTTGGCCGCCATGATCACCGTCTTGTACCAGCGGAAGCGCAGCTTCTCGAACTCGAACTTGTCGGTGAAAGCCGGCACCGGATCCAGAAACGCCTCCAGCGGCTCTGCGTCCGGATCCATGTTGATGAAGACGAAACCGCCCCAGGTGGCGCAGCGGACGGGCGCCAGCCGCAGATCTTCCGGCTGCAGCGTATCGCCCCAGTCCTCACGGTCCACCACCCGCGAAGCGGCGCCATCGAGGCTGTAGCGCCAGCCATGGAAGCGGCAGACGAACTGACGCAGATGGCCGCAGCCCTCCGTGAGCCGTCGCCCACGATGAACGCAGACGTTGTGAAAGGCGGCCACCTTGCCCTGCTCGTTGCGCACCACGATGATCGAGTCGTCGAGAATATCGTAGGTGACGTAATCACCCGGTTCCGGCAGCTCCTCCTCCCGACAGGCGATCTGCCAGACCCGGGGCCAGAGCCGCTCCCGTTCGAGCTCAGCGAAGTCCCGCGAGTGGTACGCATCCTTGGGCACGAAGTCATCCCGAACCCGCTCGGGTCCGAATCGGGAAGCGTGGTCGTTCATGGTGCGTCTCCTGAATAAGATGCAGTGGGTCGTACAGCTCTGCCGAGTCGGATGATCGTCACCAGGATCGACGCGCCGCGTCTTGCCCGGCTACGACAACATGCGGTCATTTGGCGACACCGGCGTGATCCGCCAGGCACACCGCCAGGTGATGGTGGGCATTGCCGAACAGCTGCTCAGCGACGATGCTGCGCCGGAGGTAATGGCCCACCGCGTACTCCGTCGTCATGCCCAGCGCGCCGTGGTACTGAACGGCCATGCCCGTCACCTGCCGGGCGCAGGCCGCCACCTTCACCTTGCAGCCCGACGCCGCCCTGCGGCGCAGCGAAACATCGGCCTGACCAAAGGCCGACAGGGTGCGGTAGAGCATGGAGCGGGCCTCGTTGCAGGCGATGAAGAGATCCGCCATGCCGTGCTGCAAAGCCTGGAAGCTGGCCAGCTTCTGGCCGAACTGCTGCCGCTGCTGCAGGTACTCCGCCGTCATCTCCATGCTGGCTTCCATGGCACCGACGAGATCCGCGCATTGCAGGGTCAGCGCGATGGCCCCGGCCTCCACGAGGGCCTCATCCACCGCAGCACCACGAGCGAGCACGGCGGCCTCCGGCACAGGGACATCTACGAACTCGATGTCGGCCAGTTCCCGACCATCCACCGCCGAGTAGCCCCGGATCCGCACCCCAACCGCATCCAGCGGCACGCAGACCAGACAGGTTTCACCGTCTGCAACGGCCACCACCAGCAGCGCTTCACAGCCCGCACCGCCGACCACCAGCAACTTCTCGCCAGCAAGGCGAAAACCGGATGGCGTCGCCGTAAGACGCGTCGAGAAATCACCCCCGGATTCCGCCGCCGATCGCTCCTCGACGGCAACGCCAAGGTGCTGCTCGCCCCGGGCCAAAACACCCAACAGATCAGGCTCTGCCACGCCCCGGGAAGCCAGCCCCTTCAGCAACATCGCCGGCATCACGCAGCATTCAAGGTAGGGCACCTGACAGCGAGCCCGGCCCAGCTCCTCCAGCAGGAAAGCCAGATCGACCAGGCTGCCGCCAAGCCCATCGTGAGCTTCGTCGATGGGCAAGGCGGTCCAGCCGAGTTCCCGGAACTGCACCCAGGACGCGTCGGTCGAGGTACCCGTGGCCTCCGCGAGCACCCTGCGCGCAGTGTCACGCAGCAGGCGCTGTTCATCGCTGATTCGAAAGTCCATGCCTGCGTACTCCTGTCAGCGGTGGAACAGCGTGGAGTAGATGATCCCGCGCTGGATCTCATTGGTGCCGCCGAAAATGGCAGCGGCCCGCCAGTACAGGGATTGGGTGACCCGGCCCGGCGCATCGGCACCCGCCCCCGCCGGCAGCGGCTGTGCCGTTGTAGGCGTCATGGCGGGCGTCATCGCCGGAATCACCTGGGACCCGAGCGCCATCACCTCCAGTTCCGAGGCCTTCAGCAAAAGCTCGGAGCCACGGACCTTCACCGCCGAGGCCCCCGCCCGCAGCTGCGACGATTCCTCGTCCGCAAGCAGCCGCAGCACCGACCATTCATGCGCCTCCACATCCAGCGACAGTTGCACGTGATCCCGCAGCAGGCCCTCTGCCACCCGGCCATCGAGCCCCGCCGCCAGCTGCCGCTGCAGCAGTCCGGGGAAGCGCGCCAGATAGCGCCGCAGCATGCCCACGTAGGCGTTGTGGGTACGCTCCCGGCCCAGCAGATACCTGGCCTGGGCCCAGCCGGAGTTCACCTCGCCGACGAGGTTCTCCCGGGGCACCACCACGTCTTCCAGAAACACCTCGTTGATATGGTGATCCCCATCCAGCGTGGCGATGGGCCGCACCCAGACCCCGGGCGCATCCATGGGCAGCAGGATCATCGACAGTCCTTCCCGGGGGCGTCCCGCGTCGGAGGTCCGCGCCAGGCAGATCATGTAGTCGGCCATGTGCGCATCGGTGGTCCAGATCTTGTGGCCGTTGAGCACGATGCTGTCGCCCTCGAACCGGGTCCGACAACGCACGGCAGCCAGATCCGATCCGGCCTCCGGTTCCGAGAAACCCTGGCAGAACCAGAGATCGCCGCGCCGGATCGGTTCCAGGAAGCGCTCCCGCAGCGCATCGGACCCGAACTCGCACAGCACCGGCCCCACCATGGACAGCGCGATGAGACTCACCTCGGGCGCGTTCGCCACACCGCAGGCGCGCTCGAACAGGAAACGCTCCATGGGCGACCAGCCCGTGCCACCGAAGCGCTGCGGCCATCCCGGCGCGATCCAGCCCTGCCGCCACAGCGCCTGATGCCAGGGCGCCACGTCCTCCCGATGCAGGTGAAAGCCCTGCGCCTCCTTCGCTGCCAGCGACGGCGGCAGGGCATCCGCAAGAAAGCGCTGAACCTCCTCTTCGAAGGCCTGCTCCTGCGCTGTGAATTCCAGTTCCAAAGTGAGTTCCCCTACAGTCGGGAAGGCTGGTTCATGAGGCCGAAGCCTTGGCGCGGGCGAGTTCCCGCAGCGCATCCTTCTTCACCTTGCCGGAGGCCGTTCGCGGCAGATCGTCCATCAGCTCGATGTGCTCCGGTGTTTTCTGCTTGGCGAGCCCCGCCTCGGCAATGAGCTTTGCAAGATCAGCCAGCGCCACTTCGGCGCCGTTGGCGGGGATGACAAAGGCGCAGATCGCCTCTCCCGTCCGCGCGCTGGGCATGGACACCACCGCCACCTCGGCGATGACCGGCGACTGCATCAGCACGTCCTCGATCTCCTTGGCGCTGATGTTCTCCCCCGCGCGAATGATCAGATCCTTCTTGCGGCCCGTGCAGATGAGCAGCTCGCCGGCCACCAAACGACCGAGATCGCCCATGCGGAAGAAGCCGTCTGCGTCGTAGGCTTCCACCGTGTCCGCCCAGCTCGCATAGCCCAGCGCCATGCTCGGTTCACGCACGAGAACTTCGCCTTCGCCTTCCGCTGCCACCGGAAGACCGGTGTCGAGATCGACGATCTTCACTTCCGCCCCGTGCACCCGACCGTCGGTCTCGGCAGCCTCCGTAAGCCGCGATCGCGACGCCGGCCCGCAGGTCATCGTCGGTGCCTCGGTGGCGCCAAAGGTCCGCCAGGGGATGCACTGGGAGAACTGCTCGGCCGCGGCGTAGATGAGTGAGGGCGGCACCGACGCCCCGCCGCACATGTAATTGCGCAGTGCCGGCAAGCGCTCCCCTTCCTGCTGCGCCACCGCCAGCAACTCCCGCAGGAAGGGTGTCGCGCCCACCGAGAAGGTGCAGCCATGTCGGCGCATGAGATCCAGCGCCTTCGTCGGCTCCCAGACATCGAGCATGACCGCCGGTACGTCGCCCACGAAGGGCATGTTCAACGCCCAGAGGTAGCCGCTGACATGGGTCACCGGCGACGGCGAGAAGGTCCGATCGTCCGCCGTCAGCGCACGGGCCGCGCGCATCTTCACCGCATCGGCGTTGATGGTGTTGTGGGAATGCAGCACGCCCTTGGGCGTACCCGTGGTCCCGGAGGTGTACATCAGCAGCTTGACCGCATCCGGATTCACCGGCGCCACATCCGCGATGGGCACCGCATCCTCAATGATCGCCGCGAAGCTCAGCCGGCCCGGTGCCTGCGCGCGCACCAACACGGTCACCGGCGGTGTCTCCAGGCGCGAATCCAGCCGGTCCATCATCGCCAGATAATCGAAGGACCGGAATTGACCCGGAACGAACATGACGCGGGAACTTGCCGCATTGAGCATGTGCAGCACTTCGGCGTCGCGGTTGATGGGCACAATGGGATTGGCCACCAGCCCCAGCGCTGCCGCCGCGATGTTCACCACCGCAGCCTCCCACCAGTTCGGCAGCTGAAAAGAGACTACGTCGCCCGCAACCAGCCCCTGATCACGAAACCAGCCGGCCAGGGCGCGCGCCTGCTCCCAGATCTCACCCGCCGTGACTTCCCGGTCCCCATCCACGAGCAGCACCCGATCCGGCGCACGCCGCGCCGCATCCCGGGCCGCTTCGGCCACGGTAAGGTCCAGCCAGTCGCCGCGCTCCCGCGCGAGACGAGCCAGCCGCTCGTTCCAGCGGACCTTCCATCCGCCCGGATCCATCCGGTATCCCCATTCGGACATCTGAAGAAGTCGCTCCGCCGCCTTGATCGAGGCACCCAATGTCGATGCAGGGGCGCCCACGATCCATGTCGCGACACGACAAGCTCGCGACTTCTTGCGACAGCTCAGCCATGCCGACCCATTTGCAGGCTCCCGAGGCACTCCCGAGGGCATGACATTTCACGACAATCCCTTGTTCATCCACGACAATCTGTAGCCCTCAGAACCCCACCCCATCGACTTCCCGACTGCGCCTGCCTCCACCCGCAATCAAGCTCCAACCTCTCGAATCTCAGAGCTGAAGCGCCCTGCAGGCCTGCGAACACGGAGCGCCACGCTCCCACCCCCACGCGTCCAACCCCAACACCACAGCAAACCCACCCCGCCCCGCCCAAAGCCACCGCCTTGACGCTTTACGACACCGTGATCAGTATCAAGGCAAGGGAGCATGACGTTCGATTTCACGGCGCCGGTACCGAACCTCGGAGAGAAGGTTTGCGGCGGCCGTCCCGAAGCGGACGAATGCAGGAGAGGAACCAATGAGCAATGAAATCGTTCGGATCAATGCCCTGCAGCATCTCGATCGTCTCGTCCGCCAACTCGGCGGCGATCCGGAGGCCCTGATCGAGAGCAGCTCGATCCCGCTCTCGGTACTGCGCAAATACAACGCCGTGGTGCCCTTCCGCGCCCTGGTCCAGCTCTTGGAGCGCGCGGCCACCGAACTGAACTGCCCGTCCTTCGGACTGCAGCTGGCAACCCTCCAGGGCGGCGCCTCCGTCCTCGGCCCCCTCGAGATCGCCATGCGCAACGCCGTGACCTTGGGCGACGCCTACCGCTACTGCCAGGATCATCTGCAGGCCTACAGCCCGGTGGTGCAGATCAAGATCGAGCAGGATCCCCGCAACGTGGACCTGGTCTTCATCCGCTTCGACATTCTGCTGAGCCAGGCGACCCGCACCGTGCAGGCCGTCGAACACTCCATGGCCCTGATGCACCACGCCATCATCGGCCTGTCAGAAGGGGCGGTGCGGCCGAGCGAGGTCTGGCTGACCCACGATCCGGTGTCGTCCGAGTCCACCTACAAGCGCTACTTCGGCACCCGCGTTCGCTTCGGCAGCCCCATGAACGCCGTCTTCCTCAAGCGCAGCGACCTCAACTTCCCGCTGCCCAATCGCAGCGAACTGCTCTACGAACTGGCCACCACCTACATCGACGCCCGCTTCCCCACCCGCAGCGACGTGCTCACCCAACAGGTCCGCGCGGCGGCGGCCCGACTGCTGCCCATCGGCCGCTGCAACCATGTCGAGGTGGCCGCCTCCCTGGGCATGCACCCGAGAACCCTGCAGCGCCGCCTTCGCGAGGAAGGCGGCCTGCGCTTCAACGACATCAAGGAGGAAGTCCGCCGCGACCTGGCGCTGCAGTACCTGTCGCGCAGTGACCTATCGCTGGCACGGGTGGCCGCCAAGCTCGGTTACAGCGAGCCCTCTGTGCTCACCCGCAGCTGCAGGCGCTGGTTCGCCCAGTCCCCCACCGAACTGCGATCGTCCATGCTGGCCGGCCGGGCCGCCTGAAGGCAGTGACTCCCTAAAATGCGGCGCTACGCCAGACGCCCATAGCTCGAGTAGCTCGGATCGCTCGCATCCCGGCTACCCAGTACGAAGCTCCCCAGCGCGATGTCGCCACTCTGCAGACCGCTGCGGGTGTCCACCCAGTCCATCACGATGACGCGGTCGGCAATGCGCCACTCCCCGCCGCGCTTCGCAAAGCCGTCCACGTAGCGACCCGCCGCGATGTCCAGTGCGGCGCCATCCCCTTCGTTTCGGGTGTGGTAGGCCAGGAAGTAGGTTTCTCCGGCCGCGCGGTCGCCCTCGACCCGGATGTTGGACTGACCGATGAAGTGCATGGTCGAGGTGTAGCCATCGCGGAGAAACGGCACGATGAACGCCGCAAAGTCCTGGCCGGGCCCCACATAGACGCCGTGGTTGTCCGTCGCATCCTCCCAGTACACGCTGGAGATCAGCTCGGCATCGAGACGGTCGATGCCCCGGCAGTAGGTCTCCAGGACGGCCCGGATGTTGGCCAGATCGAGCAGTTCTTCCACGTTCTGATACATGCGACGCGCCTCCGCAACGGCCGTTCAGACGAACCCGCAGACAACCTCAATCCAGGCGCCCACCGGCTCCCACAGCCCTGATCGATTCGACGTCCAGCTTCGTCGACGCCACAGGAGTGGTCAACGCTGCGACGGCCCTTCCGGCACCCCTGTCGCTGGCCGACACGATTCTGTCGTCGCGAATCAAACCGATCCCCCGCAAATCCCCGACACTCCCACCCATCGCCCGCAGATTCACGCTTCGCTGCGCAGCATGGCGCCGAGGCAGACCACCCCAAGCCACGTGAGGTCAGGATGTACGACGACTACGAAGCGCTGAACGTCGCCTGCAGCCACGGCATCGTTCGCGTGACCATGAACAATCCGCCGCTCAACGCTGCCAGCGTCCGGATGCACGACGAACTCCTTCGTGTGTTCGCCGAGGCCCAGAACGACGACGCCTGTACCCTGCTGATCCTCACCGGCGCCGGTAAGGCCTTCTCCGCCGGCGGCGACTTCGAACTGATGCGACAGGCCCTCGATGATCCCGACCTGCGCAATCGCCTCGTGTCCAGCGGCGCCCGCCTCGTGCAGACCCTGCTGGGATTCGACAAACCGACCCTCGCACGGGTCAACGGCCACGCCATCGGCCTGGGCGCCACCCTCGCGCTGCTGTGCGACGTGGTGATCGCCAACCAGGAAGCCAAGATCGGCGACCCGCATGTTGCCGTGGGTCTCTCCGCCGGCGACGGCGGCTCACTGATCTGGCCCCTGCTGGTGGGCTACGCGCGCGCCCGCCACCATCTGCTCACCGGCGAGTTGCTCACAGCGCGGCAAGCGCAGGACATCGGCCTGATCCACAAAGCGGTAACACTGGACACATTGGATTTGGAGGTGGACGCCTACGCCGCCCGGCTGATGTCACTGTCCAGCCTCGCAGTGCGCGCCACCAAGCGATCGATCAACATGCCGCTGTGTGCCCAGGCCGCAGCATTGGCAGATGCGCACATGGGGCTGGAGCTGCAGACGATGGGTTCAAGGGAGCATCGCGAGGCGGTGATGGCATTGATGAGCCGGTGATGCGGGCCGCACTGGCCTGACGTCCGTCATTCTGTCCAAAGACTTTCGGTCCGGAAGAGACCCTCCACCCAACGTTCGGCGGCGAAGGGATCATCGCCCGAAACACCAGTTGAGTGAGGCGTCACACTGAGCAAGTCTGACACCCGGTTTTTGTCAACTGACGCGGCGCTAGTTATACTAGAAGTATGAAAACCGCGGTCTCCATTCCCGATAAAATCTTCACAGCCGCCGAGCGGCATGCGAGTCGTACCCGCAAATCCCGCAGCCAGCTCTACGCGGAAGCCCTTGCAGAGTACCTGACGCGCCACGCTCCAGAGGAGGTTACCGAGGCAATGAATCAGGCCGTAGTCGAAGTGGCAGAGTCCAGGGATGAGTTCACAGCCACGTCTGCGCGGCGCATCTTGGAACGAAGCGAGTGGTAGAGCCGGCTCTGGGAGACGTCTGGTGGGCGGATCTTCCTGAGCCAGAAGGTTCCGGGCCTGGATTGAGGAGACCGGTCGTCGTGGTGCAAGGCAACAGTTTCAACCGAAGCAGAGTTGCCACCATTGTTTGTGTTCCATTGACGAGCAACCTGAAGTGGGCTCGCGCTCCCGGTAACGTACCGTTGTCGGCGCAGGCCACGGGTCTACCTAAAGATTCAGTGGCGAATGTCTCCCAGATCGTTGCCATTGACCGAGAGTTCCTAACCGAACGAGCAGGCAGGTTGGCGCCGAAGAAACTCGATCAGGTGATGAGCGGAATCGACATCGCACTCGGGCGGTGACTTGCATGGGTCCGCGAAGTGGGGTCAGACCACGCAAACTTCATCCAACCCATTGATTCAAAATATGAAATGGACCCAAAAACCGCCCGTTTCGGGGCTTAGAAGCGCGTTTTGAGCGGGTAAAGCGAGGGCCTAAGGGGCACTCGCTTCCGGCTGACCTCCCGCCGCCTATCAGACCCGCTAGAATCTTCCTTGGAAAGCGCTTTTCGGTACCAGAACCGCGGCTCTAAGGCCGAAAATGGCCCCGCGCGACGCAGAGATCCTCAATATTTTCAGCAAGTTATCCTGACGTTGCGCTAGTCTCACCCCGTCGTTCATGCGGTCACTGATTTCCATGCCTGGCGATCCCCAGGGCATGCCCGGAGCACTGCTACCCAGCGCGTCCGGCTGCTCAGCGAGGAGTTGGCGGACAGCATCCGCCGGAACGTGCCCTTCCACCAGGTAACCGCCGATCTCCGCCGTGTGGCAGGAGGCCAAGCGGCCCGGAACGCCCAGGTCACGCCGCGTCTGCGCAATGTTGTCCGACAAACGCAGGTCGATCACGAATCCTTCCTGGCGCATGTACGCGGCCCAATCACTGCAGCAGCCGCAACCCGGGTCATAGTGCAGGGTCATCTGCCGCGCATCGTGCGTCCCCACAGTGTCCGCGGCACCTGCTCCAGCAGGCGGGTTCGGATCTGCGCAGCCGAGCAGAGTCAGCGCGGCAGGCAGCAGCCAACCCACCCACAACCAGGACCTGTTCGGGCAGGATCCGTCCCTTTCCGCATTTGTCATCGCCGCTCTCCTGACCAAGCTTGCCCGCCGTCTGACCTCAAATCGCCGGCCCCCAGCTTGCCA
>JAFIFL010000091.1 GCA_020832055.1 Gammaproteobacteria bacterium
ACGTCCTGCAGATCGGCGCATTTCGCTGTGCGAAATAGCGCTCTCCCACACGCTGACATTCCAGCGAGGCGCCAGCGTGCCTGTTCCCCGGGTCACTGCTGGCTGGTGGAATCGTCCAGCCAGGGTTGGCGGGCCTGGTAGCGGGCGAGACGACCAAGATAGGCTGAGCGTCGATGCGCTGCCGGACTGGCCTCGCCCGGGGGCGACTCTGCCTCCAGCACCGCCAAGGCCTGCTGTTGCACGATGATGGCGTCATCGAAGCGGCCGCTGGTGGCCAATGCGGCAGCCAGGGTGTCCAGCCAGCTGGCGCTGGGGGCGTCAGCCACCGCCTGGCGGGCAAGTTCGATGGCCCGCTCCGGATCACGGACGCTGGGGTCGTCAGCGGTGGCCAGCAGCCAGGCCAGGGCTCCGCGCGCGGACTCACTGCCGGTAGCTGCGGCCCGCTCGAACCAGTATCGGGCCTGATGCGCATCGGCCTGCACGCCGCGGCCGGACTGATACAGGAGCGCCAGATTGAACTGGGCGGTGGAATGGTCGCGCTGTGCCGCGCGTCGGTACCAGGTGAAGGCGCGCTTCGGATCGGCCTGGCCGCCGATGCCCCGGTCGAAGACCCATCCGAGATGGGCCTGGGCCGAAAGATCGCCCTGCCTGGCGGCTTCCCCGAACCATTGGCGCGCGAGGTCTGCGTCCCGGGTCACACTTTGTCCGTGCAGGTAAAGGTAGCCCAGCCGGCTCTGGGCGGCAGCGCTGCCCTGGGCCGCTGCCTTCTCCAGCCAGTATGCCGCTGCGTTCCCATCCGGCTCCGGGTTCCGGCTCAACAGAATGCCGAGTTCCAGTTGTGCCCGTAGATGGCCTCTGGCGGCGGCGCCTTCAAGGTGGGTCCGGGCCTGTCCTGCGGCGGCGGCGTAGCTGCCATCCGGCCGGTTGCGCAGCAGCAGCTGTCCGGCTTGGGCCATGGCTTCCACATGGCCCTGGGCGGCCGCGGCCTCGAACCATTGCAGGGCGCGAGCGGGGTCCGGCTCGGCCACCCGTCCCTGGCTCAGCAGCAGGCCGAGATTGAACTGGGCCTCACCGTGGCCGGCACGTGCGGCCCGCTCGTAGAGCGCGATGGCCCGCTCGGGGTGCCATCCCACTCCCAGGGCGTGCAGGTGCAGCCAGGCCAGCGCGCTCGAGGCAGGAGCCAGATCAGGATCGAACTCCAGGGCACGGCGATAGTCCTGGCCCGCGGACACCCAGTGGCCATCCAGGTAGTGGAACAACCCCCGGGCGTAGTAGGCCTTCGCCCGGACCTCCGCACTGATGTGAGGCGAGATCAGCACCGGTTCGAGCAGCCCGCGAGCCAAGGACCGTTCCCCGGCCTCGCCCCGCTCGAGGGCGCGCTCCAGGTGGCGCGCCGGGTCGGCGGTAGCGCCTGCGGTCCAGAGCACTGCAAGAACAAGCACCAGCCACGCCACGGGGCGAGGCCGCCATGGCATGGCTTGGAGGATTGTTCTGTTCATGCTCTGGGTCATCTTCTGGGCCACATTCCGGGTCACAGTCCCATCGGGCTCCGAGGGCTCTTCCTTGGGCCCGAACTCGCCTATGGTGCCACAGGTTGCCCTCGCAGCGGAGCGGGTAGCGAAGGTTGCGCCCCATGGTCAGCCGGCAACGCAGCTCCCGCAGCGGTGAGGTGATCTGCGATAATCCCTGCCCGCTCGAAGGACGTCGGAGGCAGGATGGAAGTGGCAAGCGAGTCGGAGCGTGGCCATAAGCTGCGCCTGCGCAATCTCCAACGCGAGGACTATCCGGCGGTACGCTCGCTCATGGAGCGGGTCTATCCGGACATCGGCGGTGCCTGGGAGCAGCACACGATCGATCGCCTGATCGAAGCGTACCCCGACGGTCAACTCTGCATCGAGGACAACGGTCTTGCGGTGGCGTGTGCCCTGACAGTGCGCGTGGACTACAACCGCTTCAGCAATCCCCATCGCTATTCCGACCTGATCAACCCTGACCGGAGCATTCGCGACAATGCCCAGGGCGATGCGCTCTACGGTCTCGACGTCTTCGTGCATCCGGAGTACCGTGATTTTCGCCTCGGTCGGCGCCTCTACGATGCCCGTAAGGAGTTGTGCTACGAGCACAATCTGCGGGGCATACTCGCCGGCGGGCGCATTGTCGGCTATGGCGAGCACGCCGACGAGATGACGCCGGAGGAATACATTCAGCGCGTTCGCCGCAAGGAACTCTACGACCCGATTCTGACTTTCCAGTTGTCCAACGACTTCGACGTCAAGCGACTGATGCGCGGCTACATCCCGGAGGACGAGCGCAGTCGGGGCTACGCCACGCTGCTGGAGTGGGACAATCTCTACTACGAGCATCATGAAACGCCTTTGGTGGAAGTGAAGAAGACCCAGGTCCGGGTGGGCGTGGTGCAGTGGCAGATGCGGCCGATCAAATCGATGGAAGAACTGCTGGCCCAGGCCGAGTTCTTCGTCGACTCATTGTCTGATTACAACAGCGATTTCATCCTGTTCCCGGAGTTCTTCACTGCGCCACTGATGGGCTTGTGCAAGCCTGACACGCAGCCGACCGAGTCCATCCGCTTCCTGGCCGAGTTCACTCCGAAGATCGTCGAAGCGATGTCGCGCTACGCGGTGAGCTACAACGTCAACATCATCGCCGGCTCCATGCCGCTGGTGGAGGGTGACCGACTGTTCAATGTCGCCTATGTCTGCGAGCGCAGCGGCGAAGTGCACGAGCAGTACAAGTTGCACATCACGCCGAACGAGCGCGACTACTGGGTCATCGAAGGCGGCGACGGACTGGCGGTGTTCGACACCGATGCCGGCAAGATCGGCGTGCTGATCTGCTACGACGTGGAGTTTCCCGAGTTGCCGCGGCTGCTGTCGCAGATGGGCATGGATATTCTATTCGTGCCGTTCTGGACCGACACCAAGAACGGCTATCTGCGGGTGCAGCGCTGTGCCCAGGCTCGGGCCATCGAGAATGAATGCTACGTGGTCATCTCCGGCAGCGTGGGCAACCTGCCGCAGGTGGACAATCTCGATCTGCAGTACGCCCAGTCGGCGGTATATGCGCCTTCGGACTTCGCTTTCCCCCACGACGCCATCATGTCGGAAACCACGCCGAATACCGAGCAGCTGCTGTTGGTGGATCTGGATCTGGACAAGCTGCAGGAACTGCGGGTCGAGGGTTCGGTCACCAATCGCAAGGACCGGCGGCCGGATCTCTACCAGCTGAACTGGATCGGGGGATCATCGGGGCCGGGGCGGCGGGATTCATGACCAGCGGCTGAGATCGACGGGTTCCAGGCGTTCGTAAGCGGGCCTCGCGAGCAGGTAGCCCTGGAACAGCGTGATGCCGGCCTCGCGCAGGGTGTCGAGTTCCGCTTCGGTCTCGATACCCTCGGCGATGACGGCGATGCCAAGGTCCTGCGCGGCGGAAAGGATCGCGCGAACGATGATCTGGCGCGTCCGATCGCTGTCGATGGCCCGGGTGAGGGCCATGTCCATCTTCAGGATGTCGGGCTGAAACTCGGCCAGCATGTTCAGTCCGGCATAGCCGGCGCCGAAGTCGTCGATGGCCGTCATCAGGCCGCACCGGCGGTATTCCTCGATGATGCGCCGCATGTGGCCATGGTCCTCCACCTGTTCGCTCTCCACCACTTCCAGGCAGATGCGCTCGGGCGGGAACCCGAACACCCGCGCGGCCTCCATCGTGGTGCGGATGCAGCTTTCGGGTCGATAGACCGCATTGGGTAGAAAGTTGATGTGCAGAGCGGATTCGAGCCCCAGCCTGGAAGCCAGTTCGATCGCCCGCACCCGGCAGGCCTGGTCGAAGCGGTAGCGGTTGCTCGCATTCACCTGGGAGAGGATGGTTCCGGCGTCTTCCCCGCGGGTGCCCCTGACCAGGGCTTCGTAGCCATGCACCGTTTTCTTGGCGAAGTCGACGATGGGCTGAAAGGCCATGCTGAACTCGAAATCGAGCCCAGCTCCTTCACGGCACATGGAGCAGTCGAGGGCCTCGAATGGCGGCATTTCATCGTTGTTGGTTGAAGTCATGGTTCCCAGGTTTCAGATTCCTGATGCTGGGGGTAAGAGCGTCCAGTCGGGAATGGTAGCAGACGATCGGGTCGAACGTTGCAGTCCTCCTGCGGCCACGGAGGCGCACTCTGGTAGAGCCATCCCTTGGCCCGGCGCACTGTGATGGTGCGCTGTGGCGGCCCCGGGCCGTGCCCTGCCTTACGAATCCTGCTTCCTCATCGGGCACGCGAATTGCAAATCTCCTGCTGCCGCACGCTTCCGGAACATGCGTCCCGGTATTCGGCTTCCGGCCAGAAGGTCGTCGTCGATGCCGTCGCGCCGCGGAGCGTTATTGCCGCCTAATCGAGGTTGTCAGGGAGATCATCATGAAGTTCTTTCCCACCAGTCTGCTGGCCAGGGTCTGGATCGTCTGTCTGCTCGCCATCAGCGGTCCCGTCATCGCTGACGAAGGTCCCATCCGTGTTGGTGTCCTGCACTCCCTGTCCGGAACCATGGCCATCTCCGAGACGACTCTGCGTGACGTCATGCTCATGCTGATCGAGGAGCAGAACCGCAAAGGCGGTGTGCTCGGCCGTCGCCTCGAACCGGTCGTCGTGGACCCGGCCTCGGACTGGCCGCTGTTTGCCGAGCGCGCCCGCGAACTGCTCAGCGTCCACAATGTGGACGTGGTATTCGGTTGCTGGACGTCCGTATCGCGCAAGGCCGTTCTGCCGGTCTTCCGTGAGCTCAATGGCATCCTCTTCTACCCGGTCCAATACGAGGGCGAAGAGAGCGAGCGCAACGTTTTCTATACTGGAGCCGCGCCCAACCAGCAGGCCATTCCCGCCGTCGACTATCTGCGCGAGGTGGAAGGCGTCGAGCGCTGGGTGCTCGCCGGGACTGATTACGTCTATCCGCGAACGACCAATCGCATCCTCGAGGCCTACCTCAAACAGCAGGGCGTCGCCGACGAGGACATCCTGATCAACTACACCCCGTTCGGGCACAGCGACTGGCAGTCCATCGTCAGCCGCATCCGCCAGTTCGGCAGTCGCGGCAAGCGCACGGCCGTGGTGTCGACCATCAACGGCGACGCGAACGTTCCTTTCTATCGGGAGCTGGCCAACCAGGGCGTGCGGGCCGAGGACATCCCGGTGATCGCGTTCTCCGTGGGTGAGGAAGAACTGGCGGGCATCAATACCGGACCGCTGGTGGGTCATTTGGCCGCCTGGAACTACTTCCAGTCTTTGGATACACCGGAGAACAAGGCCTTCCTCGAACGTTGGCATGCCTTCACCGGTGACCAGCGCCGCACGGCCAACGACCCCATGGAGGCGCACTACATCGGCTTCAACATGTGGGTGGCGGCGGTCGAGAAGGCGGGTACCACGGACGTGGACACCGTGATCGATACGCTCATTGGTATCCAGGTACCCAATCTGTCCGGCGGCATGGCCGAGATGCTTCCGAACCATCACATCACCAAGCCCGTACTGATCGGCGAGATCCAGGAGGATGGACAGTTCTTCATTGTCGATCAGTCCGAGGAGCTCATCGCGGGGGAGGCCTGGTCCAGCTACCTGCCCGGGTCACGCAACATCAAGGCCGACTGGCGGCCGCCGATTTCCTGCGGCAACTTCAACACGGAGACGGGTACCTGTGGTGGCGCGCAGTGATCCGCGGCGATCGCCGCGGATCCTGAGCGCCTGGTTTGCGAGTCTTCTCTTCATCATGCTCGGTGCGACGGCATTCGCCGCCGTACCGGGAGGTGATCTGACCGCCGAGCAGCTCGAACGGCTTGGCGAGCGCAATCTTCGGGTGGTCGAGACGGCGGTCGCCGACATTGCAGCGAGCGGCTCCCCGGTTGCGCTGGAGGTGCTGCGCGCACTGCAGGACGGCCGGTTGTACCGTCGTGACGCTGATGGCGTGATGCTGGTGTCCGTGCGCGTGGGCGGCGCGCAGGTCTACAGCGATCCCCTGGCAGGTACACTGGGTGAGGAACTGGCGGATGCCGACGTGACTCTGGTCCGCGTCAGCAACCGCATTCGCCGCGTGCTCAGCGCTGCCATCGCCTCGCTGTCTCTCGACAGTGAAGATCCCGCCGTTCGACTCGCCGCAGCGCGGCAATTCATCGACAGTCCGGATTCCGCCTTGCTCGAAGCCATCGAAACCGCGCTCGTCGATGAAGCCGACGGCCGGGTTCGCAATGAACTCGAAGTGGCCCGGGCCGCCGCCATAGCCAGTGATCCGGCGCAAAGTGAGGACGCGCGCCGGGAAGCCGTCGATCGTCTGGCGGAGGCGGGCAGCAACCGGGCGCGACGGGTATTGATCGGCATGTTCATCGAAGAGGGCTCTGAACTCGATGTCCGTCGCGATGCCGCGGTGGAAGTGATCGATCGCAATCTGGCCCGTTGGCAGCAGGTGCAGAACCTCTGGTTCGGCCTGTCGCTGGGTTCGGTGCTGCTGCTGGCGGCCATGGGATTGGCGATCACCTTCGGGGTCATGGGCGTGATCAACATGGCCCATGGCGAGATGATCATGATCGGCGCCTACACCACCTTCGTGGTGCAGGGCATTCTGCGCGGCATCTCTCCCGCGCTGGCGGAAGTGTCGTTACTGATCGCGCTGCCGGTGGCTTTCCTGGTGGCCGGCCTCATTGGGGTGTTCATCGAACGGACGGTGATTCGTCGCCTCTACAGCCGGCCGCTGGAGACGCTGCTGGCCACCTGGGGGATCTCGCTGATCCTGCAGCAGCTCGTACGCACCTTCTTCGGTGCTTCCAATCAACGCGTCGAAACGCCGTCCTGGCTGGCCGGTTCCATGGAATTCGGCCAGATCATGATCACCTACAACCGGCTGGCGATCCTCATCTTTGCGCTGGTGATGCTGGCCGCGGTGATCCTGCTTTTGAAGAAGACGCCGCTGGGCCTGCACATCCGCGCCGTGACCCAGAACCGCAAGATGGCGGAGTCCATGGGCATCCGCTCGGACCGGGTGGACATGCTGACCTTTGGCCTTGGCAGCGGCATTGCCGGGGTGGCGGGGGTGGCACTGTCGCAGATCGCCAACGTCAGCCCGAATCTGGGCCAGGGCTACATCATCGACAGTTTCATGGTCATCGTCTTCGGAGGCGTCGGCAACCTGTTCGGCACCCTGGTGGGGGCCATGACTCTTGGCATCACCACCCAGCTGGTGGAGCCGAGCCTCGGCGCCGTGGCGGCCAAGGTGCTGATCCTGGTGTTCATCATCATTTTCATTCAATTCCGTCCTCGCGGGTTGTTCCCACAGAAGGGGAGGGCGGCCGAATGATCACAGCCCGCCTGCTCTCCGGACGCATGACGCCCTGGGATGTGGCCTTCCTGCTGCTGTTGCTGGCGGTGGCCATGGTGGTCCCGCTGCTGAATCTCATTCCGGGTCCCGATTCGAGCTTCCACATCTCGGCCTACATGGTCTCGGTACTTGGCAAGTATCTCTGCTATGCGCTGCTGGCGCTGGCCATCGATCTGGTGTGGGGGTACTGCGGGATTCTGAGTCTGGGGCACGGAGCCTTCTTTGGCCTCGGCGGCTATGCCATGGGCATGCACCTGATGCGCAACATTGATGGCCGCGGAGTCTACGGCCATCCGGTGCTGCCGGACTTCATGGTGTTTCTGAACTGGGACGAGCTGCCCTGGTACTGGCTGGGCTTCGACATGTTTCCCTTCGCCATGCTGATGGTCGTGCTGGCTCCCGGAGCCCTGGCCTTCCTGTTGGGCTGGTTCGCGTTCCGCTCTCGGGTCACCGGCGTCTATCTCTCCATCGTCACCCAGGCCATGACCTTTGCGCTGATGCTGGCCTTCTTCCAGAACGATCTCGGCTTCGGCGGCAGTGACGGTCTCACGGACTTCCGGGATCTGCTTGGCGTGAGCCTGACCGCTGACGGCATGCGCAGCGGCCTGTTCGCTGCATCCGCCATCATCCTGGCGCTGGCCTATCTGGCCTGCCGGCTGATCGTATCCTCCAAGCTCGGCCGGGTCCTCGTCGGCGTGCGCGACGCGGAGGCCCGGCTGCGCTTCCTCGGCTATCGGGCCGAGCGCTTCAAGCTTGCTGTGTGGACGTTTTCGGCCATGCTCGCGGGTATTGCCGGTGCGCTCTACGTTCCCCAAGTCGGCATCATCAATCCCGGTGAATTCGCCCCCGCCAAATCCATCGAGGCCGTGGTCTGGGTGGCGGTGGGCGGTCGCGGCTTTCTGGTGGGCGGGCCCATTGGTGCCGTCGTGGTGAATGCCTTCAAGACCTTCTTCACCGGCAACTTCGCTGACTATTGGCTGTTCTTCTTGGGCGGGCTGTTCGTCCTCGTGACCCTGTTCCTGCCCCAGGGCCTGTTCGGCTGGGCCCGAGACCGGCTGGCGGGACGCAAGGGGGGGGATGGCCCGTGACGACCACCACCTCCATCCTCAACCTCGATGGTGTGACCGTCAGCTTCGATGGTTTCCGGGCCCTGAACGATCTCTCGCTGCAGGTGGATCGCGGCGAGATGCGTGCCATCATCGGTCCGAACGGCGCCGGCAAGACCACCATGATGGACGTGATCACCGGCAAGACCCGTCCGGATGCGGGGACGGTGTATTTCGACGGTCGCCATGATCTCCGAAAGCTCGATGAGGCGGCCATCGCCCAGCTGGGCATCGGCCGCAAGTTCCAGAAACCCACCGTGTTCGAGAACCTCACCGTGGCCGACAACGTGCTGCTGGCGCTGGCAGGCGAGCGGGGCGTGTTCGCCAACCTGTTCTCGCGCCGCCTGCGTACTGCCGGTGATGATATCGACCGCTTTCTCCGCATTGCCCGCATGCTGGAGCATCGCGGCCGTCGAGCCGGTGATCTCAGCCACGGCCAGAAGCAGTGGCTGGAGATTGCCATGCTGTTGGCGCAGGATCCGAAATTGCTGCTGGTAGACGAGCCCGTGGCCGGCATGACCGATGCCGAGACCGATCAGACTGCGGATCTTCTGCGGGAGATTGCCGAGGTGCACAGCGTGGTGGTGGTGGAACACGATATGGCCTTTGTCCGCCGGCTGGGGGTCAAGGTGACGGTGCTGCACGAGGGCAGCGTGCTGGCGGAAGGATCGCTGGACCACGTCAGCCGCAATGAACGCGTCATCGACGTCTATCTGGGCAGGTGAGCGCCATGCTCGAAGTGCGCGACCTCGATCTCTACTATGGTGCCGCCCAGGCACTGCGGCGCGTGTCGTTGACTGCGGAGCCCGGCAAAGTGACCTGCCTGCTCGGCCGCAACGGCGTGGGCAAGACCAGCCTGCTGCGGGCCATCGACGGCCGGCTGTCGGCTACGGCGGGGTCGATCACCTTCGGCGGCGAAGAGGTCACCCGGCTGCGGACACCGGATCGGGTCCGCCGTGGCTTTGCCAACGTGCCCCAGGGGCGCGAGATCTTTCCCTTGCTGACCGTCCGCGAGAACCTCGAGACCGGGTTCGCACCGCTGCCAAAAAAGGACCGTCACATCCCCGACGCGGTCTTCGAACTGTTTCCGGTGCTTCAAAGCATGCTCGACCGCCGTGGTGGCGATCTCTCCGGCGGTCAGCAGCAGCAGTTGGCCATCGGCCGCGCCCTGGTGACCCGGCCCAAGCTGCTGATGCTCGACGAGCCGACGGAAGGCATTCAGCCCTCCATCATCAAGGACATCGGACGCGCCATCAGCTACCTGCGTGACCAGGGCGACATGGTGATCCTGCTGGTGGAGCAATACCTGGATTTCGCCAACGAGCTCGCCGATGCCATCCACGTCATGGATCGCGGCGAGATCGTCCTGGCAGGCCCTGCGGCCGATCTCGACCCCGATGTGGTGCGCAAGCACCTGACGGTATGAACGCGCCGGCGCCGGGTTTCGAGCCGAAGCTTCAGCGCACCCATGGTTCCGGGCTCATCCGCGTTCGGCACAAGGAGGGGCGGACGCGCCTTGCAGACCTGCGCCAGGAAGGGGCGCTGCGCCTGCGGTTGCCGCGGGTACCCATGGGTACGCCATTGGAAACCGTGCTGATCAATACCGCCGGTGGGCTCACCGGTGGCGATACCCTGGGCCTGAACGTCGAACTCGCAGAGAACAGTGAACTGTGGGTCACCAGTCAGGCCTGCGAAAAGGTTTACCGCAGTCTCGATGAGTATGCCGTGCAGACGGTGCGCGTCGAAGTCGGCGCGGCGGCCCGATTGGTGTGGTTGCCGCAGCCAGCCATCCTGTTCCAGGACAGTGCCTATCACCGGGTGCTCGAGGTCGATCTCGACGGGGACGGGGAGCTGTTCGCCATCGAGGCCAGTGTGCTCGGCCGTGCGGCCATGGGTGAGCGCATCACCCGCTGCCGGATTGCGGAGAGCTGGCGCATCCGCCGGCAGGGCCGGCTGCAGTGGGCCTCGGAGTTTGCCCTGGACGACCCGGCGGCGCTGACCGCCACGGCGGCCCTCGGTGGCTTGAGAGCGTTCGCCACGTTCGTCCATGCTGCGCCATCGGCTGCTCAGCAGCTAGCACCCCTGCGCGAGATCGTTGGCGCCTGGCGTGGGGTCGCCGGCGTCAGTGCACTCGCTGATGATGTGGTGGTCGGGCTGCTGCTGGCCGCCGATGCGGATGCATTGATGGAGGATCTGCGGCGACTGGTGGAGGGGCACTTCGGCCGCCCGATGCCCCGGGTCTGGACCTGTTGAGACTTACCGGCGTGGAGTGCGTCAGCCCATGGCTTGCGAACCATGACCGATCACACGACGAGGAGGAGGCGGCATGAACCTGACGCCGAGGGAAAAAGACAAGCTGCTGATCAGCATGGCCGCCATGGTGGCGCGCAGGCGTCTTGAACGCGGTGTGAAGCTCAATTATCCCGAGGCCGTCGCCCTGATCACCGACTTCGTGGTGGAAGGTGCCCGCGACGGTCGCAGCGTCGCCGACCTGATGCAGACCGCCGCCCACGTCATCGACCGCTCCTGTGTCATGGAAGGGGTCGCGGAGATGATCCACGACGTCCAGGTGGAAGCGACCTTTCCGGACGGCGTGAAACTGGTCACCGTCCACGAACCCATCCGCTGAAGGCAGGAGGCGATCCCATGATTCCAGGTGAAATCCTTCCGGCCGAAGGCGAGATCGAACTCAATGCCGGCCAGCCGGTGCTCGAACTCGAAGTCGCCAATCGCGGGGATCGTCCGGCCCAGGTCGGCTCCCACTACCACTTCGCCGAGGCGAACAGTGGCCTGGACTTCGACCGCGAGGCGGCGCGGGGCTGGCGGCTGGATATTCCCGCCGGCAGTGCCGTCCGCTTCGAACCTGGACAGAAACGTACAGTCAAGCTGGTGCCCTATCGGGGCGCGCGCAACGTGGTCGGCTTCAATCAGCAGATCATGGGCCCGCTCGATGGCGCCGAGGAGAACTGAGTCATGCCTTTTCGCATCGCACGGGCCGCCTACGCGGACATGTTCGGACCCACCACCGGTGATCGGGTCCGCCTGGCGGACACCACCTTGATCATCGAGGTCGAAAAGGACTTCACCACCTATGGCGAGGAAGTGAAGTTCGGCGGCGGCAAGGTGATCCGCGACGGCATGGGCCAGAGTCAGGCCACCCGCGCCGAGGGCGCGGTGGACACCGTGATTACCAATGCCCTGATCCTCGATCACTGGGGCATCGTCAAGGCGGATGTGGGCCTGAAGGACGGGCGCATCGTCGCCATCGGCAAGGCCGGCAATCCGGATACCCAACCTGGGGTGAGCATCGTCATCGGTCCCGGGACCGAGGCCATCGCCGGCGAGGGCAAGATCCTCACCGCGGGCGGCATCGACGCCCACATCCACTTCATCTGTCCGCAGCAGGTGGACGAGGCGCTGTATTCCGGCGTCACCACCATGCTCGGCGGCGGCACGGGGCCGGCCACCGGGACCAACGCCACCACCTGCACGCCGGGACCGTGGCATATCAGCCGTATGCTGCAGGCGGCGGACGGCCTGCCCATGAACCTCGGTTTCGCAGGCAAGGGCAATGCCTCCCGTCCCGATGCCCTGATGGAGCAGATCCGCGCGGGGGCCTGCGCCCTGAAGCTGCACGAGGATTGGGGGACGACCCCTGCGGCCATCGACTGCTGCCTGAGTGTGGCAGACGCTGAAGACGTGCAGGTGATGATCCACACCGACACCCTCAACGAGTCCGGTTTCGTCGAGAACACCATGGCGGCGTTCAAGGGCCGCGCCATTCACGCCTACCATACCGAGGGTGCCGGCGGTGGCCACGCGCCGGACATCATCCGGGTCTGCGGCCTGCCCAACGTGATCCCGTCATCCACCAATCCAACCCGGCCGTTCACGGTCAATACCATCGACGAGCATCTCGACATGCTCATGGTCTGCCATCACCTCGATCCGAAGATCCCTGAGGACGTGGCGTTTGCGGAAAGCCGGATCCGCCGCGAGACCATTGCCGCCGAGGACATTCTTCACGACCTCGGAGCTTTCTCCATCATCGCCTCCGACAGTCAGGCCATGGGTCGCGTGGGTGAGGTGCTCATCCGCACCTGGCAGACCGCCGACAAGATGAAGCGGCAGCGCGGGGCGCTGCCCGAGGACAGCAGCGCCAACGACAACTTCAGGGTGAAGCGCTATCTGGCCAAGTACACCATCAATCCGGCCATTGCCCATGGCATCGACGCCCACGTCGGCTCCATCGAAGTGGGCAAGCGGGCGGATCTTTGCCTCTGGGATCCGATGTTCTTCGGCGTCAAACCCCATCTGGTGCTGATCGGCGGCAGCATCGTGGCCGCGCCCATGGGCGATCCCAACGCCTCGATCCCCACCCCGCAACCGGTGCACTATCGACCCATGTTCGGTGCTTTCGGCAGGGCGCTGACCGCTTCATCGGTGACCTTCGTGTCGGCCGCTGCAGTGGCCGCGGACATCGGACGTGATCTGGGCCTGCAGAAGGGTCTGGTGGCCGTATCCGGCACCCGCAACCCGGCGGCCAAGGCGCGCATGGTGCACAACGCTTATCAACCAGAGATCGAAGTGGATCCTGAGACCTACGTAGTGCGTGCGGACGGCGAACTGCTGACCTGCGAACCGGCGGCGGAACTGCCCATGGCTCAGCGCTACTTCCTGTTCTGAAGCGAACAACGAACACTGATGGTTCGAGGACATGCAAAGATGCAACGCGCGATAGCCGCCCGGCAGGCCGGTCACTGGGACGGCCCCGTCCGGGATGCGGTGGAACTCGATTTCGATGCCCGCCATCGGCGGCGGATTCGCCTCACCGGCGAAGCAGGGCTCGATTTCCTGCTCGATCTGCCCGAAGTTCCGAGCCTCCGTGAGGGCGACGGGCTCGAACTCGAAAGCGGCGGCTTCGTGGCCGTGCGCTGCGCGTCAGAAGCCCTGCTGGAGGTGCGTTCAGCCGATGCCGTCACCCTGGCACGGCTGGCCTGGCATCTGGGCAACCGCCACCTGCCCACAGAGATCGGCGCGGACGTGCTGCGCATCCGCAGCGATCACGTCATTGCCGACATGCTGCGGGGCCTCGGGGCCGAAGTCCGGGAAGTCCAACTTCCGTTCCACCCCGAGGGCGGCGCCTACGGCAAGGGTCGCACCCATGGTCACGATGACAGTCACGGCCATGACCATCACCACTGACCACGCTGCGCTCTACCGTCTGCTGAGCTGGCTTTCGCCGGCCTATCCGGTGGGTGCCTATACCTATTCTCACGGCCTGGAGTGGGTGGTGGAAAACGGCGCGGTGCGGGATGTCCGGGCCCTGCAGGCCTGGCTGGACGGTGTGCTGCGATTCGGCGGCGGGCGCAGCGACGCCATCCTGTTTGCCCATGCCTGGAGGGCGGCGGGGGACGACGCCGCGGTCATCGAACTCAGCGATTTCGCCATGGCGCTCAATCCTTCTGCCGAACGTCGCCTGGAAGCCAGCGCCCAGGGCCGGGCCTTTCTGACTGCCACGCGTCATGCCTGGCCGGTGCCCGCGCTGACGGCATTCGATGGTCTGGCGCCGGAACGGCTGGCGTATCCGGTGGTGGTGGGCGTTGCCGCGGCCGGCCACGGCATCCCCTTGCCGGCGGCCCTCGGTGCCTATCTGCATGCTTTCCTGGCGAACCTGGTTTCGGCCGGCGTACGCTTGATTCCCTTGGGCCAGAGCGCGGGGCTGGCGCTGGTGGCCGGCTTCGAGGCCACCCTGGCCGCCCTTGCTGACGAGGCGGCCGAGGCGCCGCTGGCCGGTGCGGGTGGCTGTGCCCTGGCAGCGGATCTGGCATCCATCCATCACGAAACCCAGTACTCGAGGTTGTTCCGATCATGACAACAGCATCCGCTTCGCCGACATTGCCGCCCGCGACTTCACCCCATGGTCCGCTTCGGGTGGGCATCGGTGGCCCGGTGGGCTCCGGCAAGACCGCGCTCATGGAGCACCTTTGCCGCGCGCTGCACCCGAAGATCGAGCTCTGCGCCATCACCAACGACATCTATACCAAGGAAGACGCGCTGATCCTGATGCGGGCGAATGTGCTGCCGGAGGAGCGCATCCTCGGGGTGGAAACCGGCGGCTGCCCGCATACCGCCATTCGCGAAGATGCCTCCATCAATCTGGCCGCAGTGGAGGACATGCGCCGGCGCTTCCCCGAGCTCGCGCTGGTGTTGATCGAGTCCGGTGGCGACAATCTTGCGGCCACGTTCAGTCCGGAACTGGCGGATCTCACCATCTACGTCATCGATGTCGCCCAGGGTGAAAAGATTCCTCGCAAGGGTGGGCCGGGCATCACCCGCTCGGACATCTACGTCATCAACAAGACGGACCTTGCCCCCCACGTCGGAGCCTCATTGGAGGTGATGGCGGCGGACACCCGCCGCATGCGCGGCGACAAGCCGTTCGTGTTCACCAATCTGAAGACCGGAGAAGGGGTGGCCGACGTCGTCGACTTGCTGATTCGGCTGGGCGGGCTGGCGCTGCCGCGCGACGACCGGGGTTCAGCGCAGTAGGACGTGGAGACGCCGCAATGCCCCGGTTTCCCAATGTCAGACGGTGTCTGTCTCGTGGTGTCAAGCGCGTTCAATCCGCACCTGCTACTATCTTGACAGTAACCGCACCGTTCGTGTGATATGAGGAGCCGCCTCAGCTGGCAGCCGAGGTCGAAAGCGGTATGCGGACGGCGTTTCCCCGCGACCAGCATCGCCCCTCCGATTCATTCCTGGATGGAATGCCGTCCAGGCCATGCTCATGGTGAGCCTAATCGAGGACTTGGCCCATGCAGGATCAGAATGGTCGACGAATTGGACTTGGAGGGCGCATGACCGCTTTCGGCTTCGCCCGTGGTCTGACCGTCGGCTGCCTGCTGCTCGCGGGCGGG
>JAFIFL010000092.1 GCA_020832055.1 Gammaproteobacteria bacterium
CCAATCGCTTTGCGATTAGGGCCTTCCCACAAGGTGGCGCAACGCCAGCTTCGAGGGATACGCCCTTGTGGGCGCATTTCGTCTGGAACGAAATGCGTCGCACGCAGTGCGCCGCGAAGCGGGGCGCGCCAGGGATGGCGCGCAACAGAGCGCTATTTCGCGCAGCGAAATGCGCCGATCTGCATAGCGTTCATAGAAGGCAACGACCTCAGCTCCGGCCAAGCTCTCCGAGATCGGCCCAATCGCTGTGCGATTAGGGCCTTCCCACAAGGTGGCGCAACGCCAGCTTCGAGGGACTCGCAGAACTGCCGGTTGAGAGCTTCAGATCGTCGACGCGCGGCGCAGATGTGCGGGGATCAGCCAGCGCTCCAGACCTTCGAAGCAGAGCTCCGTGGCAATGGCGAGCCCGGCCGCCGGAATCGCGCCCTGCAGGATCAGACCAGGATCGTTCAGCGCGAGGCCCGTGACGATGGGTTGGCCGAGCCCGCCGGCGCCCACGAAGGCCGCCAGAGTCGCGGTGCCGATGCTGATCACCGCTGCCGTGCGGATGCCCGCCATGACGTTGGGCAATGCCAGCGGGAGCAGCAGATAGCGCACCTGCTGCAGATCTGTGAGCCCCATCCCCACCGCCACGCGCCGCAGCAGGGGATCGACGCTGATCAGCGCCGTGACCGTGGCCCTCAGGATCGGCAACAGCGAGTAAAGAAACAGGGCCACGATGGCCGGCAGGACGCCGATGCCGAACACGGGAATCATCAAGGCCAGCAGCGCGATGGACGGAATCGTCTGCAGCAACCCGGCCCCATACAGCATCACACGGGAGGCGCGCCGGGATCGATGGACGAGGACGCCCAAAGGCAGCCCGATGACCACCGCCATGGCGAGGGCCATCAAGGTGAGCTGGAGGTGGCGGATCGTGTTCGTCAGCAGTTCACCCCGCCAGGTGGCGGCCGCCACGGGGCTGGGTGCGAATCCTTCCGCTGCCAGGAAGTCGGCGGCGACGGCTGCAAAGGATCGTTTGCCGACGACCACTTCCGCATTGAGACCCCGCATGCGCTCGTCATCGATGCGTCCGGCCAGCCGTGCCACCGTCTGCCGAGTCGCGTCGGGCAGGTCCTCCCGGGCCAGCGGCAGCGCTGCATAGCGGGGAAAAAAGTCCCGATCGTCCGTCAGCGTCACCAGACCGTAACGTTCAAGATCACCATCCGTGGAGTAGGCATCGGTGACATCGATACTGCCCCGAACCAGGGCCTGATACGCCAGTCCGTGCTCGATGCCCACCGGCCGCTGACGGAGGTCGTAGTGATCGCGCAAGCCGGGCCAGCCATCCTGGCGACGCAGGAATTCGTGGCTGAAGGCGACGCGCAGGGACGGCAGGTCGGACAGTTGGCTGATGCGGTCCACGCCAAGCTCCCCGGCGCGGCCAGCGGGGAGCACCAAGGCGTAGGTGTTGTCGAACCCGAGTTCCGGCAGCGGCTGCAGGCCGCGCTCGGCCAGCGGAGCGAGCAGCGCGTCGTGTTCCGGTGCCACGTCCGAGGACAGGATCACTTCGGTGATCGTACCCGTGTATTCCACGTAGAGATCGATTTCTCCGCTGATGAGGGCTTCATAGCAGATCAGCGTCCCACCCAGGCCAAAACGGCGCGTGACCGGGAAACCCTCACCTTCGAGCAGCTGGGCGACGATCTCGCCGAGCAGGTAGGACTCGGTGAAGTTCTTGCTGCCGATGACCAGGGCGCGTTCCGCCGAGGCACCGAGCGACAGCAAAAGCAGGCTGGCGAACAACCACCAACGGATGCAACCATTGCCAGAAAGCCCCTGGACCGTCCGCCGTCCGCAGATTCGAGCCCTGACCGTCATGCCAACTGCGCCTCGAGCAGGCGTTCGATCCAGGCATCAGCCGGCGCCGCCACCACCTCGTCACAGGTACCCTGTTGAACGATCCTGCCCGCACGCAGGATCACCAGGGAGCTGGCGAGCGCCACGGCCTCGCGCAGGTCGTGGGTCACGAGCATCACCGTCACCGGCTCGCTGGCGGCGAGGCGCTGAAAGTGCTCATGAATGCCCACCCGCGTAATCGGGTCCACCGCCGAGAACGGTTCGTCGAGAAGCAGCAGCGGCGGCTCCAGCATCATCGCCCGGCAAAGGCCGGCCCGCTGCTGCTGGCCCCCGCTCAGCTCATGGGGATAGCGCTGTGCCAGGCCTGGATCGAGTTCCATCAGCGCCAGCAGACGTTCGAAGCGCTCGGTGATTCTCGCGGCAGGCCAGCCCACCAGCTGCGCCAGCAGGCAGACGTTAGTGCGCAGGTCGAGATGGGGAAACAGTGCCGAACCCTGCACCGCATAACCGATGCGCCGCCGCAGGCTCAGCAGGTCGGTGGCGGCGAGATCCTCTCCGAGCACCTCCACGGTGCCACCGTCCGCTCGCACCAGACCGTTCATGAGCTGCAGCAGCGTGGACTTGCCACTGCCGCTTTCGCCGACGATGGCGACGGTGCGCTCCGCTTCCACTTCGAGGCTGACGTCGTCGAGTACCGTGGTGGCGCCGTAGCGCTTCGACACATGGCGCAGCCGCACGGAAGCCGCGTTCACGCGTGAAGCCCGGCGACGTCGACGCAGTGCTGCAACCAGGCCCGAAGGTCCTCGATGATGGCCGGGTCGGTCCCTTCAGCCGCCAGTTCAGCGAGCCGGGTTCGTGCGGTCTGAAGATCGTCGAGCCCCCGGCGCCCGTGAAGGAGCCGGTCCTGAAGATGCGCCTGCCAGCGCGCCTTGGTCGGCTCGTCGAGAGCTTCAGGGTGACGCCGGGCGCGATGACGGAACAGCAGTTCCCGTGCGCGCTCGTCGCTGAGCGCAGGTGCATCGATGAGTTCCTCCGGCGACGCATCGGCGAGCTCATTCAGGATGCGCCGGTCCCCGTCCGGGAGAAAACCGCCATAGAGCGCGCCGTCCACATCCTCCTCGGCGGGTCCTTCACGGAGACCATAGGCATGCCTGACCCGGGCCATGAGGCCTTCCGCCCCACGCAGCGCTTCGAGCCTTTCCCGGGCAGCTTCGAGGTCGATGCCGAGCCGGGCCTGATCGTCTTGCCCGAGCACCCCCAACGGCGCCACCGCGGGCAGCTTGTTGAGCGCGATCTGCTGCAGCGGCAGGCGCGGCGCGTCTCCGCGTTCCGCGGCGCTCTGAAACAGGGACTCGGCAAGGGCCTGCTCATCGAGAGTCAGCAGATGCTCATGGTCCGCGCCGAGGTCGATCAGGATCACCGCATTGCGGTTAACCGGATGCATCGCAATCGGGGTCACGATGGCCACACCCTGTGTCGCCTGCCCATGACGCGGTGACACATGCAGCAATGGCCTCTCCAGGGGACGCCCGACGATCTCAGCGGCCCGTTGCTTGCTGCGCAGGGAGAGATGGAATTCGAACAGCTTCGGTTGGGCACGCCGCAGAGCCCGCGCCAGACCCAGCGTCGCCTCCACATCCGCCGTGGCGTCGTGGGCACGCGACTGCTCGATGGCATTGGCCGCGGCGAGATCCTCGAGCCGGAAGCTGATGCGCCCTTCCACTCGCGGCCACACCATGCCGTCGGGGCGAAGCGCGGCCGCCATGCGCGCGAGGTCGATGAGATCCCAGCGCGAGTTGCGCCCCTGCCACTCCCGGGCATAGGGGTCGCGCAGGTTGCGCCAGAACCCGAAGCGGATGAACTCGTCGTCGAAACGCAGGTTGTTGTAGCCGGCCACACAGGTCTGCGGCTGGCCGAATTCGGCGGCCAGGGTACGGAACAGCTGCCCTTCATCGATGCCTGCGGCCACTCGCTGCGGTGTCAGGCCTGTAATCAGGCAGGCTTCCGGCTCGGGAATGACTTCCGGGTCGAGACGGACGTCGAAACGCAGGGCTTCGCCTAGGGGTTCGAAGTTCACGTCGGTGCGGATGCCCGCAAACTGCATGATGCGATGCCAGCGCGGATCCCGACCACTGGTCTCGAGATCGTAGAAGAGAAACGTTTCCATCACCGAAACTCAAGGGCGCTTTGCGTCAGGCTGGCGGCAGCAGTCACCTTGCATTCCCGAAACGCCATTGGCAACCTGCGGGAAGACACTTGATGAACGATCCGCTACCCGGCCCGCCATGGTGCCGCACCGCGACCTGGAGTGACCGAAACCCGTGGCGGACCCGGACCCTGCCCCCACAGCCCCGAAGCACTTTCTCGCCCTGCTGGCCGGCCCTGCCGCCGGCCTGATCGCGGGATTCCTGATGCAGGCCGCAGGCTGGCCGGTCGAAGCCTGCATGGCTGCGGGGATCACCACGCTGGTGGTGATCTGGTGGGTCTTCGAGCCGATTCCGATTCCGGCCACCTCCCTGATCCCCCTGGCGCTGATGCCGACCCTCGGCGTCCTGCCCCAGCGCACAGTCGCCGAATCCTATGGCAGCCCGCTCATTCTGCTCCTGCTCGGCGGCTTCATCCTGTCCACCGCCATGGAACGAAGCGGTGCCCACAGACGGGTGGCCCTGACCATGGTGACCCTGTTCGGCGGCAACAGCGGCCGGCGGCTGGTGTTCGGGTTCATGACTGCGGCAGCCCTGCTGTCCATGTGGATTTCCAATACCGCCACGACGCTCATGCTGCTGCCCGTCGCGCTCGCGGTCCTGGAGAAGTCCCGGGACAGGAAACTGGCCACGCCACTGCTGCTCGGCATCGCCTTCGCCGCCAGCCTCGGCGGCATCGGCACGCCCATTGGCACGCCACCGAATCTGATCTTCATGCAGATCTACCGCGAATACACCGGCAATGAAGTCAGCTTCCTGCAGTGGATGACCTGGGGCGTGCCCGTGGTGGTGGTCTTCCTCCCGCTGATGGCGCTGTGGCTGACCCGCCATCTCGGTGGCAGTGCGCGCGTCGACGTACCCGAGGTGGGCGCCTGGACCGCGGCCGAGGCCCGGGTCATGGCGGTTTTCGGCTGCACGGCGCTGGCCTGGATCACCCGCTCCGAGCCCTTCGGCGGCTGGAGCATGTGGTTCGGCCTGCCCGGCGCCAGCGATGCCGCCGTGGCCTTCGTGGCCGTGGTGGCCATGTTCCTGATCCCGGATGGGCGCGGCGGCAGGCTGCTGAACTGGGAGACGGCCGAGCGCATCCCCTGGGGCATGCTGCTGCTGTTCGCTGCCGGCATCACCATAGCCCGCGCCTTCGAAGCCACCGGCATCAGCGCTGCGCTGGGCGCCACCCTGTCCGGCATCGCGGACTGGCCCACCCTGCTGGTGATCGCGATGATCTGCCTGATGATCACCTTCCTGACGGAGATGACCAGCAATACCGCCACGACCACGCTGATGATGCCCATTCTCGCTGCCGCCGCCCTCGGGGCCGGCATCGATCCCATGCTGCTGATGGTGCCGGCCGCCATGAGCGCGAGTTGTGCCTTCATGATGCCGGTGGCCACCGCGCCCAATGCCATCATGTTCGGCACCGGGCGATTCACGACGCGGGACATGGCCAAGGAGGGGTTCGTGCTCAACCTCACCGGCGCGCTGGTGATCTCGGTCCTGATCTACCTGTTGCTGTCCTGAGCCGGCCCCTCCCGGTCCAGCCTGGCCGCGCGGTGTTCCGCCGACATTTGCGCCAAGGCCTCCACTTCCGCGTGAAAGGTGTCGAAATCCTCCCCGGCCGCAGCAAAGAGCGCGGCGAATGCAGGCAGCTGGCCATGGTAGTCGGCGACGGTATTGAGCCGGGCGTTGGATGGTTCGGCGAGGAAGAAGCCGTCATAGGGCGCAGCCGCCGGCGGCCGCTGCCCGAGCCAGGCCTCGCGCATCCCCGACCACAGCTCGTCCCGGGCCGCGTCGAGCGCCGTCACTCCGGCACCGTCCTCTCGCAGCGCCTGATAGCGTTCTGCCATTTTGCTTCGCCATTGCAGCACGAAGTCGACGAAGCCCTGACGGAGCTGCGTCCGCGACTCCCAACGCTGGCGATGATCGTTCATGTCCCGGCCTGCCAACCAGCGCCGGGCACCTTCCCGCCCCACGAACGTCGCATAGCTCTCGTTGAATGCGGTATCCCCGGGGAGATAGACCCGCACATGGGCCAATTCGTGAAACAGAAGTTCCGCCAGATCCGCCTCGTCCCGCCACAGGAAACTGCTCAACAGCGGATCTGAGAACCAGCCAAGCGTGGAATAGGCAGCAGCACCTCCCACGTGGACATCGAAGCCATCGTCAGCGAGCTCGGCCGCCTTGGCCTCGGCCCGGGAACGCTCGAAGTAGCCCCGGTAGGCCACACAACCGGCAATGGGAAAGCACCACAGCAGCGGCGTGAAGTCATGCCGCGGCGCCGCCATGACGTTGTAGACCACCGCATCCCGATCCAGGGCGACATAGTGCTGATACTGACCTTCCGCCGGCAGCGCGAGTTCGTCCTCGGCGAACGTCAGCATGTCCTGCACCAGGGCCAGCCGGTCCCGCAGCGCATCGGGGGTCGCCGGATCAGCGAGCAATGATGCAGTGCTCTGACGCGCCCGCATCAACTCCAGATGACCGCTGGCAGCCTGGGTGTAGTAGCCTAGCGTTTCACAGCCGCCAAGCGTCAGCAGCAGTGCGAGCAGGCCCAGCCAGCGGCCGCCGGCTGCGGCCGAGCCGCGAGGAGAGCCGCGATCGCCATTGCAGGAGGGAGGTGACATGGGCCTGATCCGGGGGCTCACGATACTGCTGTTCCTGGCCCTGAACACCATGGCCTGGTTCGTGGTCTTGTGCATCATGGCGCTGATCCGCGTGAGTGTGCCGAGCGATCCCTGGCGGCAGCGCTGGGGCGCACGCATGAACGTGATCATAAACGGTTGGGTCGCCGGCTACCGCACCCTGTTCCGGCTGCTCGGCACCGTAGACCTCGAGGTCTCTGGCACCGAGGGGCTGACCCGGGACGACTGGTATCTGGTGGTCAGCAACCACCAGACCTGGACCGACATCTTCGTTCTGCAACTGGTCTACGGCCAGAAGGTGCCCCCGCTGAAATTCTTCACCAAGCAGGAGCTGATCTGGTTGCCGCTCCTGGGCATTGCCCTGTACATGCTCGACTTTCCCTTCATGAAGCGCTACTCGCGTGAGTTCCTGGAGAAGCACCCGGAGTACCGGGGCAAGGATCTGGAGACGACCCGCGCCTACTGCGAACGATTCCGGCCCACGCCCACAGCCGTTCTGATCTTCGTCGAAGGTACCCGCTTCACGCCCGAGAAGCATGCCGCGCAACAGTCCCCCTACCGGCACCTGCTGCGGCCCCGGGCCGGCGGCGTCGGCTTCATCCTCGGCGCCATGGGCGACCAGCTCCGCGGCCTCATCGACACCACCATCGTCTACCCGGGCGGCACGCCCACGTTCTGGCAGTTTCTCTGCGGCCGCCGGCAACGGGTCCAGGTTCTGGTCGAACACAAACGTCTGCCGGTGGAACTCACCGGCGGGGACTACGTCCGTGACGAGAACTACCGCAGGCGGATCCAGAACTGGGTGGATGAACTCTGGCAGCACAAGGACGGCCGCATCGACGCCCTGATCCACGCCACTTCCAGCCACCCCTCGACGGCCACCGTCAGCGATGGCTGAGCAGGCGTATCTGGAATTTTTCGGGCTCGAGCGTCCGCCGTTCTCCATCGCGCCGGACCCGCACTTCCTCTATTTGAGCGACCGCCACCGGGAGGCGCTGGCCCATCTGGTCTGGGGACTCGGTACCGACGGCGGCTTCGTCGTCCTCACCGGCGAGGTCGGCACCGGCAAGACTACCTTGAGCCGCAGCCTGCTCGAACGCATTCCCGAGGACACGGACATCGCGTTCGTGATCAACCCGCGGCTGAGTGCCCATGAACTGCTGGCCACGCTCTGCGAGGAACTCGGCGACCCGCCCGTGGACGATGAGGTCAGCGCCCGCCGCCTTGTGGACCGCATCAATCAGCTCCTATTGGCCGCCCACGCCAGCGGACGCCGGACCGTACTCGTCATCGACGAAGCCCAGAATCTGACGCCCGACGTCCTCGAGCAGATCCGCCTGCTCACCAACTTGGAGACCAGTGAGCGCAAGCTGCTGCAGGTCATCCTGATCGGCCAGCCTGAACTGGATACCATGCTGCGGCGCAATGATCTGCGGCAGCTCGCCCAGCGCATCACCGCCCGCTATCACTTGCGACCCTTGTCGCAGCAGGATCTCAGCCGTTGCATACGCCATCGCCTTCAGGTCGCCGGCGCCCACCGCAACCCGTTCACTGCCAGCGGGCTCAAAGCCCTGCACAGGCTCTCGAAGGGCATTCCGCGGGTGGCGAATCTGATCGCCGACCGCGCCCTGCTAGGCGCCTACGCCCGCGACGAGGACAGGATCGGTGCGACCATCGTCAGGCAGGCTGCACGGGAGGTCGCGGGCCGCGAAGACGGCGATCGAAGCTGGACCCTTGCCGCCGCCGCGGGACTGCTGACGGCAGCCGTCGCCGTTGGCCTGTGGTGGTCACTGCAGGCAGGATCGCCCTTGCCGGTCCAGACCGGGCCGGGGACGCCCGACCGCATCGTCGCGACCAACGCTGCCTCCGCTGGGGCTGGTGAGGATGCCGGGGAACGTGCGGAAGAGGATACCATCGCCACCGGGACGGACGGCCCCCACATTGCGGCGGTTCCGGATCTCGAACAGGACACTCCCTCTGCCCCCACTGCAGCCAGCGAGAGCAGGAATGACGAACCCGAGGCAACCATTGCACTCTCCTGGACCGCGGATTCCGAGGCCCGGGAGCGGCGCGCCTTTCAGGCCGTGGTGGAACGCTGGTTCGTACCTCTCGAAGTCAGCAGCGAAGGCGCGGTCTGCGATCAGATGACCACCGTCGGGCTCAGCTGCCTGGACCTGGACACCACCTGGGAGGACCTCGTAGCCCTGGACCTCCCGGCCATTCTCCGCACTGAAGATGGCCCGGTGGCCCTGCTGGCCGTTCGGGATGGCCGCGCGGAAGTCGCCGCCGAGGGTCAGGTCCGCTGGGTGGCCAATGCCAGCCTGCACGAGCGCTGGACCGGCGACGCGACGCTGCTCTGGCAACTCCCTCCCGGCTATCGTCAGCCCCAGGCTCGCGGCAGTCGTGGCGAGGCGGTCCGCTGGCTCCGGCAGCAGCTCAGCAGTGCGGGCCATCCGGCCAGCGGACGTGCCGACGAATTCGATGCGGCCCTCGAATCAGCCGTGCGCAGTTTCCAGGACCGTGCCGGCATCGAGGATGACGGTATCGCCGGACCGCTGACATGGATTCACCTGCAGCGGCTGACCGGGACCGGGATCCCGTCCATCACCGCAGGGGAGGATTGATGTCCTACATTCTCGACGCCCTGCGCAAATCCGAGGAGGCGCGTCGGCGCCAGCAGGGCCCCGATCTCAGCCTGGCCGAACCGACATCCCACCCGGAACGGGGCCGGTCCTCCAGGGCGCTGCCGCTGCTGGCGCTGGCCCTGCTCGTGAACGGCGCCGTGCTGGGCATCTGGCTGCTGCGCGCAGACACCCCGCCCCAAGGACACGAGATGGTCGAGACGGGGGACCGGCCGCAGTCCCAGACCGGAACTCAGACGGGGATCAGTTCGGGGACAAGGACAGAAACCGGAGTATCCTCAGCCCCCGTGGCGCCTTCCACCCCCGCGGATGCAACGCGGCAACATTTACCCGCGCCCCTCCCTACACCACGCACCGAGGCGGGTGGCGCCGGGAACGACTGGCGGCAGCAGTCCGTCAGACGCCTGGACGACCTGACGCCCGCCAGTCGAAGTCGATTCCCAAGGCTCGCCATCTCGACCCACATCTACGCCGACGACCCCGGCTTCCGGGAGGTCAGCATCAACGGCCGGCGCTATCAGGAAGGCGACAGCGTCGCCGGAGCAGCGCTGCTCGAAATCACCGAGACCGGCGTGCTGATGGGCTTCGAAGATCAGGTCATCCGCCTGGACCTTCAGGATGAGTGGGAGCTGTAGCCGCTCCCACTGCAGGGGTCAGAGTGCTTGTCGGTCTCACGGCGTGGGACTGATGGTCTGGCTGTCACCGCTGCTGCCCGTCAGCTGATCGAGGCGATTCTGAAGTCGTGATACGCGCCCGATGAAGTCGCGGCGAAAGGCGTCCATGGAGGCCGTTGCCTCTTCGGACTCCTTCATGCGCCGCTCCATGGTCGAAACCTTGCCGTTGAGCGTATTGACCTGATCCAGCAGAGGCCGTTGCCTCGACTGCATCTCCGAAAGCCGGGTTTCGATCTGCGCCAGTTGGGTGAGCATCTTTTCCTGGCCCTCCAGGCCGCGAGTGAGCTGGGTGGCCTTGGCATTGAGCTCATCGAGGGTGCGGCGCTGGCCTGTCTGAGAGGTCTGCAGCGCGGCGATCGCCTTCTGGTTCTCCTGGATCCAGTCGCGATTGCGCCGGTTGCTCACGTCCCAGAGCTTGCGGATCTCCGACTCCCAGAAATTGATCTGCTCCTGAGTCTTCGATTCCGTCTCGGAGAGGGCATCGCCAGTCATCTGCAGGCGCTCCTCGATCCGACCGAGTCGGTTCTCCACCGACTCGATGCCTGAGTGCACGGCTGCCAGCGCTTCGTTCTGCGCCATGATGAACCAGCCGGACGCTGTGAGGCCGGCGATCAGCAGTGCCATGACCACGTTGGTGGCCACCAGATGGGTCGATCCGGAAGTTCGACCCGGGCCTGCTTCGGCTCGATGGCCTCCGCGGCGGCGGGTTTCGATGTCATCACTCGACGGCGCGATGGTCGGAAGTCCATCGAAGTCTTCGCTGTCTTTCTTGCTCATGAATGCCTACCACTGCTCGGCGGGAAACGCGCCGGTTATAGCGCAGCGCAAGCGCAGATGAAAGGACCTGCCGGGAAAGTGAGGAAAAACAGCTCTCGGTGATCCGGCAGGCGCACTGCCGGATCACCGTAACAGGAGGTGTCAGAGGAATGCCACCAGGGCCCACAGCACCACGGTCAGCCCGAAACCGCAGGAAATGACGCCTTTGATGGTCGCCATCGGGCCCGGCTTGCCGAATATCGCATTGGCCTCGAGTGCCAGGATGATCAGCAGCACGACGATCAGCGACACCAGGGACGCATGGGCCAAGGGCCCGCCCAGGGGCAGGTGCGCACTGGAAATCATGAAAAACAGCATGGGAATCGAGAACAGCGTATTGGTCCGCGACGCCAGGGCCGCCTTGGGCGCTGCGGCGGCAGCCTCGGGCAACGCTTCCCCACCGCCCTGAACCTGGGTATTGGACGCGATCAGAATGCGCTGATTCGGCCAGATGATCAGCCACACGTTGAGGAACATGAAGGTTGCCATGAGCGCGCCGATACCGATGTCGTAGGTCATACCGCGACCGCGGGACGCCAGCAGAACCAGACCCGTGAGGAAGGTCAGCATGGCCGCCCAGCGGAACCACCAGAGCGCGCGCGGGACCAGTTTGACGAAGGCGTCGGTACGGGCTGCACCATCCGCTTCCTTGAAGTATTCGGTCTGGACGAAATTGAAATAGTAGAGCAGGCCGATCCAGGCGATACCTGCCAGAACGTGGCCGTAGCGGGCCAGAAAATCGATACCCGCCGCAGTGGTGAACAAATCCATGATGCATCTCCCCGTATTTTTTGGACGATCAACTCAATGCACCGGACCAGACCGTGCTGCAGCGGTGCCGGTGCCTGCCCCCCGGTGACGCCGCTGCGTCACCGACCCCAAGGGCTTCTCGATCATACCAGCGCCCCCGCTGGTTTGCGCCACTGCCCTGGAAAGCTCCCAAGGATGTCATTCGCGGGGCCAGAAACGAGAAAGCCCCGCACGAGGCGGGGCTTTCCGGGTCTTGCGATTGAAGCGGATCGCGCAGGCGACTTACATCATGCCGCCCATGCCACCCATTCCGCCCATGCCGCCCATGTCAGGCATGCCGCCACCGCCGTCCTTGTCTTCCGGAAGGTCGGTGATCATGGCTTCGGTAGTGATCATCAGACCGGCGACAGAGGCCGCGAACTGCAGTGCAGTCCGGGTCACCTTGGCCGGGTCGACGATGCCGGCCTTGAGCATGTCGCCATACTCGCCGGTGGCTGCGTTGAAGCCATCGTTGCCCTTGAGCTGCTTGACCTTGTCGACAATGACAGAGGCTTCGAAGCCGGCATTGGTGGCGATCTGACGCAGCGGTGACTCCATGGCACGACGGGCAATGCCCACGCCCACGGTCTGGTCGTCGTTGTCACCCTTCAGGCCCTCGAGAGCCGCCAGGGCCCGCACCAGGGTCACACCACCGCCGGGGACGATACCTTCCTCGACTGCAGCGCGCGTGGAGTGCAGCGCGTCTTCGACGCGAGCCTTCTTCTCTTTCATCTCCACTTCGGTGACCGCACCCACCTTGATGACCGCCACACCGCCGGCCAGCTTGGCGAGACGCTCCTGGAGCTTCTCACGATCGTAGTCCGAGGACGTGTCTTCGATCTCCTGACGGATCTGCTTGACCCGGCCTTCGATGTCGGCGCTCTTGCCGGCACCGTCGACGATGGTGGTGTTTTCCTTGGTGAGCTGAACTTTCTTGGCGTGACCAAGATCGTCCAGGGTTGCGCCCTCGAGGGTCAGACCCACTTCCTCGGAGATCACCTGGGCACCGGTCAGCACCGCGATGTCCTGCAGCATGGCCTTGCGACGGTCACCGAAGCCCGGTGCCTTGGCCGCTGCCACCTTGACGATGCCGCGCATGTTGTTCACCACCAGGGTGGCCAGCGCCTCGCCTTCCACGTCCTCGGCGATCACCATCAGCGGCTTGCCGGACTTGGCCACGGCCTCGAGGACCGGCAGCATTTCGCGGATGTTGGAGATCTTCTTGTCCACCAGCAGGATGTAGGCATCATCCAGCTCTGCGGACATGCTCTCCTGGTTGTTGATGAAGTAGGGGGACAGGTAGCCGCGGTCGAACTGCATGCCCTCGACCACTTCGAGCTCGTTGTCGAGGCTGGTGCCTTCCTCGACGGTGATGACGCCTTCCTTGCCGACCTTCTCCATGGCCTGGGAAATCAGCTCACCGATGGATGAGTCCGAGTTGGCGGAGATGGTACCCACCTGGGCGATGGCCTTGGAATCCTCGCAGGGCGTGGACAGCTTCTGGATTTCCTTGACCGCTGCAACCACGGCCTTGTCGATGCCGCGCTTGAGGTCCATCGGGTTCATGCCGGCGGCCACGGACTTCAGGCCCTCGGTGACGATGGCCTGGGCGAGCACGGTGGCGGTGGTGGTGCCGTCGCCGGCTTCGTCGGAAGTCTGGGAGGCCACTTCCTTGACCATCTGGGCGCCCATGTTCTCGAACTTGTCGGACAGCTCGATTTCCTTGGCCACGGACACACCGTCCTTGGTCACGGTCGGCGCGCCAAAGGACTTGTCGATGACCACGTTGCGGCCCCGCGGGCCAAGGGTGACCTTGACCGCGTCGGCCAGCTGGTTCACGCCCTTGAGCATGCGCTGGCGGGCGCTTTCTCCAAACTTGATATCTTTAGCACTCATGCGAACTTACCCCTGTAATCAGCGTCGTTTCGAAATTTCGGTGGATGGATGAAACCTGACTCCTCGCGCGCCCATGCCGGGACGACTCGCGTCGCAGACCGGCGGGCAGCACCAGCGCTGTCAGTTCTCGATCACACCGAAGATTTCGGTCTCGGTGAGGATGAGCAGCTCCTCACCATCGATCTTCACGGTGCTGCCGCCGTACTGGCCGAAAAGCACCTTGTCGCCGACCTTGACGCCGGGCGCGCGGACTTCACCATTGTCGAGTGCCTTGCCAGGACCCACTGAGAGAACTTCGCCTTGGCTCGGCTTCTCTGCTGCGGAACCCGGCAGGACGATGCCGCCGGCGGTCTTGGCCTCTTCCTCGAGGCGACGAACCACGACGCGATCGTGCAGTGGACGGATTTTCATTGCTGTCTTTCTCCCAGTACTGAGATGGATGTTCTGCGCCGCAGGAAGTGCTGTCGCTCCAGACCCCAAACCGGTTCGATACCGGGTCGGATCAGGCTCTCTCTTAGCACTCCCCAGCGGGAGTGCTAATCATAGGGCGGACAATTTGGCAGTCAACCCCGAGAGTGCCAGGAATCTGGATCAGTCCGGGGCTGGATCAAACCCCGAACCCACGCTTCGAGCGACGCGCAGGCTGGACAATGGAGGCGGTCAGGAGGATTTCAAGGGCGCGGGTCGTCATCCCGCTCAAATTCGCCTTCGATGATGTGACCTTGACGTTCCGGTCGAAACGGCTCTGGCTGGAATGGCCCCGTCCGCACATCCGGACCCGCACCCTGGCGGACGCCAGCCTGGACAAGCCAGACGCCACGCGCCATGAGGAAGGCCGCCATGCGACGGCGCGTGGGCGGAAGCAGACAGGCGAAGCCGAAGATGTCGGTGATGAAACCGGGGGCCAGAAACAACGCCCCGCCCACCACCAGCACGAGCCCCTCGACCAGCTGCCGAGCTGGCAGTTCGCCAGCCTCCAGCCGGGCCTGCACGGTACGCAGCGTCGAAAACCCCTGCTGTCGCAGCAGGGTTATGCCCACCGCCGCAGTGAGGAACACCAGCCCCACTGTGGGCCACGCACCCAGCCACTGCCCGACCCGGATCAGGACGTACAGTTCCAGCACGGGCATGATGACGAAGAGCAGAAACAGGTAGCGCAAGACGGACTCCACATGGCCAAGGTAGACAGTGTAGCAGGGAGGTCATCCGCCCCGGACACGGCCGAGGCATTCGCCGAGGCAAACGCCGAGGTCACCTCGCAGGACCGGATTCACCTCGTCGTAGCCACCATCCCTGCAGGCTTCGTGAGCACCTACGGCGACGTCGCCGCCTTCGCCGGCCTGCCGCGCCGGGCGCGACTGGTGGGCCGGACGCTGAGCCAGCTGAGTGCCGACAGCCGCCTCCCCTGGCATCGCGTGGTGCGCGCGGACGGCCGCATCGCCCCCCGCGGCGGCGGCGAAGACGAACAGCAGCGGCGGCTCGAAGCCGAGGGCATCCCAGTTCGGGGCAATCGGGTCGATTTGAAGTCGCATCGCTGGCAGCCCTGAGCTGAGCCACAGCTTGTCGCCACAAAGTGGCGCTGCCCCTTCTGTGGGAGAGCCCTAATCGCAAAGCGATTGGGCCGATCGCCAAGCGCCCTGCCAAAGCCGACATCCCTGCCTCCGCTGAAACCCATCCAGATCGCTGCTGCGCTGCGCTGCGCAGCTTCCCACAAGGTGGCGCTGCCTCTCTGTGGGAAGGCCCTAATCGCGCAGCGATTGGGCCGATCGCCAAGCGCCCTGCCAAAGCCGACATCCCTGCCTCCGCT
>JAFIFL010000093.1 GCA_020832055.1 Gammaproteobacteria bacterium
AACGAAGGCAGCGGCGTCAGCTTCGGCTGAGCGCTTTCAGATCGGCCCAATCGCTGTGCGATTAGGGCCTTCCCACAGGGTGGGGGCGCCATCAGCTGGCGCAACGGGCAATCGTGTTGCCAGCATGCCAAGCAGGCTCCCTTGATGCCCGAAGCCATGGTGTACAATGCGCGCCGCGCGGTGATCGGTCGACTTGCGGAGCATGGCTGCGATCGTATCGCTCCCCCTGATTCTTACAGCTGGCTAAAGGAGAAACTGGAGCATGACCATCAGCTTCGAAGGAAAAGTCGCCATCGTCACCGGAGCGGGCGGTGGTCTCGGTCGCTGTCATGCGCTGGAACTGGCGCGTCGCGGTGCCAAGGTGGTGGTCAACGACCTCGGTGGCGCCATGGATGGAACCGGTGGCAATTCGGCCGCGGCGGAGGCCGTGGTCGAGGAGATTCGTGCGGCGGGCGGTGAAGCCGTTGCCAACGGTGGCTCCGTTTCCGACCCGCAGGGCGTGAAGTCCCTGGTGGCCGCCGCCATCGACAAGTGGGGCAGGATCGACATCCTCGTCAACAACGCCGGCATTCTGCGCGACAAGAGCTTCGTGAAGATGACCATGGATGACTTCCGTACCGTCGTCGATGTTCACCTCATTGGTTCGGCCATGGTGACCCACGAAGTCTGGCCGCTGATGCGGGAGCAGGGTTATGGCCGCATCGTCATGACCACCTCGCCTTCGGGACTCTATGGCAACTTCGGGCAGACCAACTATGGCGCCGCCAAGCTCGGTCTGGTGGGGTTCATGAACACCCTGAAGATCGAGGGCGCGAAGTACAACGTCCACACCAACGCCATAGCGCCGGTGGCCATGACCCGCATGACCGAAGGGCTGATTCCCGAGGATGCGGCCAAGAACCTCGGCCCGGAACTCATTACCCCCGGGGTCGTCTACCTCTGCAGCGACGAGGCCCCGAACGGCGTCGTGCTGCAGGCTGCGGGCGGCAATTTCTCGGTGGCGTGCATCGTCGAGAATCAGGGCGTGAATCTCGGCGCCGATGCCAGTGTCGAGGACGTGGCGGCCGAATGGGCGAAGATCAGCGATCTCACTGGCGCGAAGCCTCGCAACATGTTGCAGTTGGGAGGCTGATCCACGCGACCACAGGTGGCGAGAAGTGATGCAGGACGACACCACGGAGCCCGGCTACGGCGGTGAAGAGCGTCGACGTGAAGGGCGCTTCCAGCCGCCGACATCGCTGCGGTTGCGGCTGCGTCCGCCGGGACTGTTGGGATGGTTGCTGCGTCGGGAACGGGCTTTGCTCGATTGCAGTCAATCGGGCATCGCCTGGCTGGACTCGGAGGCGCCGGAAGTCGGCTCCCTCGTACTCTGCGACCTCGAGGGTGCCGGCTGGCGGCTGCGGGGCATACCCGCCAGGGTATGCACCGTGGATCGACTGGTGCGGGACTTCAGGGTGGGGTGCGAGTTCGCCCGCCAGAGCCTGAGCGAGGAGCGGGCCCGGCGTCTGTCCCTGGCCCTGGCGCAACTCGATTCCGGCACGCTGGGAGGCTGACTATGGCTGCCATCCTCATGGCCCTGGTGCTGGCGGTGGTCTTCGGCGGTATCGTCTGGTTGCTGCTCGGCAATCGCTTCGAACTCGATGCGGATGTCCAGCAGAACGAAATTCTCAATCTGGGCCTCTATGTGGCCATCACCTTCGTCCCGGTGTTCATCCTCATCCTGATCTGGTCGCCATGAAGCTCCCCATCGATCCGGACAGCATCAAGGGCTTCCTGGACCCCGCGGAAGGCGCCTGCCTCTATCGGCAGGCCCTGGAACTGCCCGGTCAGGTGCCCTGTCTGGAAGTCGGCAGCTACTGCGGCAAGTCGACGCTGTATCTGGGCAGCGCCTGCCGTGAACGTGGCGCGGTGCTGTTCGCGGTGGATCATCACCGCGGTTCCGAGGAGCATCAGCCCGGCGAGGCCTACCATGATCCCGATCTGGCGCTGCCCGGCGGTGGCGGCGTGGACACCTTCGCGGCCTTCCGCGACACCCTCGCGCGCGCTGAACTCGAGTCCACCGTGGTGCCCATCGTGGCGCCCTCTGCTGTGGCCGCCCGGGCCTGGGCGACGCCGCTGGGGTTGGTGTTCATCGACGGTGGCCACAGCATGGAGGCGGCCCTGACCGATTACCGCTGCTGGGCGCCGAGGTTGATGACGGGGGGCATTCTGGCCATTCACGACATCTTCCGGGAGGCTGGGGCGGGGGGCGGGCCGCCGTTCGAGATCTGGCAACTCGCCCGGGGGTCAGGACTGTTCGAGGAGATCGCGTTGCTCGGTACGCTCGGGCTGCTGCGCCGCCTCGGGTAGCGAAACGCTGGTGAACAGGCTGCTGGCGCCAGTGGCGCCGGTGAGTGCATCGGCAGCGAGCAGGATGGCTGCTGCAGTCCAGGTGGGGCGTTCCTCCGGCCAGATGGCCGCATCCGGAAACACGTACCCGGTCCAGTAGGAACCGTCGTCGTGACGATAGTCGTGGAGCCAGCTGAACACGTCCATCGCGGCGCGGCGGTTGCCGCTGGCCAGCAGGGCGAGACTCAGCTCGCAGGATTCGGCCACCGTCACCCAGGGTTCATCGGCAACGCAGCGACAGCCGAGTCCCGGCTCCACGAACTCCTTCCAGCGGGCGGCCAGCCGGCGGCGTGCCGCATCACCGGTCACCACGCCGCAGAGCACGGGATAGAACCAGTCCATGGAGAATCGCGCCTTGCTCTCCCAGGTGCGATCGAAGCGATCCGGTCGATCACGCAGCGTGCGGCCGAGTCGGTCGCGGGCTTTGAGCCAGGACGCGGTGGGCTCGCGGAGTTCCGCAGCCATGTTGATGGCGCACTCCAGGCTCTTGTAGATGGAGCTGCAGCCGGTGACCAGGGCGTCCCGGCTCACGCCCGTTCGGCTGTCCAGCGCCCAGTAGATTTCGCCGGTGGGCGCCTGCAGCGCGAGAACGAATTCGATGGCCGCATGCACCATGGGCCAGAATTCGTTGAGAAAGCGCCGATCACGGGAAACCAGGTAGTGGTGCCAGATGCCGGTGGCAGCATAGGCGACGAAGTTCGTTTCCGCCCGGGTGTCGTCCTCCACCGCGCCGTGGCGGTAGGAAGCGTACCAGCCGCCATCTTCACGCTGACGCAGGCGCAGCCAGGCGTAGGCCTGTTCGGCGGCCTCCCACTGGCCACCGATGGACAATCCCATGGCCGCCTCGACGTGATCCCAGGGGTCGATGTGCCCACCCTCGAACCATGCCACCGCGCCGTCGCTCTGCTGATGGGCAAGGATGTAGGCCACCGTCGGGCGCAGCAGGCGTTCGGGGAACTGGCCCCGTGACAACAGCAGTCGGCTCATGGCGAGGCTCCCGCTGTCGTCCGCTCGAAGTAGCAGACGACGCTCTTGCCGAGGATGGGATCGAGCCAGCGCTCCAGGGTTCGGGTCAGCACCGGCGCTGCGAACAGATCCCAGACCAGCAATCTATGCCAGATCCGTACCAGCACTGACATGTCGGCGTGCTCGGGGCCGGCAGCACAGCGCAGCCACCAGTAGGGGACATGGAGGGCGTGGGCGCCGTGGCCGCCCAGGTAACGGAAGCCGCGGCTGGCGATGACCCGCTGCAGCTCGCCTCGACCAAAGATGCGTATGTGCCCGCCTGCCGCCTCATGGTAGGGGTCGGAGAGCCACCAGCACAGCCGCTCCGGCCAGGCCCTGGGCACGCTGGCCACCAGGGTGCCGCCCGGACGCAGGACGCGCTCGAGTTCGGCAATGACGCCGCGATGGTCGAAGATGTGTTCAAGCACCTCGGAGCAGATCACGACGTCGAAACTGGCGTCCGCGAACGGCAGCTCGAGGGCGCTGGCCTCGATGAACGTGACGCTGCGGTCGGCGCTGGCGGGTGCCGGGAATTCGGCCTGTCGCGCGCGTGCGGTGGTCAGATCCTTTCTGGACAGGTCCACCCCCACGGCATGCACCGGCGCCTGCAGCCAGGCCGAGAGGGTATGACGGCCCTCGCCACAGCCCACGTCGAGCACCCGCATGCCCGCAGTCAGCGTCAGACGATTGAAGTCCACAGTCGCAAGGCTCATGAACGACCTTTCAGCATATCGGCGTAGTAGTCCCCGAACCGGCGGGCGGCCACGGGCCATGAGAACTGCTGCAGAACCCGGTTTCGGCCGCGCGCCGCCAAGCCGAGGCGGCGCTCCGGGTCGTTGAGCAGGCTGGCAATGGCGGCCGCCAGCGCATGGGCATCACCCGGCGGAACCAGCAGGCCGGCGTCACCCACCACTTCCGCCAGAGCGCCACCGCTGCTGGAGACTACGGGAACGCCGCAGGCCATGGCTTCGCCCGCGGGCAGGCCGAAGCCTTCGTACAAGGATGGCACCACGGCCAGAGTCGCCCGGGCGTAGCAATCGACCAGTTCGTCCCGGCTGATGCCGTGACGGAACTCGACCCGGTCGGTCAGCCCGAGGCGTTGGATCTGTCGCAGGGTGGCGCCGTCCTCCTTGGGACGGCCGATGACCAGCAGGCGCAGGGCAGGATGGTCTTCGCGCAGACCGTGCAGCGCATCGAGCAGGTAGCCGAGCCCCTTCAGGGGCTGGTCGGCACTGGCCACCGTGAGCAGCAGATCGGGCTCACGGGTCCGCTCGGGCAGGGGGCGGAAGTGGTCACAGTCGATGCCGTTGTGAATCACGTCGATGCGTTCGGCGGGAATGCCGAAGGCGTCGGCGATGTCAGTCCGGGAGGCCTCCGATACGGTGACCAGATGGCCGAGGCGGCGTACGACCCGGGTCTGCATGCCGAGGAAGCTGTGCCAGCGGCGGATCAGCAGCCGATGCTGCCAGTCGGTGGCGTGGGCGAGGGCGATGTCGCGGTCGCGCTGGATGGGGTGGTGGATGGTGGCCACCAACGGAAAGCCGTGACGCTTCAGCCCGAGCAGGCCGTAACAGAGGCTCTGGTTGTCGTGGATGATGTCGTAGTGGCGGCCGTGACGAAGCAGCCAGGGCAGCACCCGGCGACCGAAGGTCCAGGGCTCCGGGAAGCCTCCGGTGAGCATGCTGAAGTACTCGCAGAGGTCGGTGGCTGATCGGAAGTGGGCCAACCGCAGGGCGGTGACATGGTTGTCGACGGCATAGAGGTCGAGGCTGGGAATCCGGATCAGGGGAATGTCGCTGTCGAGAACGGGATAGGGCGGCCCGGAAATCACATCGACCTGGTGACCAGCGTCGGTCAGCGCACGGGCGAGGGCTGCGATGTAGATGCCCTGGCCCCCACTGAAGGGGTTGCTGCGATAGCCGAGCAGCGCGATGCGCAGGCTGCGGGAACGGCCGTCTGACAGCGAGGGCTCTGTGATATCGGCCTGCCTGGCCCCCGCCATAGACATCAGATTGCTTCCCTTTCATCCCGTGTCTAGCAGTCCGGAGCAAGCGGCGATTGTAGGCAGCCCGACCCTCGAAATCCAGGGGTGGTGCTGCCCAAGTCCTTGATGATTTTGGATTTTGTCCTGCGCCGGGATGATCTGGCGATCAAGATGTGGTTGGCGCATAATACCGTGATCATCTTGAGGTTTGCTCATGATCCGTGCACTGGAGTTGCGACATCTGCGAACGCTGGCGGCCCTCAGGGATACCGGCAGCCTGGTCGAGGCCGCGGACCGGGTCTGCCTGACCCAGTCAGCCCTGTCCCACCAACTCAAGGATCTCGAGGAGCGACTCGGGACATCGCTGTTCGTGCGCAAGACACGTCCCGTGCGTTTCACCCCGGCCGGCCGTCGACTGCTCGAGGCCGCAGACAGCGTGCTGCCCGAACTGCAGGCTGCTGAGCGGGATCTGACCCGTCTCACCGGGGGGCGATCCGGGCGGCTGTACATGGCCATCGAATGTCACAGCTGCTTCGATTGGCTGCTGCCCGCCATCGAGCGTTTTCGTGACGACTGGCCGGACGTGGAGCTCGATCTATCCAGCGCCTTCGGCTTTGCGCCGCTGCCGGCGTTGGCCAGGGGGGATCTCGACCTCGTCATCACCTCCGATCCCATAGCGCTCTCCAGAGTGGTCTACGAGCCACTGTTCCGCTACGAGGCAGTGCTGATCGTGGCCCCGGAGCATCGATTGGCCCGGGCCGGATCGGTACAGCCGGACGATCTCGAAGACGAAACCCTGATCACCTACCCGGTGGAGCGTGATCGCCTGGATGTGCTGACCCGCTTTCTCGATCCGGCCGGTGTTGCGCCAGGACGGATCCGTCAGGCCGAGCTGACACCGATGATGGTGCAACTCGTGGCCAGTGGCCGAGGGGTGGCGTGCTTGCCGAACTGGGCGGTGGCGGACCATGTGGCGCGACGCTTCGTCGTGCCCCTGTCCCTCGGCGCAACCGGTCTCTGGCCGACGCTGTATGCAGCGCTGCGCGACGAGCAGCAGGAGGAGGCCTTTGTCAGCGCTTTCGTTGAGGCAGCGCGGCATACGTGCTTCGCGCGCCTGGTCGGCGTGCGGCCGGTGGAAGAGGAGGTGTGACAGACAAAAAAAGCCCCGCATCCTGAAGATGCGGGGCCCGGGAGCCATGGCTCCCATGCGTCAGGGTGCAGTCCAGAGTGCCTGTCTCATCCCGGCCTGCGAACAATCCGGGATGTCATGACCGCGCTGTCTGTTTCCGGCCGACTGGGCCGGAAAGGGTTTCCGGCACGAGTCAGGAGGCGACGCTGGAGGCTCCCTCAATAGTGATTGGACTATTAATCTGGATCACCTCCCAAGCGCGGTCAGGGCGTGGATCGGTGCGCCGAGTCGATGCCCTGGTGAACCGGTCGGCACAACATGATCACGATTGTTTATACGCCGGCCCCAATATCTTGTCAAAACTTCACCCACGGTCGCGCCTGATTTCCCCGCTCACTACCACCAGCGGCTACTCCAGAGCCAGCCGGTGCGGCGCTCATGAGGGCGCTTGCCGTCAGGGCACGAGTGCCTGCCGCTGCCAGCCGGATGCGCCGGGACGGAACTGCCAGCGCTCGTGCAGTCGGGTGCCGGGATGAATCTGCAGGCATTCCGCCTCCCTCAGTTCGAGGCCCAGGGCCAGCGCTTCCGGAGGTGGCTCCGGGTGATCGCCAAGGCTTTCGTCCAGCCGGGCATGGGCAGCCTGAAAGGCTTTCGGGTCCGCCAGCGCCGAACTTTGGGGAAAGCCCTGCACATAGACGTGATCGAGGACCTGACTGCTGCGGGGGCGTCGCCGCCAATGCTCGGCCAGGATGGCCCGGTCGACAGGGACGACGTGCGCGTCGAGGCGCCACTGGCGCTGCAGCGACGGATACCAGCACGCGATCTGGCAGCGCGGATCACGGCTGAGCTGGCGGCCTTTGGCAGAAGTGGCGTTGACGAACAAAGCCAGGCCGCCAGCCACGTCCCGCAGCACCAGGGTGCGCACCCTGGGCCAGCCGTCAGCGTCCACGGTCGCCAGCCAGCACAACTCGGCATTGCCGTCGCCAAGCTCGCGTGCGCGTTTGCGGTCTGCGTTCAGCGCCAGCGTCGGGTCCGCGATGGCCAATGGCGTCAGTACCCGCTTCCGCCCTCACCGGAGGACTGCTGATTGCGCCGGAGCTCGGCGATGTCCCGCTGGATTTCGCTGAGACGGAATACCACGTCCGGAAGCTGATCCATGATGCGCCAGAGCATGTAGGCGATGGCGAGCAGGACGAGAAACGACAGAAAGGCCATGCATTGCACTCCTGAAATGTGAGGCTCCGTGCCGGCGGTTCGGAGGGTGGTCCATTGCCCCGTGAAGCCGGGCCTGACGCCATTGATGCTCGGCGCCATCTCTCTTTGGCCGATCCGCCACTCCGGGGATTGTATAACGCGAAGCCCGCCCGGCGGGCAAATGCGCAAGGAAATCACTGACAGGGGTGGTCTGCGGGACCATGATTCGCGTCATTTCGGCCGCGGGCGATCCCGGCCCGATCCGGGAAATCCGTTCTCAGCTCTCCTGCAGCGGGCCCCCGGTGTTCGAATACTGCTTCGGCCGCAGGATCGCCATGCCTTCGGTGCGTGACTCGCCCCAGGCGGACCAGCTTGAGCTGCTGCGGAAATGGGCTGCCCCCAGCGTCGGCAGATTCTCCAATGCCGGGGCATCACCGGGCCTGAGCTGGTTCACGAGCTCCGTGAGGCCTGGATTGTGCCCCATGAGCAGCAGTACCCGGCAGCTCGAAGGTGCAGCCTGAATCCAGCTCAGCCACGTGCTCGCGGCGGCCAGATACAACGAGTCGTCGTACTCGACCACGCGCGGGTCGACGAGATCGGGAATCAGGAAGGCGAGGGTGTCGCGGGTTCTGCGCGCCGGTGAGCACAAGACGCGGTCAGGACTCGGCAGCGTCGTTGCGTACACCCTGGCCATCTTCGCCCCGTCATCGATGCCCCGCTGATTGAGTCGGCGGTCGAAGTCGGCGTCCAGGGGTGCATCCCAGCTCGACTTGGCGTGGCGAATGACCAGCAGTTCGCGAATCGTCATCACACAGATCCCTCGGTACCATGATCGCAAGTCGAGTCTGGACTGTCCTTCGCGGCCGGGTCCATCCGTGCAGGCGTGAACCCCGTCGCATTCGCAGCCCGGGGACGGATTGACACCCCCTCGCGGCGGGGGCATGTTGGCGGTTCGCCTGCCCGATGGGGGCCTGCGACGACGGGGGTGTCGGTGAGCGGGATCAGGGGGTTCGATCTTTCGAGACAGGTCGCGGGCCTCGAGCTGCTTTTCGACGTCGGCCTCTCACTCACGTCGGAGCGTGATCACGACCGCCTGATCGAGAAGATCCTCATCGCGGCGAAACGCTTCTGTCGGGCCGATGGCGGGACCATTTACCTGGCGACCGAGGATGATCACCTCGAATTCGCCATCATGCGCAACGACAGCATGAGCACGGCCTTGGGCGGAACCACCGGCAGACCGCTGGACCAGATTCCCCGAGTGCCACTGAAGGATGCTGTCACTGGCGAACCCAACGAGCGCAACATCGCGGCCTACGCCGCCAACACGAAACGATCGGTGAACATCGAGGACGCCTATGAGGTCGAGTCCTTCGACTTCTCGGGTACAAAGGAGTTCGATCGCCGCAACGGCTATCGCTCCCAGTCCTTCCTCACCATTCCCATGCTCAACAACTCCGGCCGACTCATTGGCGTTCTGCAGCTGATCAATGCCCAGGACCCGGACACGGGCGAGATCGTTGCCTTCGACAATCACCTGCAGCACATCGTCGAAGCGCTGGCATCCCAGGCTGCCGTGGCGCTGGACAATCAGCAGCTGCTGGCCGCCCAGCGCCAGCTGATGGAAAGCTTCATCCAGCTCATCGCCGAGGCCATCGACGCCAAATCGCCTTACACCGGTGGCCACTGCGAGCGCGTGCCGATCATCACGGAGATGATCACGCAAGCGGTCTGTCAGGCGGACTCTGGCCCGTTTGCCGATTTCGACCTCACTGCCGAGCAGTGGTACGAGTTGCGCATCGCGGCGTGGCTGCACGATTGCGGCAAGATCACCACGCCGGTCCACGTCATGGACAAGTCCACCAAGCTCGAAGGCATTCGCGATGGTATCGACATGATTCGCGCCCGCTTCGAGGCGCTGAAGCGGGAGACCGAACTCGAACACCTGCGTCGTGGCGGGGCCGATGACGATCCGGAGCTGGCTTCGGCGCTGGTGGAGCTCGACGACGACCTCGCGTTTCTGGAGCGATCCAACGTGGGCGGGGAGTTCCTGGCGGAGGAACACAAGCAACGCATCCGCGCCATCGCCGGACGCAGCTGGCGCTGCGGCGACAGCCGGCAACCGCTGCTTTCGGACGAGGAGACGGCGCTTTTGTGCATTTCCCGCGGCACGCTCAGCGAGGACGAGCGCCTGGTGATCAATGGCCACATGGTGCAGACGGTGCGCATGCTCGAACGGTTGCCGTTTCCCCAGGACCTCAAGCGCGTCCCCGAGTACGCCGGCGGCCATCACGAGACCATGGACGGGCAGGGCTATCCCAAAGGCATTTATGCCGGCGACATGTCGATCCCGGCCCGGATCATGGCCATCGCCGACATCTTCGAGGCGCTCACCGCCGCCGATCGCCCCTACAAGCAGGGCAAGTCGCTATCCGAGACCATGACGATCATGGGGCGCATGAAGGAGAACAACCACCTCGACCCTGAGCTGTTCGATTTCTTCGTGCACAGCGGCGTTTATCGCCAGTACGCGGATCGCTACATGGATCCGAATCTGGTGGACGAGGTGAACGAGAAGGCGCTGCTGGAGATCAGGCCCAAGGGATTCGAACTGCCTCCGGAGCAGGACAGGGCTGAACGCTGGAAGGACTTCCTGCCTGACTACCGCAAGCTGCTGCGCTCAACGCTGGTTAACCCGGTCGCCAAATGATCCGGTGATCCGCCGCAGTCCGCGCAGCAGCAGCCAGACGACAGCCGCGGGAAATCCGAGCAGGGCGAGGGCCAAAGTCCAGGCGAGGGTGACCGGCAGGCGCCGTTCCACGGCATGGATCACGGCGGCAAAGCACAGCACCCCCAGGTAGAAATCCGCCAGCAGCACCCGGCCCCAGGCCGTGTCCAGCACGGTGCTCATGGGGGCCGTATCCGGGCTGACGATGACGGCACCCAGATAGATCACGAACGCGGCCCCGGCGACGGCTAAGCCTGATTGAATGATCATGTCCTCACTCCATGCACGCGACGATCGTGGCGGGCCTCATTCCAGCCATTCACGGAGCTTGAGCAGGAGGACGCGGTTTTCCTCCTCGCTGCCGATGCTGATCCGCAGTCGGTCGTCGAGTCCGGTGGTCGGAAAGTGACGGACCAGGATGCCAGACGTTTGCAGGCTGGTTTTGAGTTTCAGGGCATCGCGGTCAGCCGGAACCCGCGCGAACAGGAAGTTGGCCTGGGAAGGAGGGACCTCGAACCCGAGTGCAACAAGACCCTCCCGCAGCCGCTGGCGCTGGGAGCGGACCCGTTCGGCATTGGCTCGAGTCCAGGCCTGGTCGCTGATGGCGGCAGTGGCCAGCACTTGGGCAATCAGGTCGAGATTGTAGGAGTCCCGGGTCTTCTCGAGCATGGGCGCAATGATGTGGGGCTGCGCGATGCCGTAGCCGAAGCGCAGGCCGGCCAAGGCATAGCCCTTGGACAGCGTGCGCAGCAGAACCACGTTGGGGTGCCGGCGGACGAGGCTCACGGCGTCGTGTCCGCCCTCGGGATCGACGAAGTCCACATAGGCCTCGTCGATCAGCAGCAGGCCATTGAGCGCTGCGGCGAGACGCTCGAGTTCGGCGAGCGGGAACAGGGTTCCGGTGGGCGCATGGGGATTGACCACGCAGGTGAGCCCGGCTCCGGCGGCGTTGGCGCGGGACGCCAGATCCTCGGGCAGCGAAAATCCGGGGCCCAGCGGAACTTCGACGGTGGCGCAACCCTGCACGGCGGCGAGCACCGGATACAGGGAGTAGCTCGGCGCGGTGGTGGCCAGCGGCGTGCCAGGTTCCATGAACGTGGTCACCAGCAGCCGCAGCAACTCGTCGCCGCCGTTGGTGGCGATGAGCCAGTCCCGCTCGACGCCGTGCAGAGACGCGGCCTGATTCCGGAAGTCGTTGGCCAGTGGCGGCGGATAACGCCGCAGCAGCCGGGTGTCGATGCCGGCCAGGGCATCGGCTACGGCCGGACTGGGCGGGTAGGGATTCTCGTTGGTGTTGAGTTTGATGACATCGGCCCGGCCCGGCTGCTCGCCCCAGGTATAACCGGTCATGCGCTGGATGTTGTCGCGTTCGTAGTGCTTCAAGACAGAGGGTCCGGGATGCATCGACAAGCCGCGGATTCTACCTTGGCAGAGGCGATGGTGGGCTGAAAACAGCCGCAAAGAAAAGGGGCCCCGAAGGGCCCCTGATCCTTGCCTTGCATGGTGACGCCGTGGATCAGAAGCGGGCGCCGATCTGCAACCCGTAGGTCTGGGGCTCGAGCAGGAAAATGTTAGTGAAGTTGCCCGAGCTGGCATCAGTGAAGTACGCGCCGGTGATGTGATCCTTGTCACCGATGTTCTTGATGAAGGCCTGAGCGTACCAGGTGCCATCGGTACCGTGGTTGCCGTGCAGCGTGAGGGAAGCGTTCCACACCGACCAGCTGGGGATCTTGTCCTGCTCGCTGTTGTAGACGCGGTAGTAGAAGCTGTCCTGCCAGTAGTAGTCGATGCGCGGGATCAGTTCCATGCCGTTGTCGAACATGAAGCTGTACTGGGCTCCGAGCTTCACCGACCACTCGGTGGCGCCTGGCAGCTGATTGCCTTTGAGATCGTTGGCAATGCCGATCGGCACCAGCGTGGTCGGAGTCTGTGCGCCGAGGGGATTGGCAGCCGGGTTTTCGGTGAAGATATTGGCGCACTCGAGGCGGTTCTGACCACACTGGCTGGCGTCGAAGCTGCCGCCGGCGAGAACCTCGGTGGGCACGATGAAGACATCGGCGCCGCCGTTCTTCACGGTGACGAAGTTAGGGTTGCCGTCCGTCGGGTTGGCCGGATCGATGCTGGTACCGCCGGTGATCTCCGTATCGAGCCAGGAAACGAAGGCGTCGATGCGCAGGTTGTCCACCGGGACGTAGGTGAACTCGAATTCGAGGCCCTGAATCTTGGCGTCGATGTTCTCGTTCACCGAAGTCCGATCGATGATCTTGGTGTTCTGAAGACCGTCGTAGTCGTACCAGAAATAGGTGATGTTGGCCTGCAGGCGGCCGTCTAGAAGCCGGTTCTTGGCACCGATCTCGATGGCGTTGATGTACTCGGGCTGGAAGGTCTCTTCGAAGGCCCCGGAGAACGACGGCGGGTTGATGCCGCCGGACTTGTAGGAGCGGGACAGCGAACCGAAGATCATGGTCTCGTCGGTGAACGACAGATCCAGGTAGTGATCGAGGGCCACCTTGCCGGTGAGCTCGCTCCAGGAGTCGCCGAACTCGCGGAAATCGGGTACCGGGTTGTTGCCGGTGGTGCCGAAGCCGTAGAAGCGCTCGTCCACCACGGCCAGGCCAGCCGCGCCGCCGGGCGCGAAAGCCTCCTCGAAGGTGTTGTCGAGGAAGGCACGATTGGATACGCCCTCGACGAACTCCAGGGCCGGATTGTTCAGCAGCGTCTGGCGATCGCGGACGTCCTTGCTCTCGTCAGAGTAGCGCAGGCCCAGGGTCAGGCGGGTGCGGTCGCCGAGATCCACATAGAACTCACCGAAGATGGCCCAGGTCTCGAGCTCGTAGTCGGCGGTGTCATTGCGGAAGTAGGCCAGCGGCGCTTCACGGCCATCCACTTCGACCTCGCCTACGGGCGTGAAGGCCGCCAGGGTGTTGCCGCGAACGTCGTAGATGGTGGTGTTGTCGCTCTGGAGATAGAAGAAGCCAGCAAGGAAATCGAAGGGCTTGTCATCCCAGCTCGAGGCGATCCTGGCCTCGATGGTCAGCGCCTCGTTCTCGAAGGCCGAGGTGTCGTAGGCGAAAGGACGATCGAAGCCGGAAACCGTCGGGTCAGACGGCGTTTGCAGACGCCCCTGGTCATCGGTGAAACCGAAACCAGGCAGAGGCACCGGCGCGATACCGGGCAGGAAGGTCTCGGACGGCACGGCCCAGGCGTAGTCGGTGACCGTGTTGAGTTCGATTTCCTGGTAGGTGGCACCCACGGTCAGGGTGTAGTTATCGAACTCGTGGACGATCTCCAGATTGAAGATGTCCTCGTCCATTTCGTACACCGGGGTCAGCGGGGTCTGCACCTGGCGCAGATCGTTGCTGCGGGTGCTGTTGGCGAAGGCATCGACACCCTGCGGCAGGAAGCTGGCGGCAAGGATGCCCCCGAGCTGGCCTGCGGAGTTGAGTACACCCAAGGCGTCCGGATCATCGAGTGCGACCCCGGGCAGGCAGCCGAGGCTGAAGGGGAAGGGGTTCGGATCCTTGGCGCAGAGTTGGTTGGACGTACGCATCCGGGTGCTGTCTTCACGGAAGCGCTGCCAGAAGAAGTTGATCTCGGTGCGGTCGGTGGGCGCGTAGTTGAAGGCGACCCGGGTGGACCACAGATCACGATCGTCGATGTCCTCGCCGAGGAAGGTGTTCTCGACGTAGCCGTCGCGCTCGAGCCAGCGGCCGGAGATGCGCACGGCAGCCTGCTCACCCATCGGAATGTTGACCATGCCGCTGGCCTTGCGGGTATCGAAGTTGCCGGCCTCGAGGTCGATGGCCGCATCGAACTGGGTCGGATCGGCCTTGGCGGGAATGATGTTGATCACGCCACCGGTGGTGTTGCGTCCGTACAGCGTGCCCTGGGGGCCGCGCAGCACCTCGACCCGCTCCACGTCGAACAGCTCCGATTCGAAGATGGTCGTGGTCTGCAGGTAGGCACCGTTGAAGTTGATGGCGGTACCGGAGTCTGAGCTGGCAGCGACGGCGTTGTTGCCGATGCCGCGGATGCGCACGTTGGAGCCGGTGAAGTTCTCCTTGGTGAAGCTCAGGTTCGGCACCGACAGCTGCATGTCGGAGACGGTATTGATGTTCTCGCGATCGAGCGCGGACTGGTCGAAAGCTGAGACCGCGATGGCGGTGTCCTGCAGCGACGATTCTCGGCGCTGGGCGGTGACGACCACTTCGTCGATCAGGCTGCGGGAAGCGGGCTGGGTCTGGGGGGCTTGCGCGACGGCCTGGGCCGAGGCGGCCGCGATAGCAGCGCACAGCACAGCGCTGCCCGCGCTGCGCGGAAGGAAACGATGACTCATTGTTCGGACTCCCTGGAGGGTCCCGTGATGCGGGACGCTACAACTCTATGCGTCGGCTGGACTGATCGCGGCTGGGGCGACCGTACTGCAGCACAACAGATGCTTTTGTGGTTTCGACTTGTCTTGATACAACTTGCAATGCAAGGGTAACAGATGCACGTTTTAATGCAAAGCCATCACTCTCCAGGTCATCAGCGCTGCGGTGGTTCATGGCGGTGAGCCTGACCGGGCTGGGATCAATCAAGGGCCATGGTCAAGCTGACCGAGGCATTCACAGTGACCTCGCCTGGCTCCACGGGGACGCTGGCAAACTCGACCCGGGCATCCATCATGGCCGAGCGCA